>DATGDT010000069.1:0-6892 GCA_035310725.1 Gemmatimonadales bacterium
ACCATCGTCTGGAACGTCAGCAGCGCCTCGAGCCGGCCCTGCGAGATCTCCGCCTGGTAGGGCGTGTAGGACGTGTACCAGCCGGGGCTCTCCAGCACGTTGCGCTGAATCACCTGCGGCGTGAAGCAGGCGTGGTATCCCATGCCGAGGTAGGAGCGGAACGGCTGGTTCTGGTTGGCCATGCGACGCAGCGCCTGGAGCACCTGGCGCTCATCGCGCCCGGGGGGCAGCGCGAGCGGGCGGCGCAGCCGGATATCCTCGGGCACGACCGCGTCGATGAAGGCGTCCATCGAGTCGTAGCCCAGCAGCGCCAGCATCTCGCGCTGCTCTTCGGGCCGGGGCCCGATGTGGCGGGTGCGGAAAACGTCGGGGTGGACCAGATCTGCAGAGTTCGACATGCGAGGATGACCGGGGGTTCGGAGTTCAGGGGTCCATGGCTGTCGGCTTCATTTGCCGCCGATATGCTTTTCGTATGCCGCTGCATCGAGCAGGGTGGAGACCTCGGCGGGGTCCTGCACCTTGAGCTTGATCATCCAGCCCGCCCCGTAGGGGTCGCGGTTCACGAGGGCCGGATCGCCGTCCAGGGCGCCGTTCGACTCCACCACCGTTCCCGCGACCGGACAGTACAGCTCCGACACGGCCTTCACGGCTTCGATCGTGCCGAACACCTGCATCTTGGTGAACGATGCCCCGGGCTTCGGCAGCTCCACGAATACCACGTCGCCCAGCTCACCCTGGGCGTAGTCGGTGATCCCGATCTGCACGACCTTGGGATCGCTCGTGGATTTGACGTACTCGTGCTCGGGAGTGTAGCGAAGGTCCTGGGGGATATTGGCCATGCCGGGGTCACTCTCGACTGGTGGTTGGCGGGAACGCGGGCGAAGCTAGGGACCGTGGAAACCCATGTCAAGCTTGCTGTTTCGCCGCCGCACGCCGCTCGAGCTCGGCGTACACCGCGCGGGCGCGCCGCTCCAGGTCCTCCAGCGTGCCGTCGTTGTCGATCACGTACTGGCTGCGCGCCCGCTTGCGCTCGGCGGGCAGCTGGACGGCCATCATGCGGTCGGCGTCTTCGGCACTGAGCCCGCGCATCTCGCGCAGCCGCGTACGTCGCACCGCCACAGGGGCGTCCACCAGGACCACGGCGTCGAAGCGCTGCGGGTCGAGCACCTCGAAGAGCAGCGGGATGTCGCTCACCACGATGCGGTCGCCGCGCCCGCTGGCGGCGTCGAGCAACGACTGGCGGCGCCGTTCCACTGCGGGATGCACCAGCGCGTTGAGCGCCGCGAGGGCCGCTCCGTCGGCGAGTACCTTGGCGCGCAAGGCGGCCCGGTCCAGGCTGCCGTCCGGTGCCACGACTTCGTCGCCGAAGCGACGGGCGATGGCGGCGAGCACCGGCGTGCCGGGCGCCTCCACTTCACGCACCAGCTCGTCGGCGTCGATGATCGTGGCGCCCCAGCGCCGGAAGAGCGCGATGACGGTGGATTTGCCGGCCGCGATGTTGCCGGTCAGAGCGACGTTCAGCATGCAGGGACGAGGGACGGGGGACGGGGGACGAGTGCTGGCTGGGGAGGACTCGTCCCTCGTCCCTCGTCCCCCGTCCCTGAGCTACAAGAGTGCGGTCTGGTCCTCATCCGCCCGCGGCACCTTGTGACAATGCCGGCAGCGCGCCTCGTAGCTCTCGCGGCCGCCGACCATGATGGTGGGACTGTTCCAGGGGGCGGGCAACCCGTCCACCAGCCGCTGGTTGCGGGTCGCGGGACCGCCGCATACGACGCAGATGGCGTGCAGCTTGTCGATCACCTCGGCGGCGCACATCAGGCGGGGCATCGGCCCGAAGGGAAGGCCCCGGAAGTCCACGTCGGTGCCCGCGAGGATCACGCGCACGCCGCGGTCGGCCAGCGCGCCCGAGACGTCCACGATGCCCTCGTCCAGGAACTGCGCTTCGTCCACCGCGACCACCTCGGTGTCGGGGCGGACCGCGCGGACGATCTGCTCGGAGCTGTCTACCGGCTCCGCCTCGACGGTGATGCCGTCGTGCGTGGTCACGGAGTACAGCCCGGCGTAGCGGGCATCGAGATGGGACTTGAACACCTGGACCTGCTTGCGCGCGATGGCGGCGCGCCGCACGCGGCGAATCAGCTCCTCGCTCTTGCCGGCGAACATGACGCCGGCGATGACTTCGATCCAGCCGGGACGCGTACCGTGGAACATGGCGCTGCAAGCTCACCGGGGCTGAGTCGGAGAGCAAGGCTGCCCATTGCGGATTGTGGATTGTGGATTGCGGATTGGAGCTCTCCGGAGCTCCGGTTTCGTGAAGACCGACGTCAATCCCCAATCCGCAATCCGCAATCCTCAATCGGGAGGTGTGGGGGGGTCGGGAAAGGGCCGGAGTCTTGCGGATTTCCGGGGTAGTCCCCCATATTGTGCCGAGATTTCAAGGCTTTTCCGGGCCTTCCATGAGAAAGGGGCGGATTTGCAAGGATTTTCCCCTCTCAACCCTCCAGTGAGGAGCGCACTGTGAACAAAGCCGAGCTGATCGCCGCACTGGCGATGCGGACGAAAATGTCCAAGGCCGATTCCGGCCGGACGGTCGAGGCCCTGTTCGACGACAAGGGCATCATCGCCGGTGAGCTGAAGAAGGGGGCGAAGGTCCAGATCACGGGGTTCGGCAACTTCGAGGCCCGCAAGCGCGCCGCGCGCGTGGGGCGCAATCCCAAGACCGGCGCCGAGATTCAGATCAAGGCCACGGTGGCTCCGGCGTTCCGCGCCGGCAAGCAGCTCAAGATGGCGGTGAACAAGAAATAGATGCGTAATCGGTAATCGGTCGTCGGTTCGCTGCATACGGGCCGCCCCGCTGGGCGGCCCGTCAGCGTTCCAGGGAGGGAGGCCTACCAGCGTCCGTTGCTCAGGCCGGCGCAGAGGCCCTGCGTCACGGAGAAGGCGATCACGCCGGCCCGCTGGTTTTGCGCACTTTCCGCAACTATCAAGCCCACACCGAAGCCGAGCATCATGCCTATCCCGGCATCCCGCAGCCGACGGGCGAAGCCGACTCTCGGTCGGTGCGACACCCCACTACCCACGGTCGTACCGATCATGGTACCGGCGAGCGAGCCGACGAGGCCGGCGAACGCGCGCATGGTGTGATCAGATTCCTGAGCTCCACCGAACGATTGCGACGCCCAATCTGCGCTCTTCACGCCTGCTACCATTCCGAGTGCAGAGCCGGTGACCCCCAACGCCACCACCGCCCACGAGGTGCCCGTGGTTGGGGCTTCCTCGGTCTGGCCGCGCAAGCGACCGGCCGCAACGCTCAGGCTCAAGAGCAACAGCCCCGCCGCACGCATACGCGTCTCCCGGATGTCAGTGATCACCGGGAAGAGTCGCCGCCTGATCGGGCATTGGCAATGTGAGCCGCAGTCCCCGGTGGCACTGGCGGCAGGTGACGAGCTGCGGTACCTGCCACTGCGACGCGAGCTCGAGCGCCTGTTCCGTGCCGCAGTCCGGGCACATGCCGCGCGCGTCGGCGGGGACCTCCACGGCGCCGAGGCGCTGCGAGAACTGGAAGAGGCCGAACAGGAAGAACGAGGGGACGAGGACGAAATGGGCCACGGGGATGAGCACCGAAAGGAGCGCGATGCCCCACCATTTGCCGAGCGCCTTGAGCGCCCGCCGCCAGCGCGCCGGCCGGTCGTAGGTGATCACGGTGGCGCTGCCGTGACCGGGTGGCTGGGTGAATCCGTTGAGCAGGAATGCCTGTTGCCTGGGTACACCGTCGGACACGATGCCTTCCGGGAATGCGGTTGGTTCCATTACCTCAACGAGGGCTCGCGGTTCCGTTGGGGAGTGTTCACACGACGCCGCGGCGCCGCAGGTCGGCGATCGCCGCCGGTGTGAAGTCGAGGCGCTCGCGCAGGATCTCTTCGGTGTGCTGGCCCAGTAACGGCGGCGGGGTGTCGTACTCGATGGGCGCCGCGGACAGGCGGATGGGGTTCGCCACGAGCGGCACCGTCCCGGCGAGCGGATGCGGCACCTCGACGCGCAGGCCGCGGTGGCGCACCTGAGGATCGTCGAACACCTCCGCGACGTCGTTGATCGGCGCGCACGGCACGCCCGCCGGTTCGAGCGCCTCGAGCCAGGCTGCGGCGGAGCGTGCAGCGAGCACGCGCTCCAATTCGCGCGTCAGCGCGTCGCGATGGCGCACGCGCGCATCGTTGCTGGCGTAGCGGGAATCGACCGCCAGCTCCGGTGCTCCCGCCACCTCGCAGAACTTCCGGAATTGCTCGTCGTTGCCGACGGCCAGCACAATGGGCCGGTCGGCCGTGGGTAGCACCTGGTAGGGCACGATGTTGGCGTGCGCGTTGCCCCAGCGCACCGGCACCGCACCCGAGACGAGATAATTGAGGGCCACGTTGGCGAGGGTCGCCACCTGCACGTCGAGTAGCGCGAGGTCGATGTGCTGCCCCAAGCCGGTGCGCTCGCGGTGCGCCAAGGCCGCCAGGACGGCGATCGCCGCGTACAGGCCCGCCATGACATCCGCGACCGCGACCCCGGCCTTCTGCGGGCCGCCGCCCGGCCGGTCGTCGCGCTCGCCGGTGACGCTCATCAGTCCGCCAAGCGCCTGAATGGCGAAGTCGTAGCCCGCCCGGGGAGCGTGGGGGCCGCTCTGGCCGAATCCGGTGATCGAGCAGTAGACGAGCCGCGGATTCAGCGCGCGCAGGCTCTCGTAGTCCAGCCCGTGGCGGGCCAGGTCGCCCACCTTGTGGTTCTCGAGGAAGACATCGGATTGGGCCGCGAGGCGCCGCACGATGTCGCGGCCTTCCACGGTGGCGAAATCCACGGTCAGGGAGCGTTTGCCGCGGTTGGCGCAGAGGAAGTACGCCGCCTCGCTCGTCTCCTTGCCGGTCTGATCTCTGAGATAGGGCGGGCCCCAGTGGCGCGTGTCGTCGCCCGTGCCGGGCCGCTCGACCTTGATGACGTCCGCGCCCAGGTCGGCGAGGATCTGGCCGGCCCAGGGACCCGCGAGCACGCGGGAGCAGTCGAGCACGCGCAGCTCGGCGAGGGCCGCGGCCATGTCACCGCTCGCGCTCGCGGCGCGCCGCGATGCGCCGGCCGCGGATCGCCACGCGGGAGAGTCCCCGGATGGCCCCGTCCACCGCATGGGGCGCCACGCTCACCAGGCTGAACCCCTCGCGCACTTCGATCCGTCCGATGTCCTCCCGTGCGAGGCCGACCTCGCGCGTCAGGGCGCCCACCAGATCCTTCGCCCCGGCACGATCCTTCTTGCCCACGTTCACGAACACCTTCACCCACTCGGCAGGCGCTGTCGGCGCGGGGCTTTCGGCCGGTTGCGCAGTGCCGATAGCTGCAGGCTGATAGCCGATAGCAAGGATCGCCGCCGCGACCTCCGCCGCGTCGTGGCGCTCGAGCAGCGGCTCGAGCAGTCCCAGCTCCGCCTCCAGCCCACCCGCCTCGATGCGAGCGGCCACGCGGGCCCGTAAAGCCTCGGCCTCGCTCCGGGCGCGCGTGCGGGCACCGGAGAGCGGCAGCGGCGTGAGCGGCGCGGCGATCGAACGGGCGTAGGGGAGCTGTGTGGGGGAGAGCAGCAGGATCGGCTCGCCGTGGGATCGCAGTTGGTCGAGCTCGTCACGCGAGGGAAGATCGAAACACACCACCGCGTCGGCTGCCTCCGTGAGCTGCCTGCCGCGGTGCCACTCGAGCACCAGGGGACGATTCAGCGCATCCAGGACCTCGCGCCGCGCCGCGGCGCGGCGGGCACGCGGCACGACGACGAAACGCGCCGGGCCGACGGGCGGCAGCGGTCGCGCATCCTCGCCCATGGGGAGGTCGCCCTGGACGTGGGGGCGGCGCGCGTAGCGCTCGAGGAATTCCTCGAGCGGCTGTGGATTCCAGGCGAGCACGATACGGCGGGCGTCGCGCGTCTCCGCCAGGAGCTGTTCGATGACGGGTAGACGGCCGGTGTCGATCAGCCACTCGGGCCAGGCCAGGACGACGGTGGTGACGGCAGCGAGCTTCAGGGCCGAGCGGCCGGCGAGCGTCTGGAGATCTTCGGGGGCGCCCGCCAGGACGTCGATCGTCCCCGTTTCGAGGAGGCGCGTGGTGCGGCCGAGGCCGGTGGCGGCGTGTGTGCGCAGGGACGCGGGTGCCGCGTCCGCCCACTCCTCGGCGGCGGCACTGTCGGCGCAGAGAATGATGGTACTCGGCCCGGAGGTCTCCGGAACGGGGCCAAATAGCTCCCAGACTGCGCCCGCCTGCTCGACGGCCGGCGGTGTCACCAGCATCACGGCACGGCCGCGCTCCAGCGCGGCCTGCGAGTCGCTCACATGCGTCACGCGATCCTCGATTGTCAAAGGGCGGTCCTGCAGGCGGGATGCTAGCTTCGGAGCATGCCGAGAGCAACAGTGGTGGGTCTTCTCCTCGCCTCCCTGGCTGCGCCGCTCACCTCCCAACAGCGTCCTCGTGCCCGGGACGTGGGGCTGCAAATCGGCGTCCTGCCGCCCGGTCCGCTCGATGCGATCACCGATGTGCCGGGTGTGCGGGTGGGGCAGGTCACGGTGGCGCGCGGCGATTCGATCAACACCGGGGTCACGGCGATCCTGCCGCATGCGGGAAACGTGTTCCGGCAGAAAGTCCCCGCGGCGATCGTGATCGGGAACGCGTTCGGCAAGCTCGCGGGCTCGACGCAGGTGAACGAGCTGGGCGAGCTCGAGTCGCCGATCGTCCTGACCTGCACGCTGTGCGTGCCCCGCGCGGCAGACGCCGTCCTCACCTACCTCCTCGGATTGCCGGGCAACGAGGACGTGCGCTCGGCGAACCCGGTGGTGGCCGAGACGAACGACGGATACCTGAACGACATCCGGTCGCGGCCGATCAC
>DATGDT010000070.1:0-5552 GCA_035310725.1 Gemmatimonadales bacterium
CGCTGCGCGTCCACCTCATCCCCGACTCGCCCGGCCGTGCCTGGTTCCTGCGGGAGAACGAGACGCTGGCGGCGCTCAACCACCCGGCGCTGCGGCACGTCTACGCCGCGGGCGAAGTCGGTCCGTTCGCCTACCGCACCACCAACTGGATCGACGGCGAGAGTCTGGCCGAGGCGATGCGGCGGGGCCCGCGGCCGATTCCCAGCGTCATGTCCCTGGTGCGCGACCTGCTGGGCGCGCTCGAGCACGCGCACGCGCGCGGCATCATCATCCGCCGCATCGTGCCGACCACCCTGATCCTCGAGCTATCGGGGCGCGGGGTCGTCACCGACCTGCGCTATTCGAACTGGTGCCTCTCCCACGTTCCCGCGGACGATCCCGCCCATGTGACGCCGTTCTCGGCACCGGAGGTGTGCGCGCGCGAGGCCGGCGAGCCGGCAAGCGACGTGTACGCGGTCGCCGCGATCGTGTACTACGCCCTGACCGGCAAGGAGCCAGAGACGCCGCCGGTGCCGCCGCGATCCTTACGTCCCGCGGTCCCGTCCGCAGTGGAGCGCGTAGTGCTGCGGGCGCTGCGACCGACTCCCCGGGAGCGCTACTTCACGGCCACCGAGATGCTCGAGGACTTCGTGTCCGATGCCGGCGTGTTCCACGAGCCGGCCGCGGCCCCGGCCACCAGCGAGAAGGGGTTCGAGCGCCGCCTGCGCCGCGCGTTCGGCGACGACTACGAGCTGCTCGAGGAGATCGGCGCGGGCGGGTTCGGCCGGGTGTACCGGGTGCGCGACCTGGGGCTCGAGCGGGAGGTGGCCATCAAGGTGTTGCACCCCCAGCTGACGGCCGATCCCGGCGTGATGGAGCGGTTCCGGCGCGAGGCCATGCTCGCGGCCCGGCTGCGCCATCCCAACATCGTCAGCATCTACGACATTCAGAGCCGCGCCGGCCTGCAGTGGTACGTCATGGAGCTGGTGCCGGGCGCGAACCTGGCCCAGATCGTCAAGAAGGATGGGCCGTTCCCGCTCCAGAAGACGACCCGCGTCCTGTTCGAGGCATTAAGCGCGCTCGAGCATGCGCACGCCCTGGGCCTCGTCCACCGGGACATCAAGCCCGAGAACATGCTGCTCGAGCCGACCGGCCTGTTGCGGATCACCGATTTCGGACTGGCCCTCGCGCTGCGCGGCGACCGGTTCGGCGGGGCGACCTCGCGCAGCGGCACGCCGCAGTTCGCCGCGCCCGAGCAGCTCCTGGGAGAGCGGGTGGATCCGCGTACCGACCTCTACTCGCTCGGCGCCGTCGCCTATTTCACGCTGCTGGGCCGAGCGCCGTTCGAGGGCCCGACACCCGAGGCGATCCTGGCGATGCAGACCACGGACAACGTGCCGGCGCTGCGAGAGGCGCGGCCGGATGTGTCGCGCGAGATCGAGGAGGTGCTGCGGCGCGCGGTGCGAGGTGATCCGGCGCAGCGCTACGCCAACGCCGCGGCATTCCGGGAGGCGCTGGATCTGGCGACGGGGGGCGTGCTGAAGAAGATGCTGGCGCTGCTCAGGGTGAGTTGAGCACTCTCAAAACTGCGCCATAGACACTTCAAAGGGGGGGCGTTGAGCTAAGGCGATGCTGCCCCCGCTCGGATGCCGCCGAACCGCAAGCCAATGCCGAGAATGATCCCGCTGACGTCGTCGGGTACGGCTCCCGTGGCACTCCGGGCAGTGAACCGATGGATGCTGTATCCGATTCTGAAGTAGACAGGAAGACGCGCGGGCAGGTATAGGATTGACGTTTCACCCTCGGCTCCGCTTCCAGCTCCCTTCCCATTCTGCTCCTTGACTGCCGCGTATCCTGCTACGGACAAGCCCGCGTATGCACCCGAGCTGCTGATCGGCAACTCCAAACGTGCTCCGAGTCGTACAAAGGACCAGGTGATGGTCCCGACCGCGCCGCTGAAACCCCGCCGAGCGTACCCGGCCTCAAGCGAAAATGCAGGGAGTCCAGCGATCAAGCTCACGTCTGCATTGGCGATCTTACCGGCTGCTGCACCGCTGTCTGCGCTAAAGCTCCCACCCCAGGCACCTGCAGAAAGTCCCAAGTACCTGGACCGGATCTGAGCGGCCAATCCGCCAAGAACACCGTTTTCCGTGCCGACCGTGCCACCGAAGGCTGCGCTGCGTCTCGACAAGTATCCGAAGCCGCCGACTCGCGCCTCGAAACTTTGGGCCAGTGCTCCCGCAGGGTGCGATGCCAGCACACCCGTGACCAGAACGTATCCCATGATCTGCTTCATTTGCGTGGCTCTGGATCGATAGTGATGGACGCGCTGTAGCCCGTACGGAGTCGATCATTCTCGATCTGGGCGGCGCGCAGGGCACGATCCATACCCGACCGAAGTTGTGCGTTGGCGGCGATGTTTGCCGCTATCGGCGCTCCCCGATCACGGAGCCCCCAAAGGATGGTGCTGATGCTCAGCCCGGCGCCCGCCGCGTAGGCACTGGAAGCGATAGGAGTCGATGAGCGAATCGGTTGCTCCCCCCGGAGCACCGCGGCAAGCAGCACAGTGGCGGCACCGAGGCCCACTCCGACCCCGATGGTACGACCGCGACTCGGTCTGGCGCGTTCGGGTAGGAGTTTCGAGGAGTCGAGAGACAGAGGCACCGAAACCTGGGCCAGAGCCGGAGCATCCACGCGAGCAGAGTACTCGACCTCTAAGGTATCCGCGGAGCTATCCACCACGGTGAGCAACAGGATGTAGTCGCCTGTCGGCAAGCGCGGCACGCTCCCGTCCAGCGGCGCAAAACGAAGCATCGCGTCCCGGACTGGTCCCGCCGAGTCGAGTGGCACTCGTGCGCCGCCAGCAGTGGGGACACCCACCAGGCGGAACCATGCCTCCCTGGTGGCGGTCACCGGGATGGTGATCAGTGATGCAGCTCCGACAATCACGTTGTCTCGCCGCGGTCGCGCGATTGCCCCGAAGGTCTCGGTCCGTACAGCGACCAGCAGCGAATCGAGACCCGGCCAACTCACCGCCCCGGGGAGGTCCCGGTCCGGACTGAGTCGGACGAGCTGCCGGAGGTAGAGCCGGGCGCTGTCGCCCTGCTGGGCTCTTGGCTCGTCCGGGTAGAGCGCCGCAGCCGCGAGCTGCAGCGCCTCCACTCGCTCTATCCGGGAGGCACGCGGTCCCAGCGCGAGGACGCTCCGGGCTATCGAAGCAGCACGTGGATACTGCAGGTTATCGAGTGCAGCGCGGGCATTCGTCAGCAGTTCCGCAATGGGCGACTGCTGCGCTCGCAATCCTGCGAAGTTTGCCATGCCGCACAACAGAATGCCGATCAGCCTCAGGAACCTGGGCTTGATCATGAGCCGGTGCAGGTTGGGTATCGATAACCGATGCGGACCTCGGCGTCCGCAGGCACCGCGATGGTCGAGTCCCACGGGACACACCCCTCCTCTCGAATGGACAGGCGGACCGTACCGGAAGGCACCGGCCAGCGACGGAGCCGTGAGATCGCGCCCTGCGCCAGCCCGTTGACGTAGAGGACCGCCTTGAGCCCCCGTGTGCCAATCCAGATCGAGCCGGTCCCGGACGGTGCCTGAGCCGATGGTGGCTGGACGGGAGAAGCGACTTGGATGATCGAGCTGTCGCCCTGGCCGTCGAGCCACGCTCGCACGACCGCGACACCGCTTCTCACGCCCGTGAGCATCCCACTCGAATCCACAATCACCGTGCGATCGTCGGTGGAGGTCCACTTCGTTGTGACGGTGGGTACGACGCTGTCACGAGAGTCCAGCACCCTGGCCGTGAGGCGACGGCGCTCCCCAACACCCAGAGTGATCCTGTGAGCGGCGATTACCACTCGCATGACCGCTGCGGCTGACTGCAACGGCTCTGGACGTTCGCTGTCGGTTCGCGTGGAACGCGCCGAGTCCATAGGACGCGATGGGTTGCTCGGGGGATGTCCCGGTGTTCCAAGCAGGCGGTAGGCAACCCAGGTGCCTGTACCGAGAGACACGACAGCCAGGCCGACGGCCACGAGCGGGCGGCGCTTCGTCGGTGGAGCTCGCCCCGCCGTCCGTGCGGCTTTCTGCTTTGATGTCGATCCTCTTCCAGCCGGAGTGGGACTCACTGGCCCGCTGACGCGCGCGACCGCCTTCTCGCCGTTGCGGGCCAGTTCGATCATCCGGCTCCGCACGGGGTCGTCGTGTCCAAGCGGCTCACCTCCGATAGCCGTCACCGCCTCCTCAACGCTGGGCCATCGGTCCTCGGGCCGTTTCGCCAACATTCGTTCGATCGCCGCTGCCAGCACCGGAGGGCAATCAGGACGCACCGACGCGAGTGGAGCAGGTGTCTCGAAGAAATGCGCCCGCATGATCTCCATAAGCGATGCGCCGCGAAACGGCGTCCTTCCGGTCAGCATCTCGTAGGCCACGACGCCGAGTGAGTACTGATCCGAGGCGCCCGTAAGTGGCATCGACTCGCACTGCTCGGGACTCATATAGTACGGTGTCCCGATCGTCGTACCGCTCACCGTGAGCCCACGCGCCTCGGTCACCTTTGCGATCCCGAAGTCGGTGACCACGGCCCAGCCTTCGTCGTCGATCATGATGTTCGCGGGCTTCACGTCGCGATGGATCACGCCGTGTCGATGGGCGTAACCGAGGGCCCCGCCCACCTGCGCGAGCACGGCCTGCACCATCCTGATCGGCAGCGGGCCCTGCTCCTCTATGATCGAGTCGAGAGCTCGTCCCTGGACGAATTTCATCACGAAGTACAGGATCTCGTCGGTTTCCTTGACGACGTGGATGGGGATGATGTGCGGGTGGCTCAAGGCAGCCGCGGTTCGGGCTTCGCGCCGGAAGCGGTCGAGCATCCCTTCGCCCAATAGCAGCGCCGGGTGCATGACCTTGATGGCCACGCGGCGGTCGAGGGCGATGTCGTGGGCGAGGTAGACGGTTGCCATACCACCACGGCCCAGCTCGCCGATCACGTCGTACTCCCCGAGGGTCGCCTCCCGAAGGACCTCCAGCAGCTCCGCCTGTCTGCGCTCCGATGACTGGCTCGCTGGTTCCAGTTGAGCCGTCGTGGCCGCTCCCTGAGGGCCAGAGACGTCCAAGCCACATCTGGGGCAGAACTGCGACCCGGGGCCGACGGGCTCCGAGCAGCGCGGGCAGGCGACGGCGGAGGTCACGGGTCAGTTTTGAATCACAACGACCCGGTTCGAGGCAGGATCGGCCATATACACGCGTCCTGTCACTCTATTGATGGCAACGCCTGGCCCCCTGGTAGACATGGGGCGGAACAGGGTGAGGACGCGCCCCGGAAGGTCACCGGAGACCACGTCAATCCCCACGTCCGTCGGGACGAAGACCACGTTCGTAGTGGGATTTGCACCGATGCCCTCGGCGTAGCCGCTGATCGCGACGGCAGTGTCTCTCCGCCCCACCGTGTAATCAATGATCGCGACTCTGTTCGGGTCATCGTCATAGCTCAAGGGGCCATATGCGCGTTTCGTGAGAGGATTGAGCACAACCCCCCATGCACCTGAATAGTCGACGGTCCAGTTCTT
>DATGDT010000071.1:0-2925 GCA_035310725.1 Gemmatimonadales bacterium
ACGACGTCTCACCCGACGGGCGCACCTTCGTGATGGTGCGGCAGAACCCCGCGGCGCGCATCATGGTCATCCAGAACCTGCCGGCGCTGGTCGAGCGGCTGCGCGGAGCGGGTGGCACGCGATGAGCGAGCGCAGTCTCCAGGCCGCCCTCGCCGACCGCTACCGCATCGAGCGCGAGCTGGGCCAGGGCGGCATGGCCACGGTGTACCTCGCCCAGGACTTGAAGCACGGTCGCCAGGTCGCCATCAAGGTCCTGAAACCCGAGCTCGCCGCCGTGCTGGGTGCCGATCGGTTCCTGGGCGAAATCAAGATCACCGCGCGGCTCGATCACCCGCACATCCTCACGCTCATCGATTCGGACGCCGCCGACGGCTTCCTCTATTACGTGCTGCCGTTCGTCCGGGGCGAGTCGCTGCGCGACAAGCTCAGCCGCGAAAAACAGCTCGGCCTCGAGGAGGCGCTGCAGATCACCAAACAGGTCGCGAGCGCCCTCGATTACGCGCATCGACAGGGAGTCATCCACCGCGACATCAAGCCCGAAAACATCCTGATCCAGGAAGGCGAGGCGATGCTGACCGACTTCGGTATCGCCCTCGCCGTCACAGAGGCGGGCGGCAACCGGCTTACCGAGACCGGGCTCAGCCTCGGGACGCCGCAATACATGAGCCCGGAGCAAGCGACGGGAGACCGGCAGCTGGACGCGAGGAGCGATGTGTACTCCTTGGGTGCGGTGTTGTATGAGATGCTGGCCGGCGAGCCGCCGGTGACGGGCCCTAACGTCCAGGCGATCATCGCGAAACTGATGACCGAGCGGCCCACACGGCTCCGAGTGGTGCGGGACACCGTGCCCGAGGGAATCGACACCGCCGTCGCCAAAGCGTTGAGCAAAATGCCGGCCGACCGCTTCGCATCGGTCAGCGAGTTCTCGCGGGTCGTCTCGCTGTCGCGGGACGTCCCAGGGCGTCCACGCTGGATCAAGGTCGCGGTGGCGGGTGGCGTTGTGGTGGCGGTTGGCGCGGTCGCGTGGGTGGCTCTCGGCCACCGGTCGCCGGTCGCCGAGGCGTTCACCCCGCAATTCGTGCAGCTCACCACCGACGGCAACGCTCGCAGCCCCTCCCTCTCGCCCGATGGAACCCGACTCGCGTATGTCGCGCGCGACTGCGCGGGCGACCGTTGCACTGAGCGTCTGGTGGTGGGCGATACGGGCGGGGCGGGCACGATCACCTTGATGACAGGCAAGAGCATTCTCGTCTATGGCTGGGCCGCGCAGGGACGGTTTCTCATCGCGGGCCCAGATTTCCCCATCCCCGGAGAAGCGGTCGCGGTGTCTGCTTTGGGCAACGCGCCACGGTCACTACACGGCAGGGTCGCCTTCACCGTGGGCGCCACGGACACAGTGCTGGCGAGCCCGGGATTCGTTTCGCTGGCTGACAGCATTACCTGGCTGCGGCTCGTCACCGTCAGCGACGGCTTGGTGCGGGACAGCATCGCGGTACGGCGCCCAGCGCTTGGTCATGTCGGGTTTCCGGCTCCGGTCGGCGGCCGCATCGCTGTGGTCAGCGCGGCCGTGACCGGTTGGGTGGTTCACTTGATGGATCGAACAGGACGGATGACCGATTCACTCGCAATTACCGGTGTTCCCGGGGGGTTTTCCTGGGAGCCGGGGGCCGACGGCGTAGTGTGGAGCTCGGACCTCGGAACTGCGGGCGAGGGCTTTGCGGCGAAGGGCGCTCCGGTCACTACCGTCATCCTGCGACATCGGACGTCCCCAAACGGAAGGTTCGTCGGACCGACCGACACGCTGCTGCGGCTCCAGCCAGGCAGCCAGCTCGCAGAGCTCAGTCTCGCCGGGACGGCGCTGTTGACGCAGGGCCCGACGGAGACCGTGGTGTCCGCGCTGGAGCGTGGCGCCGCGGGCCGGCTCGACTTCCGCGCGCGGCGGCTCGCCGCTTCTACGGCGGGGCTCCAGGCCGTCCTGTCGCGCGATGGGGGCATGGTCTGGCTGAAGCGAGCCGGTTCGGGCACGGGTGCATTGCGGCGCGACGCGTTCGTCCCGTTTGATGGAGGGGCGGAGCGTCCGTTCGACCTGCCGGCGGGCAGCGAGATCGGCTCGGACTGGACGCGTCCAGTCTCGTCGGCCCTGCTCTATGCGGTCCGCGACGCCTCCGGCAGAGCCCGTCTGACTGAGATTGCGGTCGGGACCGGCCAGGAGCGGGACGTGTCCGACCTGCCGCAACGGACCGGCGGTTTTTTTCCGATTCCGCACGGAGGTTACGCGGCAGTAGACGTTGAGGCCCACTCGGCACAAGTCATCGGTCGACCGGGCAAGTCCGATACGACCTGGTCTGTGCCGGCAGTGGCGGGGCGAATGTTCGTCGCTCCGATGGATATGTCCCCCGACGGCCGGGCCTTCTTCGAATTCTCCCAGATTACGCAGGGCGATACCGTCTGGGTGCGGCGGGTACCGCTCGATGGCGGCGTTGCCTCGCCAGCCGTGGCAGTCCCCGTGAGCGTTTTCCTCAGCGTCTTGTCGGACGGCAGCATCGAATCCGTCGCTAAGGACCCGTCCGGAGTCTTGGGATGGTACCGCATCCCGCCCGGTGCTAGCCGCGCCGTCCGGCTCGGGGATGCGCCCGTTCAGGATGCACGCGCGACGTGGACCAACTCCGATGACGGGCGTCGGTTCATCGTGGTGCAGCCGGTGGACCGGCCCGATGTCTATCTCATTCGCAACTTCGACGAGCTGCTGAGGCACTGAGCATGCCGGACACCACGCGCCTCTCCGCCGCCCTCGCCGACCGTTACCGCATCGAGCGCGAGCTGGGCCAGGGCGGCATGGCCACGGTGTACCTCGCCCAGGACTTGAAGCACGACCGCAAGGTCGCGGTGAAAGTCCTCAAGCCGGAGCTGGCCGCGGTGCTCGGC
>DATGDT010000072.1:0-3003 GCA_035310725.1 Gemmatimonadales bacterium
CTGCTCGCCACCGCCTACGACCGGGTGGGAAACGTGCTCCCGGCGGCCCGGGTCACCTGGGTGTCGAACAACCCCCAGATCGCCAAGGTCGACAACGCCGGGACCGTGCTCGGCGTGGCCGCCGGCGCGACGATCGTGGAAGCGCGCTCGGGACAGCGTCGCGGCCAGGCCGTGGTGCAGGTTACCGCCGCCGCCGCTGCGGGGACGGGTGAGGCCGGTCAAGCCGGCGGCGCGGTCGATCCCCTCGCCGGGCAGCCCCCCGGCACCGGTCCCGCGGCCGTGCTGCGCATCGATCCGCCATCGGTCTACATGCTGCCGTCGGAACACACGCGCGTGTCTCCCCGGGCCCTGCGGGAAGACGGCACACCCGCGGCGCCGGTGCAGGTCACCTGGAAGTCGCTGCGCGAGGACATCGCCAGCGTGGATCAAAACGGCACCGTCGTGGCGCTGGCACCGGGACAGGGCACCGTCCAGATGTCCGGGCCGGGCGGCCTCACCGCGACCGCGCCCGTCGTCGTCCAGCAGGCCGAGTACGCCGTGCAGGAGGGGACGGCGCTGACGTTCGCTCCCGGCGAGGTGGACACCCTGCACGTCGTCGTACCGACGCAGGAGAACCGGCTCGTCAATCCGGTAGCGCTCACCTGGGCCTCGAGCGATCAGAGTGTGGCGCAGGTCAGTCTCACCGGGGTGGTGAAGGCGGTCGGATCGGGAAAAGCGACGCTCACCGTGTCGGGCTTCCTGCAGCAGAAGGCCGTGGAAGTGCTGGTGCACCGCGCCGTGGAGTTCCTGGCGGTGCGGCCGACCACCCGGGAAGACGTCGAGGTCCCGCTCACCGCGACCGTGCGCTTCATCGCCGCGGCTCTCGCGGCCGACAGCTCACCCGTACCCGAAGCGTTGCTGGCGTGGAGCGTAGCGGACACCGCGATCGCCGCCTTCGATCCGGCGACCCACACCCTGACGGGCAAGAGGATCGGACGGACGCAACTCAACCTGCGCGGGCCTGGCCCCAATCCGCCGCGCGCCGTCTGGGCCGTGAGCGTGATCGCCGGCTCCGTGAAGCTCTCGGCGGGACGTCTGGGCATGGCGCTCAATGCGCGGGCGAGCCTCAAGGCGAGCTTCACGGACGACACGGGAGCGGTCCTCGGACCCGCGACCGGCCTCACCTGGAGCTCGGATGCGCCGGCCGTCGCTGCGGTCTCCGAGGACGGGACCGTCACGGGATCGAGCTACGGGCGCGCCCGCATCACCGCGACAGCCCCCGGAGGGAAATCGGCGGCGGCCGACGTCTTCGTTGAGGACGAGCTGCTGCTGGTCAGCACGCGCGGCGGGACGTCGCGGCTCTACTGGCTCGACCACTCGAACCTCGCGGCACTGCGCCGGGTCACACCGGACACCGCGGGGGCGACCGACCCCGCGATCTCGCCGGACGGCTCCCGGATCGCCTTCGTGTCCACGCGCGACGGCAACCCCGAGATCTACGTGATGGATGCGGACGGGACCAACCTGACCCGCGTCACCAGTGATCCGCAGGCGGACGGGCGGCCGGTCTTCACCGCCGACGGCTCGGCGCTCGTGTTCCAATCGCTGCGCTCCGGGAAACCCCAGATCTGGACGGCGGCCCTCGACGGCAGCGGGGCCAGGGCCCTCACCACCGACTCGGTGAACCAGACGCCAGCGGTCTCCCCCGACGGCGGGACCATCGCCTACGCCTCGGTGCGCAACAAGAACTACGACATCTGGCTGATGAGTCGCGACGGCTCCAATCAGCGGGCCTTCACCAAGGCGCCGCAGCAGAACGAGACCGAGCCGCGATTCCTGCGGGACGGCAGCCTGGCCTTCATCGTGGAGCGTCGTGAGGCGAACCGGATGGTGCGCATGGTGGTGAAGGCCGACCTCGCCACGGGGGCGGTCACCCCGCTCACCGGCACCGACCTGCCCATTGCGGGCTTCGCCGTGTCGAGCCGCGGCGACCTCATCGCGCTCGTGGTGCCGACCGACCCCAATAACCGCCGCAATCCGCTCTACCGCGTCCAGCTGCAGACGGTGGGTGCCGGCACGCCGACGCCCATACCGGCCGGACCGACCGAGCAGATGATGGCGCCGACGTTCCTGCCATAAGAGCGTTCGTCCTCAACGCCACGGGCGGGTTGGAGCACACCGCCGTGGCGAATGTCCCCGACGCGCCAGACCCCGGCCCCGGCGAAGTACGCCTCGCCGTCCAGGCCGCGGCGCTGAACCACCTCGACCTGTTCGTCGTGGAAGGGGTTCCGGGGATCAGCTACCGGTTCCCCCACATCCTCGGCGCCGACGGTGCCGGCGTCGTCACCGACGTCGGAAGCGACGTGGCGAGCGTGCGGCCGGGGGACCGGGTGGTGGTGAACCCCGGCATCTCCGATTACACATGCGAGTTCTGCCGCGCGGGCGAGCACAGCCTCTGCGTCCAGTACGGGATCCTGGGCGAGCATCATCCTGGAACCCTGGCCGAGCGGCTCACGGTCCCGGTGCACAACGTGCTTCCGCTGCCGCTGCTGGACCCGCCGCTCTCCTGGAGCGAGGCGGCGGCGTTTTCACTCGTCACCCTCACCGCCTGGCGGATGATCATGACGAGGGCGCAGGTGAAAGCGGGGGAATGGGTGCTGGCCTGGGGCATCGGCGGCGGGGTGTCGCTCACCGCCATGCGCATCGCGAGGCTCGCGGGCGCCCGCGTGATCGCCACGTCGTCGAGCGACGAGAAGCTGGAGCGGGCCCGCGCGCTGGGGGCCGACGTCACGCTGAATCACCGCACCCAGCGCGTCGTGACCGAAGTGCGCGCGCTCACCGGCAAGCGGGGCGTGGATGTGGTGGTGGAGAACGTCGGCGAACTGACCTGGGGGGACTCGCTGCGCTGCCTCGCCAAGGGCGGGCGCATCGTCACCTGCGGCGGCACGACCGGTCCGAAGCTCGTGACCGACGTGCGGCCGCTCTTCTGGCATCAGTTCTCGATCCTCGGCTCGACCATGGGGA
>DATGDT010000073.1:0-4637 GCA_035310725.1 Gemmatimonadales bacterium
GCGAGCGAGGAACGCGACGGGGAACCGACCTGTCAGAGCGCATACGAGTGTCCTCTACGCACGTGTGAACGGAAATCCGGGGGGACTAAAGTAACCTTCATTGACCTTCATGGTAACTGCGTTCGGCCTTCCAACTCGTAATTTCCCATGAGGTTGTCAGTAAGTGTCCTACATCCAGGAATGGTCGATCGGGCAGCTTCTGTGCCAAGGTGTCGGCCACAGAAACGACCAACTGGCCGAACAGTCAGGCGAGGCTCCGTGCCAATCGTAGCAGCCCCGCCACACCTCGAATGACACGAAGCCCCGCGCACCGATGACCGATGCGCGGGGCTCCCCACTCGTGCGGATGCGCCAGACGGGATTCGAACCCATGACCTTCGGCTCCGGAGGCCGACGCTCTATCCAGCTGAGCTACTGGCGCGTGGGTCCTCAAGATACTGACCCATCACGAGGAGTGGCAGCCTCCCCCGGGCGTGCTCTTGCCTTTCACCCCTCGGGGCAGGACTATTCGCTCAATCCACGCGTGCCGTCGCGTTCCTCCCTGGGGTGAGCATGATCCGGCATCGTCCGTGGCTCGCAGTCCTCGCCGTCGCGCTGTTGCTTCCCATTGCCTGCTCCCACGGCTCAGCCACCCGCTCCCGCACCGGGCAGAACACGGGTAATCGGCTGATCACCGCCGAGCAGATCGAGCGTTCCGGCAGCCACACCGCCTGGGACGTACTGAAGCACGAAGCGCCGATGCTGACGCTGGAGGAGGATCGCAACGGTCAACCGGCGCGTCTGCGCTGGCGGGGACGGTCCAGCGTGTACCTCGACGATGCCCCCATCGTCGTGCTGGACGGCGTGCGGATCGCCGATTGGAAAGTCCTGAGCCAGATCCCGGCCGGGGAGATCGAGTTCATCAACATCCTGACCGGGATCGAGGGGACCACCTACTACGGCACCAATGCCGTCAGCGGCGTGATCGAGATCCGCACCAAGCGCGGCCCGGACTCCTGAGCGACGCACCGGAATGAGAACGAGGGCAGGGGGTCGCGTCCGCCCCCTGCCCTCGTCCGCGCGGACGGGTGTCCGCCTACGGGTTACGATCGAGGCATTGCGCGAAGTTCGGGTTGTTCGCCTCGTCCAGCGGAATCGGGAAGTTGACGTCCGTCCCGTAATTCGGTTGCTGGCTCTTGAAGTACGGCCCGGTCGGGAAGACCGCGTCGGCCGCCCGGTCGTACTGGCGCACCAGGCGTCGCAGGTCGCTCAAGCGGTGCGCGGTGAGCCACAGCCAGCGCGCGCGCTCGTTGAAGAGCAGGTTTACGGCCCCGCCCGCCGCCGCGGCGTTCGCGGGCGTGAGGTTGGCCAGCACGCCGATCGCCGGTGTCCCGGCGCGCGTGGTGTTGTCGAAATAGGGGCGTTCTGCGGGGTTCGCCCGCGGCTGGTTGAGCGCCGCGTAGAATCCGCTGCCGGCGAGCGTATCGCCGGCCCTGAGCGCGGCCTCGGCCTGGATCAGCCGGGCCTCGACCCCCGTGGCGAGCGTGATCGACGCCTTGCGGTCGCCATAGCGGAGGTTGTCGAACAGCGGCGTCGTGCCGTCGAACCCGGTTTCCGCGGGGTCCAGCACGATCGGCGTCCGCGGGTCGGGCACCGACAGGAAGGGAAGGCCATTGCCCCCCTCGGCATCGGCCACGGAGTACCGCTGGTCGGAGACGTTCCCCTTGAACACACCGTTGTTCTCCCGATCCGTGTTCTCGGAATGCTCCAGCAGGTACGCGAACGTCGTGGGCACTCCGCTCACGGCGGCAGCGGCGCCTGCCGCATCGCCCTGGTCGAGCAGGGTGCGACCCTTCCCGACGCTGGCCAGTGCCGTCATGTCTGCATCACCCGACACCGCCAGCGCCGAGTCGAAGCGAGCGAGCGCCGTGTCGAGCAGCTCCGCGGTGGTGAGGGGCCGGCCGTAGATCAGGCGATTGTCGAACGTCGCCTGGCTGATGGGGACGCCCGAGCAGAAGTTCTCGGCGAAGAACAGATAGGCGAAACCGGAGAGTGAGAGCATTTCCGGATAGCCGGGATCCTCGGGCGCCAGGGCTGCGAACCGGCCCGCGGCGGTTTCCACGGCACGCCGCGCCCGCGACAGGTTCAGGAACCACGTGGCCAGGTCGAAGTTCGTGACCTGGATGTGACGGGCGTCCACCTCGATGCGGGTCGGGAACGTCTCGGAGTTGACCCACTCGTCGGCGAGCAGCCCGCCGTACAGGACGACGCCCTCGGTCCCGGTGTTCGTGCCGTTCGTGCCGTCGCCGCTGTACGCCAGCGAGAAATCGCCGATGGCGCCGGCCCGCACGGTGGGGAGCGTGGCCGGATCGTCCAGCTGTCCGGGCGTTACGACGTCGGGATTGTCCACCTTCAGGACGTCATGGCAGCCGGCCAGCGGCAGCAGCGACACGGCTGCCGCGACGAGCGCGAGCCGCAGCGACAGCCTCTGGGGTTGCGTGGTGTTCCTCATGTATGATCGCCTCGGCTCAGAAGGACAAGTTGACGCGGGCGGTGAAGTACCGCACCGGCGGCTGAGTCAGGAAGTCGGCCGTGCTGAAATTCGCCTGGCCGGCGGTGTTCAATTCGGGATCGACCCCGGTGTAGTTCGTCCAGGTCACCAGGTTGCGGCCCGTGACGGTGAAGCTCATGCTGGACGCCCCCACCCGGCGCGCCCACGTGTCCGGCGCGGAGTAGGTCAGCGAGACCTCCCGCAACTTGACGAAGCTGGCGTCCTCGAAGAATCCGGTTTCGAGACCGAAGTTCCGGATCGCCACCGAGCGGGCCTGCTCGGCGAGGGACGCCGAGGGATCGCGGTCGCCCCGGCAGATCGCGAACAGGCAGCGGAAATTTTCGGTGGCGTTGTCCAGCTTGTTGCCGTACCGGGCGTCGAGCAGCCCGTACAGCCGGAAGCGCCGCAGGAACGTGAGCTCGGAGGAGAGCGTGCCGCCGTGGTCCGGCTGGGTCGACCCCTGGAACGACTGCGCCGAAGCCACGGTGATCTCATCGGGCGAGATCAGGCCGTCCCCGTTCGCATCCTTGTAGGTATAGGAGTAGTCCCAGTACCCGCCGAGCGGATAGCCTTCCTCGTGGCGCTGCGACGCGCCGCCCAGGCCGAAAATGATGGGGGAGATCCCCTGACCCAGGTGGACGAGCCGGTTGCGGTTGCCCCAGGCCGAGGCGGTGAGATTCCAGTCGAAGTTGGCGCTCCGCACGACCTGGGCGGTGACCGCCAGCTCGACCCCGCGGTTGCTCACCTCACCAAGATTCTCGAACCGTGTGGCGCTGACGCCGAGCGACGGCGCCAGTGTGCGGGCGACCAGAGCGTCCCGCGAGCTCTTGTCGTAGTAGGTGGCCTCGACGTGCACGCGGCCCTGCGACAGGAGGTCGGCGTCAAACCCGACCTCGAGTTCCGCGGTCCGCTCGGGCCGCAGGTCGGTGTTCCCGAGGTTGCCGACGGTGATGCCCGGTACGTCGGCCCTGTTCGTGGCGACCGCGACCGGGGTGAAGAACTGCAGGGCGTTCGTCGGACCCGGCTGCCGGCCCGAGCGTCCCCAGGCCCCCCGCAACCGCAGCGAGCTGAGCCACGACGGATGCGGGAAGAACTGCTCGTCGGAAATCACCCACGAGGCGGACAGCTTGGGATAGGTGATGAAGTTGAAGTTCGCGCCGAACGCCGAATTGTCGTCGCCGCGCAGCGCGGCGGTCACGAACACCCGGTCGTTCAGGTTGATCTGTTCCTGGCCGAAGAGGCCGAGGGTGACGAATTCCAGGTTGATTTCACCGACCGTCGGAATGACCACGCCCCCCAGCGAATTCGTGCCGCCGACCAGCTTCCGGCCGGAGGCGTCGATCTCGCTCTGGACATCCTTCGTGTACTGCACGCCGGCCGTGGCGGTCCCGGTGACGTGTGACGAGATCCGGTGGTTCGCCGAGGCGGAGAGGTTGGCGGTATAGGTGAAAGTCTGCTGTCGTGCCGTCAGGCGGCCGCCGTCCAGGCGGTCCTGGTCGAGCGGGATCACGCTGGGCGGAGTGGTGGAGTTGTCCGCGCGGTTCGTCACGTCCGTGCCCAGGGCGGCGCGCAACGTCAGGAAGTCCGCCGGCCGGAAGTTCCAGTTCAGGCTGCCGGTGAAGCGCTCGATGCTCTGCTCGGCGGAGATCAGGTTGGCCTCCTGCGGCGTGAGGAAGCCGTACCCGTGGCAGTCGTGTCCCTGGGCGCAGAAGTTCCGGGAGGTGTCCGACGTCCCGAGCAGCCCGCTCGACAGAATGCCCTGGTCGTTGTTGTCGTTCTGGGGGAGCTGCAGATCGCTCGACACGTAACCGGTGGACACCGAGAAGTCCATCAGCCGGCTGACCTGATTCTTGATGTTGGCCCGCAGGTTCACGCTGCGCAGGTCGTTCGAGGCGAACACACCCTTCTCCCGCTCGAACGTCCCCGAGGTGTAGTACGTCGTCTGCTCGCTGCCGCCCGATGCGGAAAGGCTGTACTGCTGCCGGGCTCCCTGGCGGAACGGGCTGAACTGCTCGATCGGGTTGAGGCTCTGCAGCGTGGCGACCGTGCACGCCCCGGAGGCCGCCGCCTCCAGCGTGCACGACGTGCCGTCGGACGCGAGGCTGCG
>DATGDT010000074.1:0-5313 GCA_035310725.1 Gemmatimonadales bacterium
GGTCACCCGGCTCTCCGACGGGACCCGCAAGCTGATCACCATCTCGGAGATCGTGGGGATGGAAGGGGACGTGATCACGATGCAGGACATCTTCACCTTCGAGCGTCAGGGCATGGACGAGAACGGGAAGGTGGTGGGCCGCTTCCGCGCGACGGGCTTGCGCCCGCGCTTCACGGAGCGGCTCCAGGCGTGGGGGATCGAGCTGCCCGCCGGCCTGTTTTCGCCGGTGGCGGAGCGCGCCGCCGCGGAGAGCGGCCGATGGTAGGCCCGGCCCTGCTGGTCTTCGTCACGGTCGCGCTCGGGACGGTCGCTGCGGCGCTGGCGATCCAATGGGCGCTCGAGTTCCGGCAGCGCCGGGCGGTGGTGCGGCAACTGCGCGACTTCGCCGCCGCCGCGGCCGCCCCCTCCTCCGCGGCGCTGTTGCCCGACGCGGCGGCACAGGCCAAGTGGCTGCGCGCGATCGCCGAGTATGTCCCTGGCGTGCCTGGTCTCGGTCAGGTTCTGGAGCAGGGCGGTCTGTCCTGGACACCCCAGAGCTTCATGGTGGCGTCGCTCGGCCTCGCCATGGGGGCCGGCCTGACGATGCTGATCGTCTTTCCCGTCTGGCCGGCGGTGCTGCTGGCCGCCGCCGGCGCGGGCTCGTTGCCGTATCTCTATGCGCGACGCAAGCGGCGCCGGCGTCTCGAGTCGTTCGAGGAACAGCTCCCCGAGGCGATCGACTTGATCGGGCGCGCCATGCGGGCCGGCCATCCGCTGTCGGCGGGGCTCAAAATGGCGAGCGAGGAATCGCCTGAGCCGCTCGCGGGGGAATTCCGCCGCGTGTTCGAGGAGCAGCGCTTCGGCATGCCGTTCGAAGAGGCGATCCTGGGTATCGCGGATCGCGTCGGGCTCATCGACGTGCGCATCCTGGTGACGGCGATCCTCGTGCAGCGCGAGGTCGGCGGCAACCTCGCCGAGGTGCTGGACAAGATCGCGTACGTGATCCGCCAGCGATTCACCATTCGCCGCCAGCTTCGCGTGTACACCGCCCAGGGGCGCTTCAGCGGGATCGTCCTGGCGCTGCTGCCGGTGGCCGTCGGGTCGGCCCTGTTCTTCATCAATCGCGACTACATGCTCACGCTGTTCTTCGACCCGATCGCCCGCTACTTCCTGGTGCTCGCGGTGATCCTGCAGATCCTGGGCTACTTCTGGATCCGCAAGATCGTGGACATCGAGATCTGAGGGGCTTCCCGTGACCTACCTTGCAGCGCTGCTCTTCGGGCTGGCCGTGTCGTCCGTCGTCTGGCTGGTCGCCCGGCTGATTCCGGCCCGGCCGCGCAGCGTGACGCGCCAGCTCGCCGAGCTCGAGCGCATCGGAAACCAGACGGTGGACTCGGATCGCCGCCAGCGTCAGCGCCATTCGCGCGAGCTCAAGGCGATGCTCGAAGCGGTCGGCGGGCGTTTCGGCGGCGATCCTCGCCGCCGGGCCCAGCTGCGCGAGCTCCTGGTGCACGCCGGATACCGCGAGGCGGGCGCCGCGGGGGTGTACTGGGGGGCGCGGATCAGCCTGACCGTCGGCCTGGGGATCGGACTGCTGGTCCTGGTCAAGGTACTGGGAGCCGACATGGCCCGGGCCATGATCGCCGCTGCCTGGGGCGCGGCTCTGGGCTGGGTGGGCCCCGCCGTACATGTGGGCGGGAGGGCCCGGCGCCGGCAGAAGGAGCTGCAGCGCACGCTCCCCGACGCGCTGGATCTGATGATCGTGTGCGTCGAAGCGGGACTGGCCCTGAACCAGGCGCTCCTGCGCGTAGCCGAGGAAATCCGCCATGTCAGCCGTCTCACGAGCGAGGAGTTCTCGCTGGTGAACTACGAGATCCGCGCCGGAGTCCCGCGCGAAGAGGCGCTGCGCAATCTGGGTGAGCGTACCGGCGTCGCCGATATCCGTTCGCTGATCGCGATGCTCATCCAGACCGACCGGTTCGGCACTTCCATCGCGCAGGCGCTGCGGGTGCACTCGGATACGTTGCGCACCAAGCGCCGCCAGCGCGCCGAGGAGGCGGCGGCGAAGACCACGATCAAGCTCGTGTTCCCGCTTGCCAC
The DNA here is from genome assembly GCA_035310725.1 of Gemmatimonadales bacterium. GTDB lineage: Bacteria > Gemmatimonadota > Gemmatimonadetes > Gemmatimonadales > GWC2-71-9 > DASTHG01. The sequence goes on from DATGDT010000074.1 coordinate 2,080, forward strand.
CTGCATCTTCCCTGCCCTCTTCGTGGTGATCCTCGGTCCCGCGCTGGTCCAGATCTACCGCACGCTGGCAGGACTGCGATGAGCCTGTGCATCGCGGTCACCAACCTCACGCGGCGACGTTGCGTCGGGGCGCGCGTTCGGCTCGCCAACCGCTGGTGGGCGCGGCTGCGGGGCCTTTTGGGCCGCCATCCGCTGGCCGAGGGAGAAGGGCTGATGCTCGTGCCGTGCCGCGCGGTCCACATGTACGGGATGCGCTACCCGGTCGACGTCCTCTTCGTGGATCGTTCGGGCGGCGTCGTGGCGACCTACCACTGTCTGGCTCCGGGGTCCCGCTCGAAATGGCACCGAAGTGCCGTGGCGGCGTTGGAGGTACCCGCCGGAACGCTGGCGACGACGGATACGCAGCCCGGTGACTCCCTGATCTGGTACCCGAATCCGGTGGCGGCATGAGCGCTCCCAGTGTCCCGGCCATGCACCAGTTCAACGACGGGGCTTTCCCCGCGTGCCCCATCGCGCCGGAGACCGTCGCCGACACCGGTCTCTCGCCCGAAGCGATCACCGAGCTCCTGCTCAAGACGCTGTACGTCCAGGGCGCGAGGAGCGGGCAGGAGCTGGTCGAAGCGATGTGCCTGCCCTTCGCCATCGTGGACGAGCTGCTCCTCACGCTGCAGCACCAGCGGTTGATCGAGGTGAAGCGGACAGTCGGAGCAGGCCGTGGAGGGTACATCTTCGATCTGACCAATGCGGGAAGTGAGCGCGCCCGGGAAGCGATGGCTGCCGGCCAGTATGTGGGACCTGCGCCGGTTCCCCTGGAGCACTATCGCACCTGGATCGAGCGGCAATCAATCCGGAACGTACACGTGACGCGCGAACGTCTCACCGCGGCGTTCGCCGATCTCGTGCTGGATCCCGCGTTCGTCGAAAGCCTCGGTCCCGCCGTCAATTCCGCCAAGTCGCTGTTCATCTTCGGCGACCCGGGGAACGGCAAGACGGTCATGGCCGAGGTGATGGCCGGCCTGCTGGGCGGGTCGTTCTACCTGCCGTACGCGGTGGACATCGGCGGCCAGATCATGGTCGTGTACGACCCCGTGTACCACCGACCCGTCGCGCAGGACGACCTGGGCGGCGCCGCCAGCGAGCCAGAGTGGCTGCGGGACGTGCCCAACCACGACCGCCGGTATGCCCGCGTGGCCCGGCCGGTCGTGATGACGGGCGGCGAGCTGACGCTGGACCAGCTCGACCTGCAGTACGACCGCGACACGAAGATGTACCAGGCGCCCTTTCAGGTGAAGGCGAACGGCGGAGTGCTGATCCTGGACGACTTCGGGCGGCAGCGCGTACCGCCGCGGGAGCTGTTGAACCGCTGGATTCTGCCGCTCGAGAAGCGTATGGACTTCCTGACCTTGCACACCGGGTCGAAGTTCCCGGTGCCCTTCGAGTGTCTCCTCATCTTCGCGACCAACCTCGACCCGGGAGAGCTCGTCGAGGAGGCCTTCCTGCGTCGCATCCACTACAAGGTTCAGGCCCAGAGCCCGACGCGGGCGCAGTACGAGGAGATCTTCCAGCGCTGCGCCGCGGCACGCGACATCCCCTACCGCCCCGAGGCGGTGGCGCAGGTCTATCGCGATTTCTACGAGGGCCGCGGCATCGCACCCCGGGGGTGCCACCCGCGGGACCTGACGGATCACGTATGCGACATCGCACGCTTTCTGGAGGTCGCGCCGGCCCTTTCGAGCGACCTCCTGGACCGGGCCTGCCGATCCTATTTCCTCGACGCGTCCGAGCAGGGATGAAGCCTCGACGCACAGACCACCCGTGTTCGCTGATGAACGAGAGAGGACCTTATGAGTGAACGGCCGCTGATGGGGGATCCGCCGCTGGTGAGGGATCGGACGGTGAGCGAGCCACCGGAGGAGCTCGGCGTCGACCTGCTGGGCCGCATGGATGAGCTCCAGAGTGAGAATCGTCGCCTGCGCCGTCTCGGTACCATGGTGCTCGGGGCGGGAGCGATCCTGCTCCTCGGCGCGGCCGTTCTGACGATCGTCGCGATGCGGCAGATCTCGGCGGCGGCGACGGTGCACGCACGCGGCTTCGTGCTCGAGGACGCTGCCGGCCAGATTCGTGGAGCCTGGGGGCTGACCCGGGAAGGCGGCGTGCAGCTCGTGCTGGCGGACGCGCAGGGGAAGCCCCGCGTCCGGGTGAGCGCTCTGGAAGACGGCTCGCCGGGGCTGGCTTTGGTGGACGCCAACGGTCATTCGCGTGCGGCCCTGGGCCTCCTGTCCGATGGGACGATCACCCTCGTGTTCGCTGACCCGGAAGGCCACAGCCGTACGGTACTCGGGCTCACCGCCAGCGGGGCCTCGAGTCTCGCGCTCGCCGACGGGCAGGGTGTGACGCGCGCCGGGCTCGGCGTGGCGCCCAACGGGAAGCCGACGGTGACTGTCGACGGGCCCAGCTCGCCCTGAACGGTTGCGCCGGCACCACGGGCCGCGTGATCACCACGCGGCCCGCCCGTGCCGCCGCGCCGAGATGAACGGGATGCATGGCCGGAACGAGCGCGTGGAAACGGCACAACCCGAGTAGTAATGGTGCCGGTCCGGTGCGACGATTCCCTACGTTTGTTGCGTGGCACACTACAGAACATTGAAGGCCTGGCAGCATGGCCAGCGACTCGCCATCGAATGCTCGAGGGCGGCACGCAACTTCCCCGACTACGAGCAGGGCGCGCTGGCCGATCAACTCCGCCGCGCCTGCTACAGCGTCCCACTGAACATCGCTGAGGGCAACACCCGCCACGGCTCGCGGGAATGTCGTCGCTTCCTCGATAGCGCCCGAAGCTCGCTCGCGGAGGTGGAGACCATCATCGAGATGGCGCGGGACCTGGAGTACGTCAGCCCGGCCGAGTTCGGCCGTCTCGAAGCTCTGGCGAACGAAACCGGCAAGACGCTGTACGGCCTCCTGCGAAAGATCAGCGACGCCGCTTCGCGCACCCCTCGCTCCTAACCCCTGAGCGTCCACTCGGCGTCTCGGCGGCTCGGCGTCTCGCCGAGCGTCTCACTAGGCGTCTCGACGTCCCGCCGTCTATCTTGTTCACATGAGCTCCGAGTACGACGTCATCGTTGTCGGTGGAGGCCATGCGGGCACCGAAGCGGCAGCCCTTGCGGCGCGGCTCAAGGCCCGCGTCCTGCTCCTGACCGCCAATCTCGACACCATCGGCCAGATGTCCTGCAACCC
>DATGDT010000075.1:0-5485 GCA_035310725.1 Gemmatimonadales bacterium
AAGAAGAAGCGCTGACGTGATCACCGACATCGCCGACCGGGAGGTCGCCGACGCGGCCCGGGCCCTGGAGGGCGTCGCCGTGCGGACGCCGCTGCAGTACGTGGCGGCGCTCGACGCCTGGCTCAAGCTCGAGAGCCGGCAGCCGATGGGGGCCTTCAAGATCCGCGGCGCCTACAACGCCATCCGCAAGCTGAGCGACGCGGCGCGCGCCCGCGGCGTGATCACGTTCTCCTCGGGCAACCACGGGCAGGCGGTGGCCTATGCCGCGCAGCGCTTCGGCGTGCGGGCGGTGATCGTGATGCCGGAGACCGCCCCCGCGGTGAAGGTCGAGGGCGTGAAACGCTGGGGCGGGGAAGTGGTCTTCGCCGGCCGCACGTCGGAAGACCGCCGCATCGCGGCGCTCGAGATCGCGGCGCGCGACGGCCTCGCCGTCGTACCGCCGTTCGACCATCCCGACATCATCGCCGGCCAGGCCACGGTCGGCCTGGAGATCGCCGCCGACCTCCCCGAAGTCGCGACTGTGGTCGTCCCGGTCGGCGGCGGCGGGCTCATCTCGGGTGTGGCGCGCGGCCTCGCCGCCGCGGGGAGCCGGGCGCGGGTCGTCGGGGTCGAGCCTGCCGGCGCGCCCAAGCTCACCCGCTCGCTCGAAGCCGGCCGGCCCGTCACGCTCGAGCGCACGGCCAGCATCGCCGACGGCCTCATCACGCTCTCGGTCGGCGAGCTCCCCTTCGAGGTGCTGCAGCAGCACAAAGAGCGGCTGGCGGGGGTCGTGACCGTGACCGACGACGCCATCCGGGAGGCGGTGTTCTTCCTGCACCAGCAGTGCGGGCTGATGGTGGAGCCCTCGGGGGCCGCCACGACCGCCGCGCTGCGGGCCGGGCTGCTCGAGCAGTACCGCCGCCCGCCGGTGGTGCTCGTGGTGAGCGGCGGCAACGTGGACCCCGCGCTGCTCGAAGACCGGCGTCGCTCGTGACCGCTCCGCCTCCGACGTCTCCCCCGCCGATCGCCGCGGGGACCAAGATCCTGCTGGCCGACGACGACGAGACGCTGGTCCAGACGCTCTCCTTCATCCTCAAGAAGAGCGGCTACGAGGTCGTGACGAGCCTCGGGGGTGAGAACCTGCTGTCGCTGGTCGCCGCCGAGCGGCCCCAGCTGCTGCTGCTCGACATCATGATGCCCAAGGTGGACGGGCTGGCGTTGTTGGGTCTGCTCAAGGAAGACGACCGGTTCCGCGACCTGCCGGTGCTCATGCTGTCGTCCATGGACCCGGAGGACGCCGCCGTGAAGTCGCTCGGCCTGGGCGCCGCGGATTTCATCGCCAAGCCGGTGCGCGCGCGCGAGCTGCTGGCGCGCGTCGAGGCGCACCTCCGGCTCGGCAAGGCGGTCGCCGAGGCGCGCGGCGAGGCGAAGAACCGCGCCGCCATGGTCGAGATCCTGCACGAGATCACCGATTCGCTCAAGCCCGAGGAGATCTACCACATCCTCGTGCGGCGCGTGGCCCGGGTGCTCAACATCTCCAAGTGCTCGATCGTGATCGCCAAGGCCGGCGACAAGACGGGCACGGTCGTCGCCTCGTTCGAGAACCCGATGCTGCGCAATCTCGAGATCGAGATGGCGCGCTATCCGGAAATCGAGCGGGCGCTGGCGGGGAGCAGCTCGGTGCTGGTCACGGACGTCGCCACCGATCCGATGTACGCGCGGGAGCGCACCCGCTGGCAGTCGGAGCGCATCCTCGTGCCGACGCGGTCGGCCGTCGCCATCCCGTTCGACATGCGGGATCGACAGGTGGGGGTGTTCTTCCTGCGCACCACCGAGGCGGACGCCGCGCTTACGCCGGCCGACGCGCGCTTCGCGGAATCGGTCATCGAAGCCGCGGTGGCCGCGATCGAGAAGGCGTACGACTTTGAAACGGCGGTGCTCGACAAGCGCCGCTTCGAGCAGCTCGCGTCCACCGACGCGCTCACCGGCACGCTGAACCGCCGCGCCCTGAGCGAGGCCCTCGCCGCCGAGCTGGACCGGGCCCGCCGCTACAACCTCTATCTCAGCATCCTGCTGGCGGACCTCGACCGATTCAAGCAAATCAACGACCGGCGGGGGCATCTGGCGGGCGACGCGGTGTTGCGGCAAGTTGGGGAGTTGCTGCGCCACGAGGCCCGGTCGGTGGACCTCGTCGCGCGCTACGGCGGCGAGGAGTTCGTCGTCGTGATGCCCGAGACCACGCTGCGCGGCGCCGGAGTGTTCGCCGAGCGCGTTCGTGGCAAGATCGCCGTGCGCGACTTCGCCCCGGCGGGAGAGGAGCCGCTGCAGTTGACGGTCAGTATCGGGCTCGCGGGTTTTCCCAACGACCGGGTCACCAGCGCCGACAGCTTCATCGCGCTGGCCGACCAGGCCCTCTACCGCGCCAAGAACGAAGGCCGCAATCGGGTACGTGAATGAGTCAGCGCCGCTGTCCCAAGTGCAAGACCGTCTACTCCGACTCCGCCCGCTTCTGCCCCAGGGACGGCTCGATGCTGGTGGACGTGCAGGGGGCCCCCGCGACCCCCGTCCCCGCCTCGCCCACCCCGCACGGCCCGCCGCCGGGGACGCCCCGGACGCCGGCCGGTGCTGCCACGGCCGTCCGCACGCCGCCCATCAAGCCGCCGCCCTCCCTGGATCGCGCGTCGACCCTCTCCAACCAGATGCTCGACGCACGCTATCAGGTGATGAAGAAGCTCGGCGAGGGCGGCATGTCCTACGTCTATCTCGCCAAGGAGATCTCGACCGGCCAGGAAGTGGCCATCAAGGTGCTCTCCCCGAAGCTCGCGAGCGACAAGAGCTCGGTGGAGCGCCTGCGGCGCGAAGCGGGCCTGGCGATGCGCCTCGATCACCCCAACGTCTGCCGCATCCTCCGGCTGGGGGAATCCGAGGACGGCCTGATCTACCTGGTCATGCCCTTCCTCCACGGCGAGCTGCTCTCCGACCGTGAGGTCCGGGAAGGCCCGATGGACCTGGCGCACGGGCTGTCCATTCTGCGCCAGGTCTGCGCGGGGCTGGAGCACGCCCACTCGTTGCAGATCGTGCACCGCGATCTGAAGCCCGAGAACATCATGCTCGTGCCCAACGCGGACGGCTCGGACCATGCGGTGGTGATGGACTTCGGGCTGGCCAAGGAGCGGCGCGCCGACCCCTCGATCGCGAAGCTCACCGCCACGGGCATCATCCTCGGCACGCCCGAGTTCATGAGCCCCGAGCAGATCCGCGGCAAGGCGCTCGATGCCCGCTCCGACGTGTACGCCCTGGGCATCGTGGCGTTCGAGATGTTCACCGGCAAGCTGCCGTTCCAGGGACGCAACGCGCAGGAGATGATGATCGCGCGGCTGCGCGGCAGCCCGACGCCGCTGCGCACCCTGCGTCCCGAGCTGCCCCCGGCCCTCGAGAAGGCGATCGCCAAGGCGCTCGAGACCAATCCCGACAACCGCTTTCCCTCGACGCTCGCCTTCGCCGAGGCCCTGAGCGAGGCGGAGGCCGGTGGGGGCGGTGCGACCGGCGGCGGGGGCGGATTGTTCGGCAAGCTGAAGGAGAAGCTGAGATAACCGGTCGCCATGAAGCGCTTTCCCGCCTTCGATCCGCCCGAATACCTCTCCTGGCAGCCCGACCCCGCCCTCGTGCGGGCGTTCCGTCAGACGATCGAGCAGCAGCCCGAGCGCGCCGCGCTGGTCGCGCGCCTCGACCGGGACGGCCGGCGCGCCCTCTACGCGGGGCTCGTGCGCACACGGCTCCACGACGTCACCCTCAAACGCTGGGTTCGCACGGGCGTCATCTCGAAGGCGTGGCTCGGCACGGGCGAGGAAGCGACGACCGTGGGGCCGGTGCACGCGCTGGAGCGTGACCGGGACATCGTCGCGCCCATGATCCGGAACGCCGGGGCGGTGATCGAGATGGGGATGCCGATCGCCCAGGCGCTGCGTGCCTACCTCGCGACCGCCGACTCGCCCTCCGGCGGTCGCGATCTGCATCTGGGCGATCTGGCGGCGGGCGTGCTGCAGCCGATCTCGCACGTGGGCGACGTGGTGCCCGTGGTCGCAGGGATCGCCTTGACCTTCAAGATGAAGCGCGAACCCCGCGTGGCGCTCACCTGGGTGGGCGATGGGTCCACCAAAACCGCCGCGGCGCACGAGGGTACCAACTTCGCGGCCGTGCAGCGGCTGCCCGCGATCTTCATCGTGCAGAACAACCAAGTGGCGCTGGGGACCCGACTCGAGCAGCACCACCTCCCGGGGACGTTCAAGGACTGGGCGGCCTCCTACGGCATGTGGGGGCTCGAGTTCGACGGCAATAACGTGCTCGATGCCTGGGCGGCGACGAAGCTGGCGGCCGAGCGCTGCCGCGCGGGGCAGGGACCGGCGTTGCTCGTGGCCGAGACGTTCCGGATGGGCGGCCATGCGACCCACGATGAGCGCGAGGCCCGCGAGACGTTTCCCGCGAAGCTGTTCGCCGAGTGGGGGAAGCGGGATCCGATCGGGCTGTACGAGGAATATCTGAAGGAAGACGGCTGGACCGACCGGGAGCTGGGCGACGTGGAGGCCGAGGTCACCGCGGCGGTCGAGCGTGCGGAGCAGGAGGCGCTGGCCAGCCGGGGGAACATGCCGACCGGCGAAGGCGCATTGTCGGGGCTGTTCGCGACGCAGGGGTGAGCAGCAGGATCCTCGAGGAGGTTCGTATGCAGCGACGGATGGTCATGGCGGTGTTGTTCGGGATCGCCTGCACGACGGGGGGAAGCGTGGCGGGGCAGGCCCCGGCCGGGATGGTGGCCCAGGAGATCGCGGGGCACACGTTGTACCTGCGGCCCGGCTTCAAGATCGGGATATTCGCCGACAACCAGCGCGGCGTGCGCAACATCGTGCTCGGCCCACACGGGGCTGTGTACGCGGCGATGCAGGGAGCCGGCAGGGTGCTGCGGCTTGTGGACGCAAACGGCGATGGCGTGGCCGATTCGGTGACCCCTGCGGCGACCGGGCTCAACGGCCCCTTCGGGATCGCGTTCCGCGGCGACACGATGTACGTCGGCGAAACGAGCCAGATCACGCGCATCGCCCCCGGCGGCGCGCCGCGGCCGATCGTCACCGGACTGCCGACGGGGGGACATTCCACCCGCACCGTGGTGTTCGGGCCGGACGGCTACCTCTACCTCGCGGTCGGCTCTTCGTGCAACATCTGCGATGAGACCGATCCGCGCCGCGCCGCGGTGACCCGCTTCAACGCCGACGGCTCGGGCGAGCACCGCTTCGCCACCGGGTTGCGCAACTCCGTCGGCCTCGCCTTCTCACCGACGACCGGCGAGCTCTGGGGCACCAACAACGACCGCGACAACATCGGGGGTTCGAACACCTCGATGACCGACGACCTGCCCCCGGAGCACCTGAACATCATCAAGGACGGCAAGTTCTACGGGTGGCCGCAGTGCTACCTGCCGGGGCAGCGCAACCCCGAGTATCCCAGCGCGAGC
>DATGDT010000076.1:0-4507 GCA_035310725.1 Gemmatimonadales bacterium
ATCAACCAGCCGAGGGTGACGTTCGACACGATGTGCTGGATGCTCGGGTAGGCTTCCTGTGCCGACGGCCGGTAGTGGACCGACAGCAGGACGCCGGTGACGACGAGCATGATGAAGAGCAGATAGGTGATCCCGCCCAGCGCGTGCCGCCATCCGACGTGCGGCGCCAGCCGGTAGCCCAGGGCCTTGCGGAACGCCTGATCGATCGGCAGCCGGGCGTCGATCGGCCCGTAGAGCAGGCCCAGGAATCGCAGGATGCCGAGCAGTCCGGCGTCGGTGCTCGCCTTCAGGTCGGCCCAGAACTGCGCGGCCCATTGCGCCGTCGCCCGCCCGAATCGGGTCGCCATCTACAGCTCCGTCACGTACACGGCGCCCTGTCGCACGAACACGGCGAACCGCTGCAGGGGCACCGTGGTGAGGCCCCGCACTACGTTTCCGTGCAGGTCGTACACCACATAGGTGCACGGCGAGACGACGCGGAGGGACGCGGCGTCCCAGTCGAGCATGCAGCCGTCGATCGGAGACGTCCCCTGGAGAGCGGAGTACTCCCGCTCGCCGGTGCGCACCACGAGCACGATCCTCGGCCCCCAGCTCACGACCCGGCTCCCGCCCACGGGGAAGTCGGACTCCCGCACCACCCGGGCCGCCGGTTGCAGCTCGGGGATCTGCAGATAGTCACCTGGCAACAGGTAGAACCCGATGCCTACGGCGATCGTGACGATGGTGAGGACGATGACGGCGACCAGCAGGTACTCGTTGAATCCCGCCTTCGAGCCGCGGGTCCCACCCTCGCCCCCCCCTTCCAGACCGTGCGCCCGCTCGCCAGCGGCTCCAAGCGCCATCATTCCCCCTGACGGATGCTGTCAGACTAATGAGGCGGCCCCGGAAGCCGTGCCGGCTCCGGGGCCGATGATACCGATCATCCGACGCCTCTGCTACCGCGACGCGCGCCTGACAGCGGGCCGCGGGAACGGCACGCTGCCCGAGGCGCCCACCGGACCGGCCAGGATCGCGCGAACGGCCGGGGGCAGGACGGGGAACCAGGGTTGCGAGCCGTAGAGAGCCGTCAGCTCCTCGATGTTCGCCCGCAAGAGGGCTTCCGCAAGGAAGGGGTTGTGCACCGTATGCGAGCGGTCGGTGTTGCCGCTGGCGATGACGAAGTCCCCGGCGGCATTCTCACCGAACGTCCGCACGTTGAACTCGGCTCCATCCAGGGCCGTGATGACCCGGTCTCCCGCGAGCAGCGGGGCCATGAACACGACGAAGACCGGAGTGTTGTCCGCGAGCGGTGCGGCCAGCGCCGGCGTGATGTGCACACCGTTGAGCTTGTTCGTGGCGGCGATCACGTCAGCGGTGACCGTGTACACGGTGGTGCCGATCCGGATCGTATTCCCCGCCGCCAGCTTGCCCGTCACGGTCGCGGCGTCGAGGTTGATGATGCTGTCGCCGAGCAGGAAGGCGCCGTTGGCCAGCAAGGACAGGTTGTTGAGCGTCCCCTTCTGACTCCAGGTGTTCCTGAGAATCGCCGGGATGATCCCGGAATCGAGCGTATCGATCGCGTTGGCGCTGCTGCCCGTGTTGACCAACAGGGCGGCCGTCAGGGTCTGGATCCGCCCGCGCGCCACCGCCAACAGCCCGGCCGCCTCGTTCTCGCCCAGGTGGCATCCCGACTGCGCGCACGCCTTGAACGACCGGCCACCGGGCGTGCCCGGCGTGCCGGGCGTGTACGCGCAGTTCTTGATCGAGTCCGTGGGCAGACCGTCCGGCCCGTAGCACGGGATGGGCCGGAACAGGTGCCCGGTCACGGTCGACGCGACGCCCGCGTCATTCACGGCCGGGAAGGAGAAGAGATGGCAGCCGGCGCAGAGCTTGGGGGTCTTGGCGAGGTTCCCGTGGCTCGCGCTCTTCGCCACCGAGACCAGCACCGGGTCGAGGTAGCTCGGATTCTGATACCCGACCTCGCCGATCAGGGTAGCTCCCTGCGGGGCGTGCGGCGAATTGCTCCCACCCGGGCTGAGCTTGCTCGTCGAGTCCAGCGCGAGCGGCACCGTGCGCCGATAGTGGCACTTCATGCACAGGTTCTGGCTCGGATCGTTGGTCTCGAGCGGCCACCGGAGCTGCGCCGTGTTCGTGGCATCGTGCGGGTCGTGGCAGACGGCGCACGTGATCCCGAGGCCGTTCGCCGCCGTGATCGGGTCCCCACTGCCGACGTAGGCGGACGTCACGCCCCAGGCCTTCAACGCGCCCTGCCCCGTGTGGCACTCCTGGCACTCTTCCTCGTCGGCGTGGCGGCCGTTCAGCGCATGGATGGACTGCTTCCACTCCTCGACGAACGGATGGTGCGTCCCGGAGTGGCACGCGCCGCATGTGCCGGCGCTCAAGACGCCGGTATCGGCACTGATACGGGCCAGGGGAGCCGTGCCGGCGTCAGGAACGGACGCATGGTCGGCGCCGGGGCCGTGGCAGTTCTCGCATTGCACGTCGTGATACGATGCGTCCTTTACCGAGAGGTACCCACCGTTGCCGGAGACCGTGTTGCCGTATTGGCTCACCGAGTGGCACCCCTCGCAGCTGCTCTTGTCCGCGGGCTGCGCCTGCGCCTGCAGGTCGGCCCACGCCTCGGCGTGCTTGGTGTTCTTCCACTCGCCCTGGTGCTCGACGTGGCAGTTGCCGCAGCTGGTTTGCTGGGTGGTCTCGTCGAAGTAGCCGAGAAAGCCGTTCTTGCTGTCCGCCGGCGGGTTGAACTGGCGATTGACGTAGACCAGTTTCTCGTTCGTGCAGGCCCCGAGCGCGATGACCGCCAGCGCGGTCGTTAGCCAACGGGAAGGTGTCATCGGTGCATCCTCCGGTTCGGTACGCCAGGGCCGACTGCTGCCATCAGTAACGTCGCCTTCAGGTCTACCAAATCACGCGCTTGCAAGCACTTAGGTTGCCGGACGGGCGCTTTCTACCGTGCTCGGCTACTTAGGTAGATATACTCACGGGGAATGCATGAAGAGATCGTGAAGGGATAATGATGCTCCCATCAGCGCCTGTCCAGGCCGCTGGCCGCTCCTTCACCACTCCTTCAGGTGATCCTTAAGCGGATTCGGCTAGGTTCGCCGGAGTTTGGTACGGTACCCCAGACTCACTCGAGCCACGGAAGGCCGATGAAGCTGTTCGGAGTGGATCTGGTGCTGTTGCACCCCCCCAGCGTCTACGACTTCCGCAAGACCGGCATCCTGTTCGGCCCGATCAGCGACGTCATCCCGTCCACCCCGGTGTTCGAGATGTACCCGATGGGCCTCACCACGATCGCCGGCCACCTGGAAGAAGAAGGGTTCAACGTCGAAATCGTCAACGTGGCCTATCGCATGATCGCGGACCCGGCCTACGACGCCGCCGCGGACATCGCCCGCCACGACCCGATGCTCTTCGGCATCGACCTGCACTGGTTGCCTCACGCCCATGGCGGGATCGAGCTCGCCAAGCTCGTGAAACAGCACCATCCCGGCACGCCGGTGATCGTGGGCGGGCTTTCGGCGTCGTACTACTCTGAGGAGCTGCTGGGCTACCCCTGGGTGGACATGGTGATGCGGGGCGACTCCACCGAGGCCCCGATGCTGCAGCTGATGCAGGTGCTGCGGTCGGGGGGATCGCTGGCGGACGTGCCCAATCTGGCCTGGAAGACGCCCGAGGGTGAAGTCGTCGTCAACCCGCTCTCGCACGTGCCGGCCAGCATCGACGATATCCCGTTGCCCAACTATTCCTACGTGATGCGGTCGGTGCTCAAGTACGGCAGCCTTGCCAACGTCATCCCGTTCGAGGACTGGCTGGACTATCCGATCACCGCTGTGCTCACCTCGCGTGGCTGCACCCAGAACTGCGCCATCTGCGGCGGCTCCCGCTCCGCCTACGAGAGCATCTGTAACCGTTCAAAGCCCGCCTTTCGCTCCCCCGAGACGCTGGTGCGGGACATTTTGCGAATCCAGGAATTCAGCCGGTCCCCGATCTTCCTCGTCCACGACCTGCGGCAGGGCGGCCGGGAACATGCGGACCGCTTTCTCGATCTCCTGGCGGAGGCGCGGATCGAGAACGAGCTGGTCTTCGAGTTGTTCTTCCCCGCGGGCGACGAGTTCTTCGGGCGGATCGCCAAGGCCGTACCGCGCTTCAGCGTCGAAATGACGCTGGAGTCACATCTCGAGTCGCTGCGACGGGTGAACGGCAAGCTCATGTGTTCCAACGAGCGAATCGAAGCGACCATCGCCAGCGCCCTCAAGAACGGCGTCAACCGGATCGACATCTTCTTCATGGTCGGGATCCCGAAGCAGACCTACGCCGACGCGGTCGGGTGCGTGGACTATTGCCGGACGCTGTTGCAACGGTTCGGGGGAGACCGGCGCCTGTGGTTCTTCATCGCGCCGCTGGGACCGTTCCTCGACCCCGGCAGCCCGGCGTTCGAGCAGCCGGAGCGGTTCGGGTACCGGAAGCTGTGCCGGACCTTCGAGGACCATCGCCGCGCGCTCAT
>DATGDT010000077.1:0-10030 GCA_035310725.1 Gemmatimonadales bacterium
GTGCTGCTGCGCCGCAACGCGATCGTGATCTTCATGTGCGTGGAGCTGATGCTCAACGCGGTGAACCTCACCTTCGTCGCGTTCGCGCAGCGCCTGGGCGTGAGCGGCCAGATCTTCGTGTTCTTCGTCATGGCGGTGGCCGCGGCCGAGGCCGCCGTCGGGCTCGCGGTCATCCTCGCCGTCTATCGCCATAAGGAGACGGTGGACCTCCAGCACATCAACCTGTTGAAGGGGTGATGACCGGCACCGCGATGGATCTCGTCTGGCTCGTGCCGGCCCTGCCGCTGCTCGGGTTCCTGCTGAACGGGGCGCTGGCCCTGAGCGGCACGCGCATCAAGGGCGCGGTCACCGCGATCGGCGTGGGCAGCGTGCTGGCGTCCCTCGGGGTGGCCGTATTCGTGGTGCGCGCGTTCGCCGCGGCGCACCCCGAGGCCGCCGTCGTCTTCCATTACTGGGACTGGATGCCGGTGGGCGCGCTGCAGGTGGGGTACGACCTGCAGGTGGACCAGCTCTCGGCCGTGATGATGCTCGTCGTCACGGGCGTCGGCTCGCTGATCCACATCTTCAGCGTCGGCTACATGCACGACGACGAGGGCTACGCGCGCTACTTCGCGTTCCTCAATCTGTTCGTGTTCTTCATGCTGACGCTGGTGCTCGGCGCGAACTTCCCGGTCACCTTCGTCGGGTGGGAGGGCGTCGGGCTCTGCTCCTACCTGCTGATCGGGTTCTGGTTCACGGAGAAGGTGAACGCCGACGCCGGCAAGAAGGCGTTCATCATGAACCGCATCGGCGACTTCGGCTTCCTCGTCGCCATGTTCATGATCTGGCAGCACACCGGCTCGCTCGACTATTCCACGGTGTTCGCCAAGGCCCCGACGGCCCTGGTGGCGGGCGGCGGCGCGGTCACGGGGATCACGCTGCTGCTGTTCCTGGGCTGCACCGGAAAGTCGGCGCAGATCCCGCTCTACACCTGGCTCCCCGACGCGATGGCCGGCCCGACTCCCGTGTCGGCCCTGATCCACGCCGCCACGATGGTGACGGCGGGCGTGTTCCTGGTGGCGCGCGCCAACGTGCTGTTCGCACTCGCGCCCGTCGCCCAGGCGGTGGTGGCGGGCGTGGGCGCCCTGACGGCGCTGTTCGCCGCGACGATCGCCCTCAAGCAGTGGGACATCAAGCGGGTGCTCGCCTACTCCACCGTCTCGCAGCTCGGCTACATGTTCATCGGCGTGGGCACGGGCGCCATGGCGGCGGGGATCTTCCACCTCGCGACGCACGCGTTCTTCAAGGCGTTGCTGTTCCTCGGATCGGGATCGGTGATCCACGCGATGCATCACGCCTATCACGCGACGCATGCGCACGAGGACGCGCAGGACATGCGGAACATGGGTGGCCTGGCCCGCTTCCTTCCCTGGACCGCCGCGCTGATGTGGATCGCGACACTCGCGATCGCCGGGATTCCGCCGTTCTCGGGGTTCTTCTCGAAGGACGAGATCCTGGGCGCGGCGTTCGCCCGCGGCACGGGACAGCCGCTCTGGTACCTGTACTGGGGCTTCGGTCTCGCGGCCGCGCTGCTCACGGCGTTCTACATGACCCGGCTGATGCTGTACACGTTCCATGGGCCCAACCGCACCGGTGCCCGCGAGCAGGTGCACCTGCACGAGGCGCCGTGGGTGATGACCGGTCCGCTGGTCGTGCTGGGGGCGCTGTCGCTTGCGGGTGGGCTGCTGAATCTGCCTGCGCTGGTGGGGGGCCAGGCGTGGCTCGAACACTGGCTCGAGCCGGTGACCGCCGCCGGGGCCGCGCTGGCGCCGGCGCACGAGCTGGCCCATACGACCGAATGGGTCCTCGTCGGAATCGCGGTGGCCATCGGGCTGGCGGGCATCATCGCCGCCTGGCGACTGCTCGATCTCACGGCGCTCGTTCCCGCGCGGGACGCGAAACCGGAGACGGGGCTGGGTCGCGTGTTGTGGAAGAAGTGGTACGTGGACGAGATCTACGACGCGATCATCGTGCGGCCGATTCTCTGGGTGTCGAACAAGGTGCTGTGGCGCGTAGTCGACGTGGGGATCGTGGACGGGGCGGGGGTGAACGGGACCGCCGGGCTGTCGCGTATCCTGGGGTGGCTCGGGAGCCGGCTGCAGACGGGCGAGCTGGGGTTCTATGCGGTCATGTTCGTGGTAGGGGTGGTGTTCGTGCTCGCGCGAGCGTTGCGCTGATGAACGGCCTCGTGGAGTTGGTCGTGGGGCGAGTGGAACGGGCACAGGAACACGTTGGTGGGCCGAGTGGGGCCCGCAACGGACGCCGCGCCGCGGGGGCGCACGGCGGCGACAAGAGCGCCGGTGCACGGGTAAGCACGCAGGGCTTGTCGCGTCCGAGCGCCCCCGCGGCGAACGCGTCCGGCGCGGGCCCCACTCGGCCCACCAAGGCGTTCCCCGCGGCGCGGCGTCCGTTGCGGGCCCCACTCGGCCTACACTGCCTGCACCCCCGCGGATACGCCAGATGACGTACGACCGCGCCGTCCTCACCCTGCTGCTCGCCTGGCCGCTCCTCGCCGCGGCCGCGCTCTGGCTCGCCCCCGAGCGCCGCGCCAAGCACCTGGCCCTCGCCGCGTCGGTCATCGAGTTCGCGCTTTCGGTGCCCCTGTGGTGGCGCTTCGTGCCGGCCGCCGGGATGCAGTTCGAGATCTCGGTTCCCTGGGTCCAGGCGTGGGGCATCGGCTACCACGTCGGCGTGGACGGCATCTCCCTCTTCATGGTGCTGCTCACGACCTTTCTCGTGCCGCTCTCGGTGCTGGGCAGCTACAACTACATCACCAAGCGCGAGCGGGCGTTCTACGCCAACCTGCTCGTGCTCACCACCGGCATGGTGGGCGTGTTCGTGGCGCTCGACCTGTTCCTGTTCTACGTGATGTGGGAGGTCATGCTGATCCCGATGTACTTCATCATCGGGATCTGGGGCGGCGAGCGCCGGCTGTACGCCGCCATCAAGTTCTTCATCTACACCATGACCGGATCGCTGCTGATGCTGGTGGCGATCCTCGGCCTCTATTTCGCCGCCGCCGCGCGCACCGGCGTCCATTCGTTCGACTACGGCTTCCTGCTCGCCAATGTCGGCCCGCTTGGGCCTGCCGCGTGGTGGTTCTTCGCCGCGTTCTTCCTCGCCTTCGCCATCAAGGTGCCGATGTTCCCGTTCCACACCTGGCTGCCCGACGCGCACGTCGAGGCGCCCACGGCGGGGTCGGTGATCCTGGCGGGCGTGCTGCTCAAGATGGGGACCTACGGATTCCTGCGCTTCGCGCTGCCGTTCTTCCCGTCGGTCGCGCTGCATCCGGCGGTGCAGGCGGTGGTCGTGGCGCTGTCGCTCATCGGCATCGTCTACGGCGGCCTGGTGGCGATGGTGCAGCCCGACGTGAAGAAGCTCGTCGCTTACAGCTCGGTGTCGCACCTGGGCTTCGTGATGCTCGGCATCTGGTCGCTGACGCTGCAGAGCGTCCAGGGCGCGCTGCTCGTCATGATCAATCACGGACTCTCGACCGGCGCCCTGTTCTTCCTGGTCGGGATGCTGTACGAGCGCCGCCACAGCCGCCTGATCGAGGCGTACGGCGGCCTGGCGCGCGTGCTGCCGCTGCTCGCCACCGTGCTCACCATCGTCTCGCTGTCGTCCATCGGCCTGCCGGGCACCAACGGGTTCGTGGGCGAGTTCCTGATCCTGATCGGCGCGTTCCGCACCTACCCGGTGGCCGCCACGGTGGCCACGACCGGGGTGATCGTCGCCGCGATGTACCTCCTGTGGGCGCTGCAGCGCGTGATCTACAACAAGCTCGACAAGGCGGAGAACGAGAAGCTCCCCGATCTCTCGCTGCGGGAGCTCGTGGTACTGATCCCGATCCTCGCCGGCATCTTCTGGATCGGCCTCTACCCCAAACCGATCCTGCGGCGCATGGAGCCCGCGGCGCAGCACCTGATCGACACCGTGAAACCGGCCGTCTCGCGAGCAGCGGCGCAGCGATGAACCTCGATCTCTCGACGTCGCGCGATCTGCTCACCGCACTCCTGCCGGAGCTGGTGCTCACCGGGTGGGCGCTGGTGCTGCTCCTCGTGGTGGCATGGCGGCATCGCACGGCCGGCGACCTGCGGCTCGCGGGGTGGATCACCCTCGCGGGCATCGGCAGCAGCGCCGTCGCCGTATGGTGGCTCTGGTGGAATGCGGCACGGTCCGAGGGGATCACGCCGATGGTGGCGGTGGACGACTTCCGCTACGTCGCCGACTTCATTTTCCTCGGCGCCGCCGCCGTCACCGTGTTCTTCTCCTTCGATTACCTCGAGCGCGAGCAGCTGCTCGCCCCCGAGTACTACCTGCTGCTCGTCTTCGCCACGCTCGGGATGATGCTGATGGCGGGAGGCGAAGACCTCATCGTCATCTTCCTGGGCCTCGAGCTGATGTCGGTCTCGGTGTACGTCCTCGCCGGCATCGACCGCCGCAGCCCCCGCGCGGCGGAGGCGGCGCTCAAGTACTTCCTGCTGGGGGCCTTCGCCTCGGCGTTCCTGCTGTACGGCGTCGCCCTGGCATACGGGGCCACGGGCACGACGAACCTCACCCTGATCGGCGTTCAGGTGAGCTCTCTCGGCCTCCAGGGCAGCCCGTTGCTCCTCGTGGGGCTCGGCCTGCTGCTCGTCGGATTCGGCTTCAAGGTCGCGGCGGTACCGTTCCACATGTGGGCGCCCGACGTGTACGACGGCGCGCCGACCCCGATCACCGGATTCATGGCGACGGCCGTGAAGGCGGCGGCGTTTGCCGCCCTGGCGCGCGTCCTGATCGAGGCGTTCTCCGCGACGGCATCGTGGACCAGCATCGTCACCGGGCTCGCGGTGCTCACGATGATCGTCGGCAACCTGGTCGCCCTGGCGCAGCGCTCGCTCAAGCGGATGCTCGCGTACTCGTCCGTCGCGCACGCGGGCTACCTGCTCGTGGCGGTGGCGGCTGGGCCCCCCCCGTCGTCGCAGGGGACCGCGGCGGTGCTGTTCTACCTCGCGGCCTACGGGCTGACCACCCTCGCCGCCTTCGCGCTGCTCGCCGCCAAGGGACGGCACGGCGAGAGCGACGTGCAGATCGACGATCTCGCCGGCCTCTCGGCCGACCGGCCGTGGCTGGCCTTCGCGCTCGCCGTGTGCATGCTGTCGCTGCTCGGCTTCCCCGGAACCGCAGGCTTCATCGGGAAGTGGTACATCCTCGCCGCCGCGGTGGCCGCGGGGAAGGGATGGCTCGCCGCCGTCCTCGTGCTGGCCAGCGTCGTGTCCGCGGGCTATTACCTGCCGGTGATCATGGCGATGTACATGCGGCAGCCGCCGTTCCCGCAGGCCCATGCCGGCGTCCGCCTGGGACGCCTCGGCGGCGTGGCGCTGGCCGTGTGCGTCGCCGCGGTGCTGTATTTCGGCGTCCGGCCCAACCGGCTGCTCGATCTCGCGCAAACGAGCGGCGCGACGGTCCGGCCCGCGGCCGGCCTGGTCGCGTCTCCTCCCTCCCCGCCGGGGAACTGAACGGGGGACCCGTGGACGTCCCCGCCACGATTTTCCGCCAGTACGACATCCGCGGCACCACGGGCGACCAGCTCACCCCTGCGCTGGCGCGCGCGGTGGGCGGCGCCTTCGCGACCCTGGCGCGCGAACGGCTGGGGCGCCCGCCGCGGATCGCGCTGGGCCGGGACAACCGGCCCTCGGGACCGGCCCTGACCGACGGTGTGGCGCAGGGCATCGTGGCGGCGGGCGGCAGCGTGGTCGAGGTCGGCATGCTGCCCACCCCCGCGCTCTACTTCGCCACGCACGTCCTCGCCGTGGATGGCGGGCTGCAGGTCACCGGCTCGCACAATCCCCCGGAGTTCAACGGCTTCAAGATGGTGTTGTCCCACGAAGCGATCTACGGCGACGACATCCAGCGGATGTATCAGCTGATCGCGGCGGACCAGCTCGACCGGACGCCCGGGGGTACGCGCGCGACCGACGACAGCGTCCTCCCGGCCTACCGCGAAGCGATCGTGCGCCGCAACACCCCGCTGCCTCGGCCGCTGAAAGTCGTAGTGGACTGCGGCAACGGCGTGACGAGCCTCGTCGCGATCGAAACACTGCGCGACCTGGGGTGCGACGTGGTGCCGCTGTTCGCCGAGTCGGACGGGACCTTCCCCAACCACCATCCCGATCCCACCGTGGTGGAGAACCTGCACGACCTGCAGGTGGCCGTCGCGCGTGAGGGCGCCGAGCTGGGCATCGCCTTCGACGGCGACGGCGACCGGATCGGGGCGGTGGACGAGCGCGGCACCCCGGTGTTCGGCGACACGCTGCTCATCCTGTTCGGCCGCGATCTGGCGCAACGCATGGGCACCGGCTACCCCGTGATCTTCGACGTGAAGTGCTCGGAGGTGCTGCCGCAGGAGTTGAAACGCGCCGGGCTCGTCCCCACCATGTGGAAGACGGGGCACTCGCTCATCAAGCAGAAGATGAAGGAGATCCACGCCCCGCTCGCCGGCGAGATGAGCGGGCACGTGTTCTTCGGCGGTGACTGGTTCGGCTTCGACGACGCCCTGTTCGCCGCGGCGCGCCTCCTGCAGTACGTCTCGCGGGTGGGCGGGCCGCTGTCGCGGCTGCTCGCCGACCTGCCGCAGACCGTGTCCACCCCCGAGCTGCGCGTGGACTGCCCGGACGATGTGAAGTTCGGACTGGTGGAGCGCGCGGCGCAGTATTTCGCGGCGAAGTATCCGGTGTTCACGCTGGACGGCGTGCGCATCACCTTCGCCGAGGGGTGGGGGCTCCTGCGGGCATCGAACACGCAGCCCGTGCTGGTGCTCCGGTTCGAGGCGCGCACGCCCGAGGCGCTGGCCGCGTATCGCGGCGAGGTCGAAGGCTGGCTGGCGCGCAACTCCGGCCGGCCGTGATCGGGCGGCGCCCCGGCCGCGTGCTGCTGATCGGCGCGGCGGTGCTCGCGGCGTTGCTGGTGGGGGGCCGCTGGTTTGCCGTGGAGACCGCCGAGCGGGCCTGGGCGGGCACCCTCTCGGGCGGGAGCGGCGCCGGCGGCGTCTACCTGCAGGCGCGCTCGCTGCAGCAGCTCCTGCGGCTCGGCGTCTGGCTCGTGGCCACGCTGTGGGGCACGGGCAACCTCTACATCGTGTATCGCGCCATCGGCTCGGTGCAGATGCCGCGCCGCGTCGGCAACCTCGAGATCGTCGAGGCCGTGCCGCAGCGCCTGCTGCTGGCGCTCGCGGTGGTCACCGGGATCATTTTCGGCGTGGGGCTCGCCTGGGGAGCGGGGGACTGGTGGCGCGAGGCGGTGCTGTCGGCCGGCGCCCCGCACTTCGGCCGGGTGGACCCGATCCTGGGACGCGACCTGGGCTATTACGTGGGTGCGCTCCCCTGGGCGATCGATCGCCAGCAGTTCCTCATGCTGGCGACGCTCACCGCCGCGGTGCTGGCGACGTTTCTCTACGCGGGAATCGGGTCGTTGCGCTGGCAGCGCGGCCGGCTCCAAAGCTCCCCCCACGCGCGCGTGCACGTGGGCATCCTGCTCGCCGGCGTGGCGCTGGCCGTCGTGTGGGGCGCGCTGCTCGATCCCGCGGAGGTCGTGGCGGGGCTCCACGGCGTCGTGGACGGCGGACAGGTGGTGGCGCGCATCCCCGGCGCGCCCGCGGTCGTGGTGGCCGGCGGGATCGCGGCCCTGGCGAGTCTCGTCTGGGCCGGATGGGATCGCGTCCGCTGGCTCACCGTCGGATGGGGGCTCGCCGTGGTGTCGATGCTCGCCGTGTACTGGGTGCTCCCCGAGATCGTGCGGGGGGGACGCACCGACCGCTACGCCGCCGAGCGGGCCGAGCTGACCGCGCTGGCGTTCGGTACGGCCCGGCGCACCCTGACGACGCCGCCCGGCTACCCGAGCATGGCCGCGTTCGTCGCGGCGCAGTCCCTGTGGAGCCCGTCCCGGGCCGCCGCCGCCGCGCGGCCGCAGCTCGGCGAGCACGAGGTGGTGGCCGGCGCCATGCTCGGACGGGACGAAGACGGCGACCCGCAATGGATCGTGGCGCGCGCGCCGGACGATCCGTCGCTCGCCACGCTGCAACCGCAGCCCTCCTGGCAACAGGTGCATCGCGGCGACTGGACCACCGCGGGTGGCCCCGTGGCGCTGCAGGAATCGGATTCCGGACTGATGCCGGTGCCGCTCGAACCGCCCGATCCGCTCGCGCGTTTCGGCGAAGGGTTCACCCAGTACGCCGTGATCGGCCAGGACGACCCCGCGGCGCCCGGCGGGATCCCGCTCCGCGGGTCGTGGCGCCGCATCGCGCTCGCGTGGGTGCTGCAGAGCCCCGAAATCGAGCGCGTGACGACCCCCACGGACCGGCTGTTGTGGCGGCGCCGGGCGAGCGAGCGTCTCGAGCTGCTCGCGCCGTTTGCGCGTTTCGATCCCCCGCAGCCGGTGTACGTGGACGGCGCCCTGTGGTGGTGCGCCACGGGGTACGTCTCGTCGCAGACCTTCCCGCTGGTGGAGGCGGTGGCCCAGCCGGCCCAGCCCGATGGGCCGGTGCGCTACCTGCGCGCCGGATTCGTCGGCGCCGTGCGGGCCGCGACGGGGGAGACGCGGCTCTGGCGCACGCCCGGGGGCGATTCGCTCAGCGCCGCGTGGGCACGGCTGTTCGCTCCCCTGGTGGGGCCGGCCGACAGCGTGCCGGCGGCGCTGATGCGCACGCTGCGATTCCCGCCCGCGCTCTTCGCGCTCGCCGTGCAGCAGGTGCTCGCAGCCGCTCCCGACTCCGAGGGCTGGGCCACGGTGGCGCGCGAGCCCTACGAGCTGACGTTGCCCGGCGACCGCGCGTGGTGGCTGGGCCAGGGGTTCACCTCGGGAGCGGGGCGCGCGGGATCGGGCGGGACACGATTCGAGGGCTTCCTGCTGGGCCGCTTCGGGGCCTCGGGGCCCGAGTTATGGTCGGTCGCGCCCCCCGCGCTCGAGGCGCCGCCACCGCCGCTCGTCGGCAGCGGCGACACGATACCCGGCCCCATGCGCCTGTGGCTCGCGGCGGGACGCTTGGCGTCCGTCCAGGCGCGCTTCGTCCAGCAGACGCACCAGCCGCCCCGGATGGAGCGCGTGTTCGTGACATGGGGAAACCGCGGCGGCGATGGTCGGGACGCGGAGCTGGCGCTGCACGACCTGTCGCAGGAAGGTCCACCGGGGACCACCGACACGTCCCTCACGGGGCGCTGGGCCGCGGCGCGGCGCCTGCTCACACGGCTGGATTCGGCCCTCGCGGCAGGCGACCTGGAGCGGTTTGGCCAGCTGTACCGCCAGCTGCACGAGCTGTTGCGCAACCCGCGCGGTCCGCGGTAGGTTGCGCGCCCGTGCCGACCCGAGCAGAGACGATCGTCGTCGCACTGGGCGGCAACGCGGTGGCTCCATCGCACGAGCGCCCTACCATCGCGAACCAGTTCCGCCACACGCGCGAGAGCCTGGCGCCGATCGTGGATCTGGCGCGCGCCGGCTGGAACATCGCGCTGGTGCACGGCAACGGACCGCAGGTGGGTGACGAGCTGGCGCGCAACGAGCTCGGCGCCGGGGCGGTCGAGCCGCTGCCGCTCGGCGTACTGGTGGCCGCGACGGCGGGGTGGATGGGCTACATGATCCAGCAGTCGCTCCAGAACGCCCTGGCGCGCTCGGGCGTGGACCGGGCCGTCGTCACCCTGATCACCCAGACGCTGAGCGAGGCGGACGATCCGGAGCTGCGCACGCCCACCAAGCCGATCGGCCACGCGCTCGACGCGTCGCGGCTCGAGCGGCTGCGCGCCGCGGGCGTCCCGCTGATCGAGGCCAAGCCCGGAAAGTGGCGCCGGCTGGCGCCCAGTCCCCGGCCCGTGGCGATCGTCGAGCGGTCCATGGTGCAGACGCTGGTGCGCGACGGCTATATCGTAATCGCCTGCGGCGGCGGTGGGCCGCCCGTGTACCGGCATCCGGAATTGGGCCTCGAGGGAATCGATGCGGTCGCCGACAAGGACCGCGTGGCGGC
>DATGDT010000078.1:0-2327 GCA_035310725.1 Gemmatimonadales bacterium
ATCGCCACCGCCAGCGCCATGCCGCGCTCGTCCCGCAAGACCCGTGTCATGCCTGCCACTCCTTCCAGAGGTATCCGGCCTAGAAGCGCCGGTTGTTGCGCAACGCCACGCTGGTCCGCACGCTGTCCACCACGCGCGCCAGGGTGCTGGCTCCGGTGGTCGACCGGACCTGCTGATTCGTCAGGGCGCGCACGACGATGTCCACGCGCGCGACCGAGTCGCGCACGGCCGTCACGGCCCCGGTCGAGTCGTAATAGGAAAGCGACAAACCATTGGACAGCAGCGGACCGATGAGCGGCTGCTGGCCGTTGGCCGTCGTGAGACCGATGTACCAGTCCCCGCCGGCGACCGGCTGGTACAGGCCGTAGGTCACCGTCTCGTAGCCGAGGACTGGAGAACCGCTGGTGATCGCGCCGGAAATATTCGGCTTGGCGCCGAGGTTCAGGTTCATGGTGACCAGCAGCCCTGGCTTGGTATCGGGGCAGACGACGTTGGTGACTGGGGCGGTCGCCGTCGCCTGGGCCCAGCCGTCGTCTTTGCGCGTGCCGTCGTCTCCCTCGTAGCGAACGAACATCACGTCCGTAGCGGTGTTGATGGGCGTGCGTCCGTAGAACGGGTCGCGGCGGACGATCATCGACGTGGCCGCGGGATTCGTGGCAAACGGCATCACCGGCGCCGTGCAGATGAACCCCATCCAGCGGCGCGCCCGGAACGTGATCGACGTCGCCGACATGGCGCTGATATCGCCCTCGGAGGCATCGATCTCCCGCAGCTCCGACGGCAGAATCGCCGTCGCCGCACGCATGTTCTGCTGCAGGTCGATCACCTGCGTCTGTTTCTGGTAGGCGCGCTGATTGGTCGTCAGCGAGCCGTAGAAGGCCGCCGTCACGATGCCCAGCAGCAGCAGCGCGATCAGCAACTCCACCAGGGTGAAGCCCCGCCGCGTCAGGTGAGGCATGGGACCCCCATCTCCAGCGTGTCGGTCCGCGTGCGATTGTTCGTCGTCTGCCACCGGGTGATGACCCGGAGGCGGTACGCGCTGCCGCCGAGGCCGATGTAGCTCCACTGGTTGATCGCGACCCACCGGCCGCCGCGCATCAGCGTGTCTTCCCCGGCCACCCGCTGCGCCGCGATGCACGCCGCCGGCCGCATCTTCTCCATGCGCTGTGCCGCGAAGGTCGAGGCCGCCTGGGCATGGCTCGACCGGCCCATCATCCGCGACAGCAGCGCGGATGTCATCACCAGACCGAGCATGCCCACGACCAGGATGATGAGGGCGATCATGACCTCGAGGATGGTGAACCCTCCCTGATCGTGCCGGGTCATTGCCGCACCACCTTGCCCAACGGGTTGATCATCACGGAATCGGCTACACTGCCGGAACTGTTGCTGAATCGCACGGTCATGCTCGAGTAGTTCACGCTCAGCCCACGAGGATCGAACTGCATCGAGGGGGCGCTCGCGGTCATGGTGACCTTGTAGCGGGCCGCCAAGGAGTCGACGCCGCCCAGGATCTGGGTGCCGCCTCCGCCGACGGTGCAGACGGAGATGGCCACGGTACCGGACGTGCCCGACGTGAGGTTCATCGTGGCCGTGCATCCGCGGGACACCGCGGCGGCCCGCGCCTTCGCCACCAGGGTCGCCATCCCGGCCTTGGCACTGCGCACGTTCGACTTTTCGAGCGAGTCCCGCAGTCGCGGCATGCCCATGGCGACCACGATCCCGACGATGATGAAGACCACCAGCATCTCGATGAACGAGAAGCCACGATTGCCCATGGTGTGTCCCTCCATGCCGGCGCCCACATACATACTTCGTGCCTCAGTGTAATGCATTGATAACTATAGTCTTAGGGAATCCTACATCGGCCCGACGAGTGCAATTTCCCGCGTCGCGTGCAAAAGACTGCACTACTCGAGGCCGTGGCGTTGGATCTTGTAAAACAGCGTCCGCAGACTCACCCCCAGCCGCTTGGCCGCCGCCCGCCGGTTCCCACCGCTCGCTTCCAGGGCGGCCCGGATCGCCGCCCGCTCGGCTTCGGCGACCGCGTCGGGCAGGGTCACCTTCCCGGTTGCGGCCGATTCACGAGGAGCGAGCGGCCGCGCCTCGAAGTCCCCGGGATCGAGCTCCCGCTTCCCGGACAACACCGCCGCCCGCTCGATCGCGTTCTCCAACTCGCGCACGTTGCCGGGCCACGGCTGCGCCTCGAGCCAGGCGACCGCCGCGTCGGAGAGCGTGACGGGAACACCGAAGCGCGAACTCAACCGCGCGGCGAACAGTCGGGCCAGCGGCGCGACATCCTCGCGCCGGGCGCGCAGCGGCGGCAG
>DATGDT010000079.1:0-4198 GCA_035310725.1 Gemmatimonadales bacterium
ATACCTCGGCGGCCGCCAAAGCCGCCATCGATGCCGCCAACGCCACCTGGCCACGGCTCACGTCCTCCGGCCACTCCGATTCACTCGCCGATCTCTACACGGCCGACGCCGTGATGATGCCCCCCAACATGGCGACCGTCCAAGGCCGCGACTCGATCCGCGCGTTCTTCGCCGTCATGAACACGATGGCCGGCGTGACCCTCACCCTCCGCGCCGAGTCGGTGTGGGCGAGCGGCCCCGCCGCCACCGAGATGGGCCGCTGGACCTGGAGCTGGGCCGCGGGCGTCAAACCGCCCCCCGGTATGCCGGCGGCGGACTCGGGCAAGTACCTCGTCCGCTGGGTGGAGGAGAACGGACAGTGGCGCATGGCGCAGGACATCTGGAACAGCGACCTGCCACCGCCGACGCCGCCGGCTCCGGCGCCCGCGCGACGCTGACACCATCTCGCCCACGCGAAACGACAAGCCCCGGCGATGAGCCGGGGCTGTCTTACGCCCTCAATCGCTGAAGCACCCCAGGAGCGACGAGATCCCCACCGCACTCCCGGCCGCCCGCAACGCAATCGTCCCCGCCGCGCGAGCGGTCTGTCCGGCGTAGAACTGCCCCACGCTGGGGCCCACCACGACCCCGCTCAGAAACACCCAGCCCCCCGCGTCGGCTCCCATCAGCAGACCCGTCCCGATCGGCACGCCGGTCGCCCCCACCCCCAGCAGCACGCCGGTCGCCGCGGACCTGGGCCCCGCGGCGGCGCGTGGCTCCGCCACGGGCGGCGCGCGCCTCCGCCCGAGCGGCACCACCAGCGACACTCCATAGCGGTGCTCCCGCACATTCACGGCGGGGGCCACCGTCATGTGCCGCTCGTTATAGCGACGCACCGAGCGCGGGGTCGAGGCGATGTCCCACACTGCCAGACCGGTCACGACGGCCGCCGAGACGAAGAACGTCGTGCCGCTGCAATCCTGTGCGAGGCCCCGAGCCGGCAGCGCTCCCACAAGCAGGAGCGATCCGGCCAGCCCCAGCGGCAAACGCGATCCGGATTGCACGCTGACGATCACGGAACGAACGCCCGGGCCACGGCCAACTCGGCCCGCCCGCCGTCCGCCCGCTCCATCAACCGCACATACTCGTGGTACCGTGCGGCCGCGCCGCTTCGATCGCCCGCCAGCTCCGCCGCCCGCGCCGCGCCGAATACGCTGCGGGCCCGATGCGGCTCGAGCGCCAGTACATGCTCGTACGCCCGCCGCGCCTCGACGGCGCGGCCCAGCCCGAGAAGCAGGTCGGCCTCCAGCTCGCGCGCCGGCACCACCTCACCCGGCGTCACTGCGTGCTTGCCCACGACCTCCTCGGAGTCGGCGGCGACGTGGGCTTCCGCGAGGGCCCCGGCTGTGTCTCCCGCGGCGAGCGCGATCCAGGCGGCGACCGCGCGCTGCTTGACCCGGGTCACTCTGGGCCAGTACGGATCCCCACGACGCTCGAGCTCCCCTTCGATCTCGGCCAGCGCCGCGATCTCGGCGCGCGCCTGGGCCGTGTCGCCCCCACGCACGGCCCCGACGCCCCGCGCGAAGCGGGTGACCATCTCGGCCATCGGGGTCCCGGGCGTCGGCCGCAGCGGCAGGCGTCCCGCCTCGGCCCATTGCCCACGCTCGAGGGCGAACCGCGCCGCCATGGCGTTACGGTTGTACGCGGCGATCAGCGCCTGGGCCGGTGCGGTCGAAGTGTCCGCCTGCCCCTCCGCCACGACCGCCGCCGCTACAGTGTCCTGTCCCATCTGCAGATAGGCGTACACCATATAGTCCATCGCGTGCAGCTGGTCGGCGGTCAGCGCATGTCGCTCCCCGCCCGTCGCAACGTCCGCCTGATACGAGGCCCGATTGGAGCGCACCGTCTCGTCCCACAGGCCGAGCCGCACGAAGATGTGCGCCGGCATGTGCTGGGCGTGCGGCGCCGACGGCGCGATCTCGGCGTAGCGGCGCGCCGCCTCCAGCCCGAGCGACGCGAGCTGCGGCGAGTCGTTCGCGTGAATGAGGTAGTGGGCCAGCCCGGGGTGGTCCGGGTGCGCCCGGAACAGCGGGTTCAGGATCGCCGCCGCGCGCCGCTTCCGCGCGAACGTGGTATCGCCCGCCGGGGCGGACGCCGTCAGCGCGATCGCGAACAAGATGCCGGCTTCGGGGTCCCGCGGGTTGCGGCTGTACACCTGCTCCATGGCGTCGGCGTAGCGGCGCAGGCGCACGCTGTTGGGAACGGTGCCGGTGTCACCGTACAGCGCGCCCACCGCCGCGATGTAGTCACGCTCGCGGGACGTCCGCCCGCCGAGTGCCGCCGCGCGCCGGGCCGCGTCCTGTCCCGCCCGGAGGTCGGCCGCGCCCGGGCCCCCGGCGATCGGATTGCGCCACCGTGTCAGCGCCAATCCCCAGTACGCCATTGCGCAGGTCGAGTCCGCCGCGGCCACACCCTGGAAGGCGCGCTCGGCTTCTCCCCACCAGAACGAATGGAGCAGTGCCATGGCGCGCTCGAACCCCTGGCGGGCCGGGGCGCTGCAGGTAACGGGGAACTCGACGTGCCCCAGCCGTTCTGCGCCGGGGTGCACGTGCCCCTGCGCCGCGAGCGGCGCGGCGAGCAGAACGAGCGGGACGGTGACGAGGCAACGAGCGGCACGGTGCATGGGGCAACTCACGAGGTTGACAGTCGGATGTGTGGAAGACTCCTGATGCGTGGAAGACTCCTATAGAGTACTCGAAAGCGAGGTGGCGGTCACTAGTTGGCCGCGGCTCGAACATATGCCGAGTCGGCGCGGGCCAGGCGCTCTGCCCGATCGCGGATTCCCATGAGCTGCCGGCGCACCATCAAAAACTCCGACGGATCCAGCGCCGCGAATTGCAGCGGCAACTTCCAGGTCTTGGGCAGGCGGGCCCGCACGCGCATGATCAGGCGCGTCTGCGTCCGTGAGACGGAATCCAGGACGAACGCCCATGTGACGTGAGCGCCGGCTTGATGGACATCGAGCAACAGGAGCTCGTTTGGACTGGCGATCGCGACCGGCCATCCGGAGCCGCCGCCCACGGGGATCGTGTCGCCCGCCCGGATCAACCCGAAACGGCGGATCAGGGTGTCGGAGCTGGGAGCGTCCAGAACGCCGAAGACGCGATCGAGCCAATCGTAGCTGTACAAACCACCACGTCCCTTGCCCATCTGCGCGAGCCACGGCCATACATGGCCTGGCCACGCGTTGATCGTGATGGCGCGGGTCGTGACCTCGAGCGGAGTTTGCACGAGGCTGTCGCCCGGCATGACTCGGGCGATCTCGTCGGCCGTAGCCCCCCAATGGATGTGCCACGGCCGAATGAGTGCGATATAGAGGAGCAGGAAGACGACCAGGCTGGTCGCCGCAATGGAAGCCCTGCGAAGCCAGCGATGCCGCCGAGTAGCCGTCGTGTCCCCTCAGTCGATCCAGCAGTCTAGTACCGCTGACTCGGGCCTGCGTCAAACCCGGCTGGGGCTGCCGTTACCCGTGCAGCGGCGTCACCCGGTCATCCGTGAAGCTCATCGCGCGCGCCGTGATATCGTAGCGCGTCCGCAGCACGGCGCGCGTCGCGGTATCCACCCAGATCGTCGCCGGCGCCCCGGACACCCCCACCGTCACGACCCACACCTCGCGCACCCCTACCATCGGGAACGTCACCCGCGCCCGCTCCCGCACCGCCACCGCCATCGGTACCCGGCCCCCGCGCTCATAAATGAAGAAGGGGAGCTCGGCGCTGAACTGCGCGTCGAGCGGCAGCGCCGCCACCACCAGCTCGATCACGTTGGAATCGAAGATCGGGCCGCCGAGCTCCTGGCGCACCGCGCCGCTGTCGCTCAGGGACCCCTCGGCCGCGCCGCCCACGAAATCGAAGCGCATGGTGCGCCTCGGCTGATGGGAGCGATGGGCGACCGCGCGCAATGTGCCGAGGTCGGCCAGCGCGGTGTCTACGATCTCGCCGCCGCCGCCGGGGAAGCGCTGCTCGACTTCGAGCAGACGAGTGCCGCCCTGCCCCGGCAGGACCCTCGACACGACCGTGCGGGTCCCGGTGATCGAGTCGACACCGCCGCGCGTGATCGAACGGCGGAAGACGACCGTGTCGGGCCCGGGGGCGGCATCCATGTGCACGACGACGCCCGGCACCACGCTCGCCGCCTGCTGCGCGCGCAGCGGCGCGGG
>DATGDT010000080.1:0-13616 GCA_035310725.1 Gemmatimonadales bacterium
CGTGGTCCAGATCTGCCACCAGTTCCAGTTCCACTGGAAGCTCTGATACAGCCGGCGCACGTTGCGGTCGAAGAATCCGGCCCAGGTGGTCCAGTTGTGCGCGCCGGCCCGTTGCAGGTATCCCAGGTCGTTGATCTCGAAGCCGGGCGAGCGCCGTTGCCAGGAAGTTTCGAACTGGATGTGCCGGCCCGCCACCTTGGCGAACTTCAGCTCCTCGGCGTCACCCGCGAGGACGGTCCGGGTCGTGTCGAAGGGCAGGCCGGCGTCCGGTCGCTGATAGTAGTGCACCGGGCTGCGCTGGAGCTCCGCAATGACCGGCGCACTGCCCGATACGCGGCTCCCGGACAGCAGGGCCGAGATCTGGAAGGTCTGTTTGGCGATCCGCTGGCGGAAGCCCACCGCCCCGCCATAGGAGGCGGCCGGGAGGTGCGGCCTGCTCCACGCGTCGAGGCCGCGGTTGACCATCGTGGCAATGACCCCGATCGTCCCTTCCCCCCCGTCGAAGTCCTGGTCGAGGCGGAACACGCCGTAGTTGGTGGCCGGTTCAATGGTCCGATCGAGCACGTCCGCAGTCCGGCGCGTCACCGCGTCGAGCATCCCGATCCGGAGCCCGTTCGCGAGGCGGCCGGTGAGTTTGGCGGCGCCGAGGATCGAGGCGGAGGAGCGACCGATACGACGAGTGTAGAACAGCCGCTCGCTGTAGCAGTTGACGTTGTTGCAGTTGATGGAAACATCGAACAGGCCGCGGCCCGAGACGAAGAACGGGCGTTTCTCGGGGAAGAAGGTCTCATAGGCCGTGAGGTTGAGCACGCCGGGATCGGCTTCGACCTGGCCGAAATCGGGATTGACCGTGGCGTCGAGGGTCAGGTTCGAGGCCACGCGGTACTTCAGGTCGGCGCCGAGCGAGACCTCCTGCTCGCGGCCGAGGCCCGCCGCTTGGTTCTTGGTGACGACGTACGGCGCCGCCTCCAGCCGCCGCGGGGCTTCCAGGTCGTCGAGGCCCGTCAGCTCGGCGAACTGCGAGACCATCCCCGCCGCCGACTGGCGGAACAGCGGCCAGGCGAGCCGCTCGTTGTAGCGGTAGAGGTCGCGGTCGATGGCGAGCCCGAACGTGTGCCGTCGCTCCGACCCGTACCGGAGCTGCGACAGCGGGATGCGGAACTCCGCCGTCCAGCCGGCCGAGTCGATGCTCGTGGCCACGTCCCACACCCCGTCCCATGCGGAGTCCTCGTTGTTGTCATCGTAGATCGCCGCGTCGTAGCGTCCGCCGGCCGCGGTGACGCCGAACTCGAAACCGGTGCGGCGATCGTGATAGGAGTCGATCAGCAGGATGACTCGGTCGGACTGAGGAAACTCGTCGCGGCGCCCGATCAGCCGGATGATGCTGTCCGGGGACGGGTCGACGCTGCGGATCAAGACGTAGAGGTTCGAGCGATCGTAGGCGATCCTGGCCTCGGTGGGGAACCGCGGCGGCTTCCCTTCCGTGGGAGACCACTCCTGGAAATCGGCGATAGTGGGGGGGCCCTGCCAGATCTGGTCGGTGCCGCGGCCGTCGATGACCGGGGGCTGCGCCGCCCGCGCCGCCCGGGCGGTCATCCCTGTGGGCGGCACGACGCTCGTGCTGTCGGTCGCGCCGCTCCCGTGCGGGGTCTGCGGACTCAGCAGCAGGACGGCAAGGGCCGGCAATGCGAGCATTCACCCCTCGAACGGCGAGACGGTACTCTACGGCGGTGGGGTGACTGGGGTTTCGCAGCTCGATTTCTCGGCGCCGCCTCAGGGCGCCGGCCGGATCCGGACCGCCTGCCCGCCCCCGGGCGCCAGCACCACGTGGAGGCGCGACAGTGCGGTCACGGGCCGCCGTGAGATCGCGACGGGGAAGGGGTTCGTCAGCCAGTTCGCTCCCGGCCCATCCGCGTAGATCTCGGCCACATACCCGCGGCCACGCTCGAGGAACGAGAGCGGAATGTCGAACGTGCGACTCTGCTCGTCCGTGATGGCGCCGAGATACCAGGTCTTGCCCCCGCGCTCCCGGCGCGCGACCACCACGTAGTCGCCGATCCGGCCGTCGATCACCCGGGTCGTATCCCAGTCCACGGCGACGTCGCGGATGAACTGGAACGCGGGCTGGTTGGCGTAGTTCTCGGGGAGATCCGCCGCCATCTGCAGCGGCGAGTAGAGCACGACGTACAGCGCGAGCTGCTTCGCCAGCGTGGTGCGCACGCGCGGCTCCTCGGGCCCGTGCGCGTGCCCGCTCGAGCGTTCGAGCAGGTCGAAGATCCCCGGTGTGAAATCCATGGGACCGTCGAGCAGCCGCGTGAAGAAGAGGATGGTCTCATGTTCCGGCGGGTTGCCGCCGTCGCCGCTCCAGGCGTTGTACTCCTGCCCCCTGGCCCCCTCGCGGCTCATCATGTTCGGGTAGGTGCGCCGCTCCCCCGTGTCGTGCATCGGCTCGTGGACGTCCAGCATGATGCCGTACTTCGCGGCCTCCTCGATCACGCGGCGGTAGTGCCGCACCATGTACTGCGAATAGTGCGAGTGGCCCTCGCTCGTCAGGTCGGTGACGTAGCCGCTCTTGATGGCGTCGAGGCCCAGCGAGCGGTACAGCGTGTACGCGCTGTCCAGCTGGCGCTCGTAGTTGTCGATCCCGCCCGACGTCTCGTTGTGAACGATGAGCCGTACGCCTTTCGACTTGGCGTAGCGGGCCACTTCCGCGAGGTCGTAGTCGGGATACGACTTCGTAAACGAGAAGGCATCGCGGTTCGCGATCCAGTCGCCGTCCCAGCCGGTGTTCCACCCCTCGACCAGCACCCCGCCGAACCCATTCGCCGCCGCGAAATCGATGTACCGCTTCGCATTGGCGGTCGTCGCCCCGTGCTTCGGGCCCGAGCTCCAGGTCATGGCGCCGATGTGCATCCCCCACCAGATGCCCACGTACTTCATCGGGTGAATCCAGTCGGTGCTCGCGAGGACGTTGGGCGGATTGAGGTTGAGGCCGAGCAGCGAGGGCGCGAGCTCGGTGACGCGATCGGCCAGCTGGATCGTGCGCCACGGCGTCACGAGCGGCGTATGGCCGCGCACCTTGACCCCGTCGGCCCACGGCGCCAGCGCCGCGTGCAGCGTGCGGCCCTCCATGCGCGGCCCCGCGAGGAACATGCGCGCATAGTCCACCAGGTTCGCCTCGTGGATGACCATCACCGTGTGGCCGTCGCGCAGCTCCAACGTGAGGGGCGTCTGCACGCTGTCGAGCGTGCTCACGGGTCCCGAGGAAAACAGCTCCTCGGAGCGGTCCTTGCGCGGCCAGTTGGACGGGATCCACCAGGCGCGCGCGTTGTCCGCCATGGCGAACTCGGTCAGCTCGTCCGAAATCTCGAAGGCTCCCAGGCCAGGCTGCTCGGGGATCTCGTAGCGGAACCCCACGCCGTCGTCGAAGACGCGGACCCGGAAGATGAACCGCCGGTTGGGACCCGCGGTCTCCTGCACCGAGACCGCCAGCTCGTTGTGATGGTCGCGCACGCGGGCTACCTCGCCCCAGGGCTGGGTCCACCATTCGTCGTGGGACTGTCGCGTCGTGTCGGCGATGCGCAGGCTGTCGCGCAGCGGCGGTGCGCCCCGGAAGGCGAAGCCGAGCAGCGAGGGGAGGATCAGCGCGCGCCCGTCGCGCGCGAGGCTATAGTACAGCCTGCCCTCCCGGATCTCGACCGTGACGCGGTTGCGACCGTCAGGCGAGGCGACACTGACCTGGGACCGGAGCGGAGCGGCGGCGAAGCACGCCGCGGCGAGGCTGAGTGCGAGGAGGCGTGGTGTGCGTGCCATGGACCTAATGTCGCTCCCATCCGCAACGGGGCGAAAGGCCACCCGGGGGGGTGCATGCGAGTGACCCGGGCGCCGTTCGGCACGACGCCCGCCGGGGTCCCGGTGGAGATCCTCACGCTCACCAATGCGGGCGGCCTCGAGCTGCGCGCCATGACGTACGGCGGCATCATCGTCTCGCTCGTGGTACCCGACCGCCACGGCCACCCGGCGAACGTAGTGCTGGGCCACGACTCTCTCGACGCGTACCTGCGCGACTCCCGCTACCTCGGCGCCATCGTCGGGCGCTACGCGAACCGGATCGCCCACGCCCGGTTCACGCTCGACGGCGAGACCTACCGGCTGGCCGCCAACAACGGGCCCCACCACCTGCACGGCGGCCTCAAGGGGTTCGACAAGGTCGTTTGGCAGGCTACCCCGGTTCAGGAGGACGACCGCGCCGGCGTCCTGTTGAGCTACACGAGCCCCGATGGTGAGGAGGGATACCCGGGCACGCTCGACGCCCAGGTCACGTATACGCTCACCGACCAGGGCGAGCTGATTGTCGACTACCGGGCGACGAGCGACAAGGCGACGCCGGTCAATCTCACGCAGCACAGCTACTTCAATCTCGCGGGCGCCGGCGACATCTACGGCCATCTGCTCCAGATCCATGCGGACACGATGACCCCGGTGGACGAGACCTTGATTCCGACAGGTGCGATCGTTCCAGTAGCGGACAGCCGTTTCGACTTCCGCTCGCCCATCGCCGTCGGATCGCGGGGGATCGACTACGATCAGAACTTCGTGGTGAACCGGAGCGGGGCAGGCCCGGTTCACGCGGTTCGGGTCGTGGAGCCGGTTTCGGGGCGCACGCTCGACGTGCACACCACGGAGCCGGGCCTGCAGCTCTACACCGGCGCCCGGCAGGCGCTGTGCCTCGAGACGCAGCACTTTCCCGACTCGCCCAATCAGCCGGGGTTCCCCTCAACCATCCTCCGGCCGGGCTCGGAATACCGCTCGCGCACGGTGTTCGCCTTCGGCGTGAGCGACTGACAGCCCTTGACGGGCGGCGGATTGCGACCGAGCCTTTGAAAAGGCAGTCCTGCCAAGGAGCCAAGATGCCCTCCTACTCCCTCACCGTGAACGGCCGGCGGCGCACGGTGAACGTCACCGCCGACACGCCGCTGCTGTGGGTGCTCCGCGACCACCTCGGCCTCACCGGCACCAAGTTCGGCTGCGGCATCGGACAGTGCCGCGCCTGCACCGTACACCTCGACGGCGCCGCCACGTTCTCCTGCCAGATCCCCATCTCGGCCGCCGCCGGCCACCGCGTCACGACGATAGAGGGCCTTTCGCCGGCGCAATTGCATCCGGTGCAACAGGCCTGGATAGACGAGGATGTGCCGCAGTGCGGCTATTGCCAGCCGGGGCAGATCATGAGCGCGGCGGCGCTGCTGACGCAGCACCCCAGACCCACGGACGCGCAAATCGACGAGGCGATGCGCGGCAACATCTGCCGCTGCGGCACCTACAACCGCATCCGGCGCGCGATCCACCGCGCTGCCGGAGAAGGCCGCGGTGCCCAATGACCACCCGGCGCGACTTCCTCACCACGGTCTCGGGCGTCGGCGCCGGACTGCTGATCGGGTTCCGGCTGCCGCGGCACCTCGGCGCCGCACCCCGGGCGCTCGCGGACGACGCCGAGCTGAACGCCTGGATCCGCATCGGCGCCGACGACCGGGTCACGCTGCTCGTGAACGAGTCGGAGATGGGCCAGGGCGTGATCACGTCCCTCCCCATGATCCTGGCCGAGCAGCTGGACGTGGACTGGACCAAGGTTCGTTCGGAGCACGCGCTCGCCGACGCGCGCTACGGCAACCAGAGCACGGGAGGCAGCTCCAGCGTGCGCGGCGACTACGCGACGCTGAGCAAGGCAGGGGCCGCGGCGCGGCAGATGCTGATCGCCGCGGCAGCCGCCGAGTGGAGCGTGCCGGCCGACGAATGCACCACCGAGCCCGGTGTCGTCGTCCACACGAAGAGCCGGCGCCGCGCCAATTACGGCCGCCTCGCCGCGCGTGCGGCCACCCTCACACCGCCCGCCGACCCGCCGCTCAAGGACCGCAAGGACTTCCGCATCGTCGGCAAGGCGACCAAGCGGCTCGACACGCCGGCCAAGGTGAGAGGACAGGCGATCTACGGCATGGATGTGCAGCTCCCCGGCATGCTGGTCGCCCAGGTGGAGCACTGCCCCATCTTCGGCGGCAGGGTCGCGCGGTTCGACGGGACCCCGGCGTTGCACGTACCGGGCGTGCGCCGCGTGGTCGAGATCCCGAGCGGGGTGGCGGTCGTGGCCGAGGACTTCTGGTCGGCCAGGAAGGGTCGCGACGCGCTGGACGTACACTGGGATGCCGGCGCGGGAGGGGGGCTGTCGAGCGAAACGATCGCGGCGCGGCTGCGCGAGCTAAGCCCGAGCGGGGTCACCGCGATCCGCACCGGCGATCCCGACGCGGCGCTCGGGGCCGGGAGGCGCCGCCTGGACGCCGAGTACGAGGTGCCCTACCTCGCGCACGCCACCATGGAGCCGCTGAACTGCACGGCGGACGTCCGTGCCGACGGCTGTGACGTCTGGGTCCCGACCCAGGCGCCGACCGGCACGCGCCGGCTCGCTGCTCAGATCACGGGGCTGCCGCTCGAGCGGATCACCGTGCACACGACCTTCCTGGGTGGCGGCTTCGGCCGGCGGTCCCAGACCGATTTCGTCGCCGACGCCGTCCAGGTATCCAAGGCGGTGGGGCGGCCGGTGAAGGTCGTCTACACGCGGGAGGACGACATGCACGCCGGGTGGTATCGCCCGGTGGCGTACAACGCGTTCAGCGCCGCGCTCGACGCCGACGGCTGGCCCACGGCGTGGGTGCACCGCATCGCGAGCCCGTCGATCCTAGCGACCTTGGGGCCGCTGCAGGGCGGCATCGACCGCACGTCGGTGGAGGGCGCGCAGAACCTGCCCTACGCCATCCCCAACCTGCTCGTCACCTACGCGAACGCCGATTTCCCGATCCCGGTGTGGTTCTGGCGCTCGGTGGGCAGCTCGATCAACGGATATGTGACCGAGTGCTTCCTCGACGAGGTGGCCCGCGCCGGCGGGAAGGATCCGGTGGAGCTGCGTCGCCGCCTGTTGGCCGACCATCCGCGCCATCGCCGCGTGCTGGACCTCGCGGCGGAGAAGGCCGGGTGGGGAACGCCGCTGCCCGCCGGACGCGCGCGCGGCGTGGCCCTGCACGAGTCGTTCGGCAGCATCGTGGCCGAGGTTGCCGAGGTGTCGCTGGGGGATGACGGCGTGCCGCGCGTGCATCGCGTCGTGTGCGCCGTCGACTGCGGTCAATACGTGAACCCCGACACCATCGTGGCCCAGATGGAGAGCGGGATCGTGTTCGGCCTTTCGGCGGCGCTGTACGGCGAGATCACGATCGCCCAGGGCCGGCCGGTGCAGAGCAACTTCGACGACTACCGCGTGCTGCGCATCGACCAGATGCCGGTGGTGGAGACCTACATCGTGGCCGAGGGGGACCCGATGGGCGGGATCGGGGAGCCCGGAACGCCCCCCATCGCGCCGGCGCTGTGCAACGCGCTGCTCGTGCTCACGGGAAAGCCGGTGCGGCGGCTGCCGATCGTGAAGAAGGCCTAGGAGAATCTCGTTACACGGCGGAGGCCCTCTCCAGTGTAGCATTCAGGAGTATCCCGGCCGTCGCCGGCGCCGGAGCCGGGACCCGCCTGGCCCCGGTGTTTCTCTGCAGTCGAGACAGGATCGGCAGGTACGCGTGGTTGCCATTCAGGTTTCCGAGAAGGACCTCGCCCAGTTCGAGATGGCCGTCGCCATCGCCTGCGTGAGGAAGTCCGACAAGCGACTCGAGTACCAGCGTCCGGCGAACGTCGATCGTGCCGCCCGCAATCTGCCGTCCTGCTTCACCCAGGACGGCTGCGTAGCGATCTCATTCGACCGGAGCTGGTATCCCTTCCTCTGCAACACCAGCGGTGACGACGCCGACCCACCGCGCTGGTTCATCCCGAAGACGAGCTGGCTCATCGCGGCAGTCGCCCGCGCCCTGCAAACGCCGATGCAACGGGCGATCAGTTTCTCGGCGGGCGGACGGATTCTGCTGGACGCCTCGGGCGGGCGACGCCAGCCCGAAGGCCACGCCGAGATCGCGGTCGTGCAGTGGAGCCTGCCACGGGAGAGCCCCCTGCTGCCGCCGCGCTAGCGGCAGCCCCTCGGACCCGGCTTGCGCCCCCGGCCTGAAGCGGTGTACATGGTAGGCACCGTTTTCCGCGAGCACCGCCTGTGCAGCACATCCAGCTCGGCGCCGTCGACTACACCCTCCTGATCGTCTATTTCGCCTTCGTACTCGGCATCGGCTGGGTACTGCGGCGCTACGTCAGGAGCAGCGAAGACTTCTTTCTCTCGGGACGCTCCATCCCGGCGTGGATCGCCGGTCTCGCCTTCCTCTCGGCGAACCTCGGCGCGCAGGAAGTGATCGGCATGGCCGCCTCGGGCGCCAAATACGGGATGATGACCAGCCACTTCTACTGGGTGGGGGCCATCCCGGCGATGGTGTTCGTCGGCCTCTTCATGATGCCGTTCTACTACGGCTCACGCGCCCGCTCCGTCCCCGAGTACCTGAAGCTCCGCTTCGACGAGAAGACCCGCGGGTTCAACGCCATGACGTTCGCCGTGATGACCGTGTTCTCCTCCGGAATCTCGATGTACGCGCTGGCGAAGCTCCTCGAGCTCGTGCTCGGGTGGAGCTTTCACATGAGCGTCATCCTGTCCGCCATCATCGTCCTCGCCTACATCTTCCTGGGTGGATTGACGTCGGCGATCTACAACGAGGTGCTGCAGTTCTTTCTCATCGTGCTGGGCTTCCTGCCGCTGGTGCTGCTTGGCCTCAAGGACGTGGGCGGCTGGGCCGGGCTGACCGCCAAGCTCGAGACCGTCGCGACCAACGCCGGATTCTCCGCCGGGGCCTGGTCCGACTCGTGGCGTCACCTGAACTCGGCCAGCGCCAATCCCATGGGCGTGGAATGGTTCGGGATGGTGATGGGGCTGGGATTCGTGCTGTCGTTCGGCTACTGGTGCACCGACTTTCTCGTCGTGCAGCGGGCCATGGCCGCCGACTCGATGACCGCGGCGCGGCGCACGCCGTTGCTCGCGGCATTCCCCAAGATGCTGTTCCCGTTCCTGGTGATCCTGCCCGGGATGATCGTCATCGCGCTGCAAGCCGGCGGCACCGGCCTGCTGCCGATCGGCAGCGACGGCACGCCCAACTACAACCTCGCGGTGCCGGTGATGCTCGCGCACTACCTGCCGACGGGCCTGCTGGGCCTCGGCCTCACGGCACTGATGGCGTCGTTCATGTCGGGGATGGCGGGCAACGTCACGGCGTTCAACACCGTCTGGACCTACGACATCTACCAGTCCTACATCCGGCCCGGCCGCCCCGACGCGCACTACCTGCGGATGGGGCATGCGGCCACCGTCTTCGGCATCGTGGCGAGCGTGGCCGCGGCATACGCCACCACGAAGTTCAACAACATCATGGACATGCTGCAGCTGGTGTTCGCGTTCGTGAATGCGCCGCTGTTCGCGACGTTCCTGCTGGGCATGTTCTGGCGCCGCACCACGGGCCACGGCGCGTTCTTCGGACTGCTGACAGGGACGCTCGTCGCCGCCCTGCACCACGGACTCGTGCTGCCGCTGGGTGCGGCAGCCGGCCTCAAGGGCGGATTCCTCGGCGCGGTGCTGCACACCTATCCGAGCGAGATGGCCCAGAACTTCTGGACCGCGATCTTCGCGTGGACGTCCTGCTTCGTGGCGACGATCGTGATTTCGCTCCTCACGCGGCCCAACAAGTCGGACGAGGATCTCAAGGGGCTGGTGTACGCGCTCACCCCGCGGCAGCGGGACGAGCACCTGCCGTGGTACAAGCGCCCCGCCACACTGGGCGTCGTCGTGCTGGCGTTCACCCTCGTGCTCAACATCATCTTCTGGTGATGCGATGAAACTGGACCTGCGGCTGCCGATCGGGCTGATGTTCACGATCTTCGGCGTGATCCTCACGTTGTACGGGTTCGCGTCGGACCGCGCGATCTACAACCGGTCGCTCGGCGTCAACGTGAACCTGTGGTGGGGACTGGTGCTGCTCGCGTTCGGCCTCGTGATGCTCGCCTTCGCGCTCCGGGGCGGGAGGAAAGCCGAACGCGGCTCGTGAGCCGGCGCCGCGCCTCCCTCACACATGGATGAGCTGAGGGCACTGCGCTCCCTCGCCAGGGCGATGGGGGTCCATACCCGCTATACCGACGGCCTCGGCAGGCACGTCCTGGTGTCTCCCGAGACCCTGCTGCGCGTCTGCGCCGCCCTGGGCGCCCCCGTGGCCAGCCTCGCAGATGCCGCGGACGCCTTGCGGGCCCTCGACGCCGGCGGATCGATCGACCTCGTGCCGCCCGTGCTCGTCGCCTGGGACGGAGTCCTCCCTCCTCTCGAGATCGTCGCCGACGGGCCCATCCACGCGGAGCTGCGGCTCGAAGACGGCGCCGTCGTCCCGCTCGAGACGTCCTCGCTCCCGTTCGGCTACCACCAACTGACCGTCGAAGCCGACGGCCGCCGCGAGCAGTGCACGATCATCGCCGCGCCGGTCGAAGCCTGGCGCCGGCCGGATTCCCCGCGGAGCTGGGGAGTCGGGGCCCATCTCGCCGCCCTCCGCTCGGCGCGCAGCCGCTCCCTGGGCGACCTGCGCGACCTCGAGTCGCTGTGCCGCTGGGTGCGCGAGCGCGGCGGAGATCTGGTCACCGTCCTGCCGCTGCTTCCCACGTTCAACTCCGGGCCGCCGGAGCCCAGTCCATACTCTCCGGTGAGCCGCCTCTTCTGGTCCGAGCTGATCCTCGACCTGGGCGAGGCCCATCGTCCCTCGCCCGCCCCCGCCACGCTGGATGTGACCCGGGCGGACGCGGAAGTCCGCGCGGCGCTCAGGGAGCAGGCGATCCCGGCCGTCCCCGAGCTGGACGAAGAGCTGATCCGCTACGCCCTGTTCCGCGGCGCTCAAGCGAAGCTGGGGCGGAACTGGCGCGATTGGCCGCCGGCCGCCCGATCCGGCACGCTGACGCCCGATCAGGTGGATCCCGCCGAAGAACGCTTCCATCTGGTCGCGCAAACGGAGGTGCGCGGCCAGCTGCGCGCCCTGCGGCGCCGTCTCGAGGGCAACGGGATGCGTCTGGGGCTGGACCTCGCGGTCGGCGTCCACCCCGACGGCTTTGATCCGTGGTCGCGGCAGACACTGTTCGCGGACGGGATGGCGGTGGGCGCCCCTCCCGACCAGGGTTTCCCGAGCGGGCAGGACTGGGGATTCAGCCCGGTGCTCCCCGCGGCGTCGCGGCGCGAAGGGCACCGCTACCTGGCCCGGTCCATCGCGCACCAGATGGAGCTCGCTGGCGTGCTCCGCGTGGACCACATCATGGCCTGGACCCGCCTCTACTGGATTCCCCACGGGCTGGAGCTGCACCAGGGGACCTACGTCTCCTATCCGGCGGAGGAGTTGTTCGCCATTCTCACCCTGGAGTCGAACCGACACCGCTGCGAGGTGGTGGGTGAGAATCTGGGCACCGTCCCGCGCGATATCGACGAAGCGCTGCCGCGCCACCGGATCTGGGGGATGTATCTGGCGCAGTTCCAGGCCGCCTGCGGCGACGACCTCGCCCCGCCGGACGCGAGCGACATGGCGCTGATCGGCACACACGACACGCCCACGTTCGCCGGGTGGCTCGCCGGCAACGACATCGCCGAGCGGGTCCGCTACGGCTTGCTCGCGGAAGCGAGCGCCCCGCTCGCCCGGGAGGAGCGGGCGGGCGCCACGCAGTGTCTCTGCGACCAATTGGGCTGCCGGCTGGATGACCCCCGGGGCTTCCTGAGCGTGCTGCTCGAATGGCTCGGCCGCTCGGACAGCCCGCTGGTCGTGCCCTGGCTCGAGGATCTCTGGCTCGAGGAGGTCGCCGTGAACCTCCCCGGGACGCCGTCGTCGCAGCGACCGAACTGGCAGCGCCCGATGCGGCAGCTGCTCGACGAGATCCTCACGGACGCCGAGATTGATGGATTGATCCGCCGCCTGGAACGCGCCCGGCGCTCACCCCACTCCTGAGGTCCAGGTCCCCCATGGCATCGTCGGTCATCCGGCCCAAGCCGCGCCTTTCGTTCTGGGAAATCTGGAACATGAGCTTCGGGTTTCTCGGGATCCAGATCGGCTTCGCGCTGCAGAACGCGAACGTGAGCCGGATCTTCGAGACGCTGGGGGCGAAGGTGGAGAACATCCCCATCCTGTGGATCGCGGCGCCGGTGACGGGGCTCGTGGTCCAGCCCATCGTCGGCTACTTCAGCGACCGCACCTGGAACCGCCTGGGCCGGCGCCGTCCCTACTTCCTCGGCGGGGCGATCCTCGCTTCGCTGGCCCTGGTCGTCATGCCGAATTCCCCGGTGCTGTGGGTCGCGGCCGGCATGCTGTGGATCATGGACGCCTCCATCAACATCTCCATGGAGCCGTTCCGCGCCTTCGTGGGCGACAACCTGCCCTCGTCGCAGCGCACTACCGGGTTCGCGATGCAGAGCTTTCTCATCGGCACCGGCGCCGTCGTGGCCTCCATGCTCCCGTGGCTCCTCACCACCCGGTTCGGCGTCAGCAATCAGGCCCTCGAGCGCACGATCCCCGACTCGGTGCGCCTGTCCTTCTATTTCGGCGCCGCGGTCTTTTTCGCCGCAGTCCTCTGGACGGTGATCAGGTCGAAGGAGTATTCGCCCGAGGAGATGGCCTCGTTCGAGGAGAACCAGGCGCGGGAGGTCCACGCGAGGAAGATCCGCTCGGCGGAAGAGTTCGCGAGCAACGGGCGGCGGCAGGTCTTCGTGGGCCTGATCCTGCTCGTGGCGGGCGCCGTCGCCAGCGCCGTGCTCGTCGCCCTGGGGGAGTACCAGGTCATCATCCTCTCGGCGGGCGCCGGGGTCGTCGGGGTGTTGCTCATCATCGGCGGCCTCCTGCAGCAGCGCGGCCGCACCGACAACGGGTTCGTCACCATCCTGAACGATTTCCAGGACATGCCCCGGACCATGAAGCAGCTGGCCTGGGTCCAGTTCTTTGCGTGGTTCGCGCTGTTCGCCATGTGGATCTACACGACCGCCGCGGTGACCAGCCACATCTACCACACCACCGACACGACCTCGGCGCTGTTCAACGAGGGCGCCAACTGGGTCGGCGTCGGGTTCAGCACGTACAACGGCGTCGCCGCCGTCGTGGCCTTCGGCATTCCGGTGCTGGCGGCGAGGACCAGCCGGAAGCTCGCCCACGCGATCTGCCTGGTCTGCGGCGCGCTGGGGCTCCTTTCCATCTTCTTCCTCACGGACCCCCGGTACCTGCTGGGCTCCATGGTGGGCGTCGGGATTGCCTGGGCGAGCATCCTCTCCATGCCCTACGCGATCCTGACCGGCTCCCTGCCACCCTCGAAGATGGGCTACTACATGGGGGTGTTCAATTTCTTCATCGTGATTCCGCAGATCGTCGCGGCCGCCATCCTGGGTCGCATCGTCGGCGGGTTGTTCGGTGGCGAAGCCATCTACGCGCTGTTGATCGGGGGCGCGTCGCTCGTGCTCGCCGCGATTCTCACGCTGCGCGTCGAGGACCGGGACGACGTAAAGGCCTCCGCATGAACCGGAGCCATCACACCGCGACGCTCGTGGCCATCGGCG
The DNA here is from genome assembly GCA_035310725.1 of Gemmatimonadales bacterium. Lineage (GTDB taxonomy): Bacteria > Gemmatimonadota > Gemmatimonadetes > Gemmatimonadales > GWC2-71-9 > DASTHG01. The sequence continues at coordinate 13,571 of DATGDT010000080.1, forward strand.
CGTGGGCCGGTGCCGCGTGCACTCACCGGACGCCCGAAGTCCAGGC
>DATGDT010000081.1:0-3638 GCA_035310725.1 Gemmatimonadales bacterium
CGGACCATCGTGAACCCGAGCTCGGGACTCAGCCAGGCTTCGTCGTCCCCGTCCCTGAAGTGCAGCGCGCGGAATGTCCCACCCGGGACGGTCACGCTCTCCCATCCGATTTCCTGGACCGCGCCCTTCTTGCACTTCTGCTCGACCAGGCTTCCCACGCCCTTCTTGACGGCACCCGACATCATCCCGACCATCATGTCGGGATAGCGCATCGCCTTGTTCTTCCCGGCTTTCATCACCATGCCGTGGATCGACAGATCCGGAGTGCCCAGGCCGCTGACGAGGATCTGGGTAATGGTGGGTCCGCGATCGGCGTGCTTGGGATCGACGATGTTCATCTCGTACCAGAGGAAGGTGGAATCGCCCTGGCGCTCCGACCCGACGATGGCCATGCGCATGGTCGAGCCGTCAGCGGGCCCGCCCACGTAGCGGTAGCTCGACCATTGCCCGACCGTGAGCTTCGGGTTTCCTCGGCAGAACTGGTTGAACTCCTGGGCGGCGAGCGGGACGGCAGTGAGCGCTAGACAGGCGGCGAGAAGCGTGCGGCGCATCGGGCGAGCTCCTGAGACGTTGGAAGGGGGTAACGACCACCCGGGTCAGATACCCTCCGGATAGGCAGGCGGCAAGGGCTTGCGCTTCCCGATCTGTGATGATACAGTAGAATCAGATGACGGATACACTAGAATCAACGAATCGCTGGCTGCTGCTCATTCACCAGCTCCCGCCCAAGCCGGACTACCTCCGCGTCAAAGTCCGTCGCCGGCTCCAGCGTCTGGGCGCCGTGCCCCTCAAACGCACCGTGTACGTGCTGCCGGCAGGCGATCAGGCGCGCGAGGATTTCGAATGGCTGGCGCGCGAGATCGCGACCGACGGCGGGGAAGCAGCGCTGTGCGACGCCACGTTCCTCGACGCGGATACCGACCGGCGACTGGTGCAGGCGATCCGAGCCGCGTGCGCCGACGGCTATGAGACGATCGCAGCCGTGAGCCGCGGCGCTACGGCAGACCTGGACCGCCTCACCCGCCGCCTCCACGAAGTGCAGGCGCTGGACCGATTTGCGGCCGAGGGGCGCGGCGACGCCGAGGCCGCGCTCGAGGCCCTGGCGACCCGCACCGCCCAACCCGGAGTCCCGATGCCTGCCACCACCCTCCCCGAAAGCCCGAAGGCCCGCGTCTGGGTCACGCGCGCCGGTGTCTACGTAGACCGGATCGCGAGCGCGTGGCTGATCCGACGCTTCGTCGATCCCGAAGCGCAGTTCCGCTTCGTCGCTCCCAAGCAGTATCACCCCGAGCCCGGTGAGATCCGGTTCGACATGTTCGAAGGGGAGTTCACGCACGACGGCGATCTTTGCACCTTCGAGACACTGTGCCGACACTTCGCCCTGCGCGACGCGGCGCTCAAGGCCATCAGTGAGATGGTGCACGACATCGACTGCAAGGACGACAAGTTCGGCCGGGTCGAGACACCGGGATTGCAGCTCGTGCTGGACGGCATCACCCGGGCGAACGCTGCCGACGAGGATCGCGTCGCCCGTGGCGTCGCGTTGTTCGACGAGCTGTACGCGCAGCTACGCAAGGGACGGCCATGAGCCCGCGCAACCACATCCTGTCCTTCCCGGATCGCCTGATGGGGTGGATCGGCGCCGCACCGCGCCGGGATCCCCAGCCGCTCCCGGGACCCTGCGGCATCGCCGCGTACGCCCGCGTGGGCTGGGGGCGGTCCTCACCCGGGGCGCTCGACCCACGTCTGCGGCTACTCGTGACCCAGCTCGCCGCCGAGCGCAGCGAATGCGACTACTGCGTCCATTACAGTCGTCATGTCGGCCTCCGTGGCGGAGTCCCCGCCGCTACCCTGGACGCCGTGAGGGACTATTCGCGGTCGTCCCAGTTCTCGCAGGTGGAACGCGCGGCGCTGGCGCTGGCGGATGCCCTCACGGGCTTCGCGGTGGCGGAAGGAGGGTTCGCTCCCGAGATCCTGGAGCGGGCCCGCTGTTACCTACCCGAGGAGCAGATCATGGCCCTCGTCGCCCTGGTGGCGACGGAGCACTTCTTCGACCCGGTGACCGGCGCCTTGGGCCGCGACGCGCGCGCCTCGTCACCCTAGGGCAGCTCGTACAGCCAGAGGTTCGCCGGATCGCCGAACAGGTCCCATCCCCGTTCGATTTCGATCACGAACCGGCGCGTGCCGGGCTCGGCCGCGATGCGCCGTACCGGGCCCAGTCCCGAGCCTACCGGCATTCTGCGCGGCACCGAGTCACCCGGCTCGAACCACTCGATGGCGCTATCCCCCACGATCGCAGCCGGGACTCCGCCGATGCTCGCCAGCCCCAGGACCGGGCCCGAGTAGACGCCGACCATCGTCGCGCTGTCCGCCCCCGGAGCGATGTGCAGCAGCCGGGTGGAGTCCTGATTCCGGACGAGCCACAGGCCGCCGTCCGGTGCCGCTGCGTACGCGTAGACGCTGTCCCCACTCGGAGGGAAGGCGAAGACGCCGGTGGTGACGTCGAGCTGAGCGAGCCCGTAGGACTGGAACGTGGTATCGGTATAGCGCACGACGCCGCCGCCCTTGACCTTGAAGATGAACTCGTAGCCCATCAGGAACCGCAGCGTGTGGTCGTCGGCCCAGGTGATCGCGCTGACGGCATCGCCGATCCGCCCGCTGGGGGCGAGGTAATGGATCGGCCACACGAAACCGGAGTGATCCCCCGCCCGGTCGGTGGGGGCCACGACGATGCCGGTGCTCCAGAACCCGAGTACGCTCACCAGCGAGCCCTGCTGCCACAGGTAGGCGACCCGGCGCGCGTCCGGCGAGAGGGCCGGTTCGGTCCAGGTGTCCACGAAGGTATCGGCCGGCGAGCGGGGAGCTCCCGGACAGAACTCGCGGAGGATCGTACCGCCCTCGGCCGGGAGCAGCGCCAGACAGCGCTCGTTGCCCCTCTCATCGGGGTCGAGCCGGCTGTACGCCAGGACGCTTCCGACGACGGTGGGATGGCGGTCGTCGCCGGTCGAGTAGGTCAGCCGGCGCGGCAGCGCCGTCGTGAGGGGGCCGAGCGAATCGGGAGGCGCCGTCACGAAGACCGGGGAGTGGCCACACCCGGCGAGCAGGCCGAAGCCCAGCATCGCGAACCGCAACGGGCGAGACGACTGGCGCGGGGCGGTCATACCGGCAAATTACCCGCGGATCGGGGAACCGGCTCTTATTTCGTGGAGGTGCATCTGTCCCGCCCATCAGGTCGTCTCGCCCGTCAGGCGCAGGCGGACATCGGCACCGAAGCGAGTCGCATCCTGCTGATCGAGGACAATCCCCGGCATGCCCAGCTGCTCCGGGAGGCGCTGGGCGAAGTCGTTCCCGCCGTCTCGGGTCTGGTGCCCTACGATCTGACCCACGTCCCCGGCCTGGCCGAAGGTCTCGAACTGCTCGGCAGCCAGGAATTCGACGTCGTGCTGCTCGATCTGTCGCTCCCCGAAGCCCCCGGGCTCGACGCCCTGGTGCGCATCCGGGAGCGGCACGAGGACGTCCCCGTCATCGCGCTCACCGCCCGCGGAGAGGACGACCTGGCCGTCCAGGCGATCCAGGCCGGGGCGCAGGATTTCCTCCAGAAAGGGAGGATCAGCGGGGAGCTGCTGATGCGCGCGATC
>DATGDT010000082.1:0-7630 GCA_035310725.1 Gemmatimonadales bacterium
CGCACATTGCCGAGACGATCGCCGCGCTGACGGGCCGGCTGGTGGCGCGCGCCGCAACGCTCGGTCTCCAGGCGGTGCCGGACGCGCGCCGCGCGCCCCACTATGTGGGCCTCCGGTTTCCGGGCGGGGTGCCGTCCGATCTGCCGCAACGGCTGGCGACAGCGCGAGTGTACGCGAGCGTCCGCAGTCGCGGCGCGCTGCGCGTGTCTCCCCATGTCTACAATACCGAAGCCGACATCGACCGCTTGATCGGCGCGATCGCGGTGGCTACCAAGACAGCCTGACTTCCTCCCACCAATTCCTCATCCAGACAGTTTGCGCTCAAGCCGAAGACGGCCGGATCATGGAAGGTGAACGAACCGACTCGGGGGGGCGTTCGCGCATGCGCCGAGACCCTGCCACCCCGAGGGTCCTAGCGTACCGGCTGCGGGTTCGCGTACTTCACCAGCAGCGCCTGGAACCGCGGATCGCTGCGGATCGGGTCCCAGCGCGGGTCGAGGCGGAGCGTGTGGACGCTGAGGAAGGAGGGCCGGGTAAGCAGCCGTTCAATCTCGTCGAGTGCCGCATCCCCGTCGCCGGCCCCGGCGAGAATCCGCGCCCTGTCTTCGGCGGGCAACATGCCGTCCAGGGCGTCGTCGCGATAGGACTTGGTCTGCTGCAGCCAGCGAGCCTCACCCTCGGCCTCCCGGCGCCGTCCAACACCAGCGAGCGACAGGCCCCGTGCGGCGTGCACGCGCCAGTCGTCGGGGAGCACCGCAACCGCAGAGTCGAGCAGGGATTGAGCCGAATCGAATGCTGCCCGTGCCGCCGCAACATGCCCCTGTAGTTGGTGGGCCCACGCCGCATACAGGGCCGTCGGCAGATAGAACTCCTGACTCACAAAGGCCGGCTGACCCGTGCGTCGCAGCAACGCCAGCAGGCTGTCCGGCCTCCGCGCGTACAGCCACCTGAGGGCCTGCATCGCGCCGATGCTGCCGGAGGCCCCGAGGTCCGTATTTGGTGGATGGCGATCTAACGCCGCTCCCAGCGAGTCCAACCGTCCTTTCCAACTGACCCAGATCGATCCTCGCTCCACGTCTTCTCCTACTTCTTCCGGCGCGAGAGCCAGGGTTCGGTTGATCCAGTCCACTGCCTCCTGATACCGGCGGAGGAAGCCAAGGGTGGTACCCAGATTACTCAAGGCAGCGGCGCTGCGCGGGTCGAGCTCCACGACCTTGCCGAAGGCGCGCAGCGCTTCGTTCCAGTTACCGATGCGGCGCTGGACGACACCGATCCGCGTCCACACGGCGGCATCATTGGGCAGGCCTTCAAGCGCAAGCCGGAACTCCTTGAGCGCTGCCTGCCAGTCTTGGCGTGCGCGGTAATAGACATACCCCATCGCGATGTGCGACTGCGGCAGCTGTGGAGCGAGGCGCAAAGCGGTCTGCGCCTCTGCAAGCTGGCGCGCTAGGCGTTCCGGCGACGGATCCCACCGGTACCAAGACATCTCGCCGTGAACCACGGACAGCGTCGCATGCGCGAGGGCGAACGTCGAGTCCAATGCCAACGCTCCCTCGAGGAAGGCTTGCGCGATATCGAGTTTGCGGCGCGTCACAAGAGCCGGACTGTAGTATTCCAGCCCTTGCAGGTAGAGTCGGTATGCTGCGGCGTTCGCGGTGGGCGCCTCGGCGATCGCCGTCCGTTCCGTCCCGGTAAGTGTCGCCCCCACCGCCGCCACGATCTGCTGCGCAATGTCGCTCTCCACCGCGAACACGTCGTCCAGCGTCGAGTCATAGTGCTCGGCCCAGAGGTGTTCGTCCGTCCCCGCATCGATGAGCTGCACGGTCACCCGCAGCCGCTTACCTACCACCTGCACGCTGCCTTCGATGATCGACCCGACGTTCAGCTCGTCAGCGATTTCCTTGGGCGGTTTCGCCCCCTTCGCGTACTCCGTCACTGAGGTCCGGCTGATCACTTGCAGGGCTGCGACCTTGGCGAGCTGCGTCAGCAGCTCCTCGTGCAGGCCCCGGGCGAAATACGCGTGTGAAGTGTCCGCACTCAGATTCTGGAACGGCAGCACCGCGATAGACGTGCGCGGGTGGCGCAAGCCTGCAGCGCTCGGCCGGAGCCATCGGCCCAGGGCAGCAGCGCCCGCAATCACGACCAAGGACGCCACCACGATCAGCCCACGGTTACGCCAGGAGATGCGGCGCTGCTTGACAGCGATTTGTGCCGATGGCTCGGGCGCCACGGCGGCGGAGGTGTGCGGCGTGATCGCTTCCCCGAACAGCGCTACTGGGTTGAACCGATCAGCGGGAGTCTTCGCCAACGCCCGGCTCAACGCGGCCGCGACCCACCCGGGAACCGCCGGCCGGATGCTCGTGACATTCGGTGGCTCGGCTGTGAGCTGCTGATGCACCACGCTCTCCAGCGTCGCCCCGACGAACGGCGGTCGCCCGGCGAGCATCTCGTAGAGCACGCAGCCGAGAGAGTAGAGGTCACTCCGGCCGTCGAGGTCCGTACTCCCAGCCGCCTGCTCCGGACTCATGTAGGCCGGCGTCCCCATGGCGATGCCCGTCTCGGTGAGGCGATCTCCGCCCGCCGCCGTGATCGCCCGCGCGATTCCGAAATCCGCCACCACCGCGTGCTTGCTCTCGAGCAGGATATTCTCCGGCTTGATGTCCCGATGCACGACGTCATGGCTGTGCGCGTAGCTCAACGCATCCGCCACCTCCCGTGCGATCTGCAACGCGTCGTCCAGGGGGAGCTGCTTCTCGCGGTTGAGCCTGTCGCGCAGCGACTCGCCGTCGACGTACGGCATGGTGTAGTAGAGGAGCCCACGCGCTTCCCCGGAGTCGAGCAGGGCGAGGATGTGGGGGTGATTGAGTCGGGCGGTGATCCGCACTTCACGCAGGAAGCGCTCGGGGCCCAGCGCGGCCGCGAGTTCCGGGCGCAGCACCTTGAGGGCGACCGGGCGAGGGAGCTTCAGGTCCTGGGCCAGGTAGACCGTCGCCATCCCGCCATGCCCCAGCTCGCGCTCGACGTGGTAGTGGTCGGCGAGCGCGGCGTTCAGGGAGGCAAACGGCTCGGCCACGCGCGGCCTCGGAAGGTAGAACAACCTCATCATAGGGTCCCGGATTGGCGCCTGCCAGGGTGGCGCGTAGATGCCGAAACGGTGTCGCACGGCACCACACCTCTGGCGTTAGCTTACCCGCATGACTGCCCGCCCGGGCGTACTGCGTGTGAGAGCTCCTCGACCGCGCCGTCGCCGCCTGCTGATCCTGCTCTTCGTGATCTTCCTCCTCGTCCTGTTTCTTCCCAGTCTGATCACGCTCGCCGCCGAATGGCCCTGGTTCACGGCTCTGGGCTACGCTCGCGTCTTCGCGACACGGCTCGTGGCCAAGGGGGTGCTCGGGATCGGGGCCGGGGTGTTCGCGTTCGCGTTCCTCTATGGCAACCTGCGGTTCGCCCAGCGTGGGGTCGCTCCAGACCAGGTATTCCTGCGCTTCAACGAGGGGACGGCCGGCCTCGAAGTGATGGGGCTGTTGCGCCGGCTGGTGCTGCCGACGGCGATCGGCATGGCGCTGCTGTTCGGTCTGGGAGCCTCGGCCGGGTGGCTCGGCGTGCTCCAGTTCCTGCACCGGACGCCCTTCGGCGTCACGGACCCGGTCTTCGGTCGCGACGTCGGCTATTACGTGTTCACGGTGCCGGTCGTGGGCAGCGTCCTCGGCTTTCTCACGGCGCTGACGCTGATCGCGCTGCTCGGGAGCATCGGGCTGTACGTGCTGCGCCGGGACGTCGTCCTGCTCGGGCGCCGCGTCACGGTGGAGCCGTCGGCGCGGTGGCACATCGCCGGGTTGATCGCTTTCCTCTTTCTGTTGGCGGCGTTGCGGGTGTACTTCGTTCGCATCCCGGGACTGCTGTACTCGACGACAGGACCGCTGGTGGGCGCGAGCTTCGCCGATCTCCACGCCAAGCTCCTCGGCCTGCGGCTCGCCGGAGTGGCGGCAGTGGTGGCCGCCGCGCTGGTGCTGTGGGGGACCCGCACCCAGCAGCTCGCCCGGGCCACCCTGCTCGGGCTCGGGGTCTACCTCGGCGTGTCGCTGCTCGGCGTCGCGCTGTACCCCGCGATCATCCAGCGCCTGGTCGTGGCGCCGAACGAGCTGGCGAAGGAAACGCCGCAGCTCGCGTTTCACATCGCGGCGACGCGGCGGGCATGGGGACTCGACAGCGTGGTGACGCGCGACCTGACCGGCGAGACCGGGCTCACCGAGCGCGACATCGAGGCGAACCAGGCGACCATCCAGAACGTGCGGCTGTGGGATCGCGACCCGCTGCTGCAGACGTTCCGGCAGCTGCAGGAGATCCGCACCTATTACGACTTCGTCTCAGTGGATGACGACCGCTACTGGATCGACGGGCAGTACCGCCAGGTGCTGCTGTCACCGCGCGAGCTGAACGCGGGCTCGCTGCCGACGCGCACGTTCATCAACGAGCGGCTCACCTTCACGCACGGGATGGGACTCACCCTGGGGCGGGTGAACCAGGTGACGCCGGAGGGATTGCCGGTCTTGTTCATAAAGGATTTGCCGCCCGTCTCCACGGTGTCGCTGAAGGTCACGCGTCCGGAGATCTACTTCGGCGAGCTCACCGATTCCTGGGTGTTCGCCAACACGGGCCAGCGGGAGTTCGACTATCCCTCGGGGGACGAGAACATCTACGGGTCGTACACGGGGCAGGGCGGAGTGCGGGTCGGCTCGTGGCTGCGCCGAGCGGTGCTCGCGGCCTATTTCCGCTCCCTGAAGGTGTTGTTGTCGAGCGACATCACCAACGACAGCCGCGCATTGTACATCCGGAACATCCGGGACCGCGCGCAGACGGCACTGCCATTCCTGTTCTTCGACCGCGACCCCTATCTCGTGCTCTCGGATTCGGGCCGGCTCCAATGGATCCTCGACGCGTATACCGCGACCAGCCGCTACCCCTACGCCGAGCCGCTCGACGACGGCACGAACTACGTCCGCAACAGCGTGAAAGTGGTGATCGACGCCTTCGACGGCACCGTCACGGCCTACCTGGCCGATCCGGCCGATCCGCTGGCGCGCACCCTGGCCGGGGTGTTCCCCGGCATCCTCCAGCCGCTCTACACGATGCCCGCGGATCTGCGCGCGCACCTGCGCTACCCCGAGGATCTGTTCCGGATGCAGACCGACATGTACGCGACCTATCACATGGCGGAGGCGGATGCCTTCTACCACCGGGAGGACCAGTGGCAGAAGCCGGTGTTGTCGCGCACGGGCCAGCAGCAGGATCCCTTCCTGCGCCACATGGTGATGCGTCTGCCCGGGGAGCGGCAGGCCGAGTTCATCTTCATGGTGCCGTTCACGCCGACCGGCAAGGACAACCTGGCCTCGTGGATGGTGGCGCGCAACGACGGGGAGCACTACGGCAAGCTGATCGTGTATCGCTTCCCGAAGCAGAGTCTCGTCTACGGGCCGGGCCAGATCGTCAACCGGATCAGCCAGGACCCCGAGATCTCCCGCCAGGTCTCGCTCTGGGACCAGCGCGGCTCCGAGGTGATCCGCGGCAATCTGCTGGTGATCCCGATCGAGGAGTCGCTCATCTACGTGCAGCCGATCTATCTCCGGGCCGAGGGCGGGGGGATCCCCGAGCTGAAGCGCGTGGTCGTCGCCTACCAGAATCAGGTCGTGATGGAGGAGACGCTCGAGGCCGGGTTGACGCAGCTCTTCTCCGGTGCGGCTTCTCCCGCCACGCTGGCGGCCGAGACGGCCGGCCCGTCTCCCGCCGGCCGGCCCGGCGATAGTCGCGCCACGGATCTCACGCGCCAGGCCGTCCAGCTGTATCAGAGCGCGGTTGCGGCACAACGCGCCGGCGACTGGGCGCAATACGGAACGGATCTTGCTCGGCTCGGCGAGGTGCTGCGGCAGCTGCAGTCGGCGCTCGAGGGCCGGCGGCCGTAGTCGCGGCACTTCGCTGAGAGGCGCGACGCCGGGGGTGGGGCTGGGACGCGTTAGACGCGGGGGCGCTCGACCCGGGCCAACCTTTCGCATCTCATTGCCGGCCACGAGCGACGATGCCCGGGCCGTGCGGCCCCCGCGTCCTCGCGTCCCAGCCCCACCCCCGGCGTCGCGCGTACTTGTCCAGAAGTTCCCCAACTAGGAGAGGGCAATTGACCAAGCATGCCGTCTGGTGTCTGATCGGTCTTGCATCGATCACCGGTCCGGTCCGTCCGACAGCTCCAGCTACTCCGCTCATCTCGTTCAACGACAACCGCGTCCCGACCGGGACGCTGACGCGCGGTGTGCTCACCGTGTCGCTCGTCGCCCAGGCGGGGGAGTGGAAGCCCTACGGCGCTGACGGCGGCAGCATCGCCCTCTTCGCGTTCGGAGAAGAAGGCAAGCCGCTGCAGGATCCCGGCCCGCTGCTCCGGGTCCTGCAGGGGACGCGGATCCACGCGCGCGTGCGGAACCTGACGGGGAAGACCCTGGTCGTGCACGGCCTCGCCGCTCGGCGCGTCGCGATGATGGACTCCCTCGTCATCGCGGCCGGCGCCACGGGGGAGGCGAGCTTCGTGACCGACGCCGCCGGCACCTTCTATTACTGGGGCAACACGGGCTCGGAAGGGTTCGAGGATCGGACCGGCGAAAATGCCCGGCTGAACGGCGCCCTGATCGTGGACCCCGCGGGCCCGGCCCCGCGCCCGGACCGGGTGTTCGTCATCGAGCGCTGGATGCCCGATACGGACTTCTGGCACGACGTGTTCACGGTCAACGGACGTCCCTGGCCGTACAGCGAGCGGCTCACCTACGACATGGGCGACTCGATCCGCTGGCGCGTCATCAATGCCTCGAACGACGTCCACCCGCTGCATCTCCATGGGTTCTACTATCGGGTGGACGCGCGCGGCGACTTCGCTCAGGACACGATCTACTGGCCCGCACAACGCCGCATGGACGTCACCGAGCCCGTGTGGGACGGGACGACGATGGACATGGTGTGGCGCGCCGATCGTCCCGGCAACTGGATCTTCCATTGTCACCTGAACTACCACGTGCCTCCCAACGCGGCGCTGGCTCCCGACACCGAGCCCACGCCCGACCGGATCCGTCACATGATGGGTGGGTATCCGGAAGAGCACCCCATGGACCACGCCCGTTACGGCATGGGCGGGCTGGTCATGGGGATCACCATCCGGCAGCCGGCGAGCTGGCATAGCTACGACGGGCCGCGGCGCACCCTTCGCCTCCTCGTCCAATCCGACTCAGGACCGGGCGACAGCACGCGCCACTTCGGATACGTGCTCGACGATGGACACCAGGTCCCCACGGCCGCCCCGCTGCGCGCGCCGGGACCCGCGATCGTGCTGCAGCGTGGCGAGCCGACCCGCATCTGGGTCGTCAATCGGACCCCCGCGATGACGCAGGTGCACTGGCACGGCCTGGAGATCGAGAGCTACTACGACGGCGTCACCGGGTTCAGCGGCGCGGGTACCCAGGTCGAGCCGGCGACGATGCCGGGCGATTCGTTCGAGGTCCTGGTGACGCCGCCCCGGGCCGGGACCTTCATCTACCACACCCACATCAACGACATCTACCAGCAGGCGCACGGCCTGTACGGGCCGCTGATCGTG
>DATGDT010000083.1:0-21491 GCA_035310725.1 Gemmatimonadales bacterium
CCCTTCGAGCTGCACAACAGCCCGCTCTCCGAGCTCGCCTGCCTCGGCTTCGAGTACGGCTACGCCGTCGCCGCGCCCGAGGCCCTGGTATTGTGGGAGGCGCAGTTCGGCGACTTCGCCAACGGCGGCGAGATCATCATCGACCAGTTCATCATCTCGGGACTCGCCAAGTGGGGCCAGACCTCGCGGCTCACCCTGCTCCTCCCGCACGGCTACGAGGGTCAGGGACCCGAGCACTCGAGCGCGCGCGTGGAACGCTTCGCGGCGCTCGGCGCCGAAGGCAACATCCGGGTCGCCAATTGCACGACGCCGGCGCAGTACTTCCACCTGCTCCGCCGCCAGGCCAGGCATCCCGAGGTGCGGCCGCTCATCCTCATGACGCCGAAGAGCCTGCTGCGCCTCCCGGCCGCGACCTCGCGGCTCGAGGAGCTCGCGACCGGCCGGTTTCGCCCGGTGCTCGACGACGCCGCGGCGGCGGAGCGGCGCGATGCGATCACCCGTCTCGTGCTGTGCAGCGGGAAGGTGTACTACGACCTGCTGGCCTCGCCGGCGCGGGCGCAAGCTTCCCACGTGGCGATCGGCCGCGTGGAGATGCTCTACCCCTTCCCGGCCGCGGAAACGGGCGAGCTGGTCCGGCGCTATCCGAACCTGGCCGAGGTGGTCTGGGTGCAGGAGGAGCCACGCAACATGGGCGCGCGCAAGTTCGTGCTGCCCAAGCTGCGCGACCTCACGCCGTCGCAGATCGTCATCAAGGACGTCTCGCGGCCGGAGCGGGCCAGTCCCGCCGAGGGATATCCCGCCGCGCACCAGGCCGAGCAGGCGCGCATCGTGCGCGAAGCATTGGGCGCGACATGACGTTCGCGCTGACCAGCACGGCCTTCGCCACGGGTGAGGCGATCCCGGCGCGCTACACCTGTGACGGCGAGGACGCCGTGCCGCCGCTCGCGTGGTCCGGCACGCCCGCCGGGACCCGCGCCTTCGCGCTGATCATGGATGATCCGGACGCCCCGGGCGGCACCTGGGTCCACTGGGTGCTGTTCAACCTGCCGGCGACGGCAACGGCCTTGCCGGAGAGCGAGGCGTCCGGAGTAGAAGGAAGGACCAATTCCGGAGTAGGCGGCTACGGCGGCCCCTGCCCGCCGCCCGGGAGACCGCACCGCTATTTCTTCAAGCTGTATGCATTGGACGGCCCGCTCGCGTTACGACGGGGCGCCACCAAGGCCGATGTCGAGCGGGCGATGGAAGGGCACGTGCTCGCGTCCGCCCAGCTGATGGGCACCTACGCGCGGCACCGCTAGGGCTGCCACTCGGTCACGAGCCGGCCGCCGCGCACCACCGCGATCAGGACGGATTTGTCGGGGACGTCGCCAGCTGAATCGAAGGCGATGCGTCCCGTGACCCCTTCGTAGGCCGGGCGGCCGCGGCCGATGCTCGCCAGGTAGTCGCGAATGGCATCGCGCTGGGTGCCGACCTGCCCGATGGCCTGGGCCAGCAGCATGATCACATCGTACGTCCCTGCCCCGCGATGGTCGGGGCGTTGGCCGTAGGCACGGGCGTAGGCCGTCACGAACGCGTCGTTGCGCTCCCCGGTACGGTCGGAGAGATAAGACACGGACACCCGCACGCCGTCGGCGAGGGGCCCGCCGGTCTCGATGCCGACGAGCGCGTCACCCCCGATCACCGCCCAGCCGAGCCCGGCGCCCCGCACTTCCCGCAACACCGCTTCCGCCTCCACTCGCTGCGTCGCCAGCACGAGCACGTCCACGCCCCCCGCCCGACGCAGCCGCGCCACGAAGGGCTCGGGCGACCCGTGCGCGACGAGATAGGGATCCTGTTCCAGGACGGTCCCGCCCAGGCGCTGGAACTCGCTCACGAAGGTCCGGCGCACGCCCCGCCCGTAATCGTCGTTCGTGTAAATGACCGCCGCCCGCGCCGCCCCGAGACGCTGGCGAGCGTATCGCGCCAGCTGCGTGCCGTGCGCCAGATCGCTCGGGCAGATCCGGAACATCCACTTCGAGGCTCCGGTGAGGTCGGGACTGGAGGCGGACGGACTGATCAGCGGAATCGGATTGGGCGCCCCGGCGTACACGCCGAGGGCGGTGAGCGTGGGACCCGAAGACAGATGTCCGACCACTGCGACCACGCGGTCGCTGTCCACGAACGACTGGGCGGCGCGCAGCGCGGCGCCGTCCTCACTGCTGTCGTCGGCGAACACCAGTCGCACCGGCCGGCCGCCGATGCCGCCGCGGTCGTTGAGCTGCTTCGCCGCGAGGCGAGCCGCGAGCTGCATCGAGGCCCCGCGCGCCTCCGCGAAGGGGCCAGCCACGCCGATGTACACCGGCTCGCGGGCCGTGCCGCAGGACGCCGCGCAGGCAGCGGCGACGGTCACGATGAGCGGGCGAATGCGTATCACGGGCCGCTAATGTGGGCAACTCGGCCGGGATACGCCAGACGCGAGGCTGCTGACGCATGACCCCATCCCCGGCTATCTATAACGGCACCCACTGCCAAGTACGATGACCTTCAACGTCCTGCTGCTGACTCGCTACGCCATGTTGGCGGCGTTCGCCCTCGCGGTGCTCGTGGCGCTGGGGAGCTGGCTGGTACGCACCCGGAGGCTCTCGCCCTTCGGACCGGTGGGCCGCGCGTTGCGGCAACTGACGGATCCGCTGATGCGGCCGGTGGAGCGGCGGGTGGTGCGGGTCGGGGGCAACCCGGTGCAGGCCGGCTGGTGGCTCGTAATCGGCGTGGCGGTCGTCGGCGTGCTCGTGATCTCGCTCGTGCAGTGGGCGCTGACCTCGTGGGGCGCACTCGCCAGTGCGATCCGGAGCCATACGCTGCTCTCCTTCACCGTCGGCGTCGTCTTCAATGTCTTGATCGCCGCGATTTTCATCCGGGTCCTGGCCTCCTGGCTCGGCCGCGGCAGATACACGCGGTGGCTGCGCCCTTTCTACTGGCTTACCGATTGGCTCGTCGAGCCGATCCGCCGGATACTCCCGACCGCCGGCCCCTTCGACTTCAGTCCGCTGGTGGCGCTGCTGGTGTTGTGGCTGCTGAAGCAGTTCGTGTTCCAGGTGCTGCGATAAGAACGCTATCGGCTATCAGCTATCGGTCGTCGGCATGACACAGACCGGGCAGCTCGTCCTGCACGTGGTGCCGCGAGCCAAAGTGACCGAGGTCGCCGGGCGCCACGGCGACGCGATCCGGGTCCGGCTGGCCGCGCCGCCGGTGGACGGGGCGGCCAACGAGGAGCTGGTACGCTTCCTCGCCGAACGCCTCGACGTACCGCGCAGCGCCGTCGCGATCGTTCGGGGGGCCAGCGCCCGGCGCAAGACCGTCGCGGTCGACGGCGTGACCACCGAGGCGGCAGTCCGGGTCCTTCTGGGGACATCATGAGACTCCTCAAGACGCTGGTGGCGTTCGTGGTCGCCACGCTCGTCGGTGCGCTGGGCAATCAGTTCTTTGGCGCCTTCGGTCTCGTCGTCGGCTTCATCGCCGGTGGCCTCGCCGCATGGTGGGTGGCGAAGCGACTGGACTACTGATGGCTGACGGCTGACGCCTGCCGGCCGCCCTTGAAGATCCGGAACAGATACACGAGCGACGGCACGAGCACGGCCGCTCCGAGTCCCAGGGCGATCAACACGAGGCGCAGCGTGACTGCGGGCGCCGCGGCGTCGGCGATCGCGAGGTCGGGCGGGACCAGGTAGGGATACTGACTGCCCGCCCAACCCCACAGGATGAGCGAGACCTGCGCGGCCGCGGCGGCGCGCGCCAGCCGGTAGCGCCGCGTCCACAGGGCACCGAGCGCCCCGACCGCCACGATCCCGGTGCCGAGCTGGAACGGCAGTGCCCAATCCGAGCCGACGAGCCCCCCGCGCACCAACGGCGCGCCCGGCCCGGCGACGATCAATGCCAGGCCGGCCGCGACACCCACCGCCACGCCCGCCAACAGCGCGCGCCGCCGGAAGTCCTCGCGCAGCGCGCCCTCCGGCGCCTCGAGCGTCAGGTACACCGCGGCGAGAAACGCGAAGCAGCACAGCGTGAACAGCCCGACCGCGAGCGGAAACGGCGCGAGCCACGTCGCGACGTAGTTAGTCACAAACCCGTCCCCCGTCCCCCGTCCCTCGTCCCCGACCGCGCCCGAAGCCACGGCTCCGACGGCAACCCCCAACAGAACCGGAGTGATCAGACTCGCGACAGCGAACAGTCGCCCCCAGCGCCGCTGCACGGCATCGCGGTCCCCGCCGTAGCCCCGGAACGCGAACGCCGAGCCCCGCAGCACGATGCCTACCAGCGCCCCGGTGAGCGGCAGATTGAGCGCCACGGCCAGCCGCGCGAACGCCGGCGGAAAACCGGTGAAGAGCAGCACGACGGCGAGGATCAGCCAGACGTGGTTCGCCTCCCACACCGGGCCGATCGCCTGCGCCACCAGGTCGCGCTGGGCACGCTTGCGCGGACCGCTCGCCACGAGGTCCCACACGCCGCCGCCGAAATCCGCCCCGCCCGACAACACGTAGGCGTTGAGCGCCACCACCAGCGTTCCCGCCACCGCATCCGCGAGACTCATGGCGCCTTGTACTCGCCCGTGTGCATCGGGCTGCGCACGATCTGCCGCGACAGCAGCACGGTCACGACGACCGCCAGGAACACGTAGATCAGCGCGAACACTCCCGTCCGCCACATCTGCCCCGGCATCGGGGTCACCGCATCGGCGGTGCGCAGCACGCCGTAGATCACCCACGGCTGGCGCCCCAGCTCGGTGACCATCCAGCCGGCTTCGATCGCCACGAAACCGAGCGGCGCGCCCACGACGAGCGACCACAGGAACCTGCGTCGCGCGGAGAGATCGACCTTCTTGCGCGCGAGCCAGGCCGCCCACAGGCCGACCAGCGCCATGTAGGTGCCGCAGGCGACCATCAGCTGGAACGAGAGGTGCACGGCTGGCAACGACGGCCATTCATCCCGCGGCACCGTATCGAGCCCGCGGACCACCGCCCGCGGGTCGTCGAAGGCGAGCAGCGAGAGCACGTAGGGGACTTCGAGACCGAACCGGGTGCGTCGGGCCGACGCATCGGGCCAGCCGCCCAGGGTCACCGGAGCGCCGGCCCGGGTTTCGAACAACGCCTCCATGGCGGCGAGTTTGCCAGGCTGATGTCGCGCGACATGGGCCGCCGCGAGGTGGCCCGAGAGCGGTTGCAGGATGGCCGCGGGCGCGCCCACGAGCAACGCGATGGCCAACGCGTGCCGATGAAACGGCGCGCGCCGCCCCCGCAGGATCAGCCACGCGTGAATTCCGGCCACGGCGAACCCCGTCGCGGCGTAGGCCGCCAGGGTCATGTGGAGCACCTGGGGCAGCGCCGCCGCGTTCGCCATGGCCGCGAGCGGCCGGACGTTCGTCGGCTGGCCGCCGGCCAGATCGAAGCCCGTGGGGGCGTTCATCCAGGCGTTGGCGATGACGACGAAGACCCCGGACAACGCGCCGCTCACCGCCACCATCACGCCCGCGAGCTGGTGCGCGCGCGCGCTCACGCGCTCCCAACCGTAGAGGTAGATGCCGAGGAAGATGGCCTCGGTGAAGAACGCGAACCCTTCGAGCGAGAACGGCATCCCGATGATCGCGCCCGCGAACCGCATGAACTCCGGCCAGAGCAGGCCGAGCTCGAACGACAGCACCGTGCCCGACACGGCACCCACCGCGAAGAGGATCGCGGTGCCACGCGCCCACCGCTTGGCGAGGTCCAGGTGGATGGGATCGCCGGAGCGGCGCCAGCGCCGCTCGGCCACGACCATGAGGACCGGCATCGCGATCCCCACGACCGCGAAGACGATGTGGAAGGCGAGCGACATCCCCATCTGGACGCGGGCCGCGGCCAGATCGGACATGTCGCTACCCGCCGAGCTGCGCGAGGCGGTCCTTGATCCGCTGGAACTGCGGGAACCGCGCGACGAGGCCGCGCAGCACCGCACGCGCCGAATCGGGCTGACCCGCCGCGGCCCAGGCATCAGCCGCGAGCATGCCGCTCCGGACCGCGAGGCGCGGGTTGTCCTCCGGGAGGTGCAGCGCCGCCAGCGCGGCGAGCGCCCCGTGCGGGTCGTTTCGGTCGCGCAGCATGGACTCCACCCGCACCAGCGCGACGGCCGTGTCGTTGGGGGAGCGGCGGGCCAGCTCCTCGATCAGCGCGGCGGCCCCGGCCGACTCGTGCCGCGCGCGATCCACCATCGCCTGCTCGTACAGACCCGCCGCGAGCAGACGGCCGATGTCCGTCGTGTCACCCGTGCGCAGACCGGGACCGCCCGCGTAGGTGTAGACCAGCTCCCCACCCTTCTGCCCGGCCTCGAACACCGCATAGCCAGCCACCAGCCCGACCAGCGCCGACGCCACCTCGGCCCAGCGCCGCAGCACGGGCTTGACCCGTAGCAGCACCAGCGCCAGCAGCTCCAATCCTCCCACGATGAGGGCGATGGTGCGCGCGCGCTCGCCCCATTCCTCGTGCGCCTGGACGGCCGCTGCGACGCCGGGAATCCTCTCCACCGGCCCATGCGCCTGCGTCCCCGACGTGGCTGCCAGCCACGCGGCGACCGCGCCGCAGAGCAGTGCCGTCGTCGCAGCCGGCCCCGCGAAGGGAACCTTGCCGGTGAGCGAGATCCAGCGCATCACCACGCCCGCCAGCAGCAGGACGATGGCGAAATGGACGATCTGCGGATGGAAATGGGCGATGTTGGGCATTGGGGGAATCTAGGGAGAATCCGAGTCCGTGCTAGATTGATGGCTCCATGGCTCCGACGCTGCGACACCTGATCGACGACCATCGCGTGCACCTGTTCGACGGCGCGATGGGGACGATGCTCTACGCCAAGGGATTCTTTCTCAACGTCTGCTACGACGAGTTGTGCGTCAAGCAGCCGCAGCTGGTGCGCGAGGTGCACGAGGAATACGTGCGCGCCGGCGCGGAGATCATCGAGACCAACACCTTCGGCGCCACGCCCCTGAAGCTGGGGGCCCACGGCCTGGCCGACCAGACCGCGGAGATCAACCGCGCCGCCGCACAGCTCGCGCGGGCGGCCGCAGGAGACCGCGTCACCGTCGTCGGCGCGATCGGTCCGCTCGGCGTCCGCCTCGAGCCCTTCGGCCCGACCTCGCGCGACGAGGCCCGCGATCTGTTCCGGCGCCAAGTAGACGGCCTGCTGGAAGGCGGGGTGGACGGGTTCGTGCTGGAGACGTTCAGCGACGTCGAGGAGCTGCATGCCGCGCTGCGCGCCGTGCGCGAGGCGTCCGATCTGGCCGCCGTGGCGCAGATGACCATCGGCACCGATGGGCTCACCGCCTACGGCACGGCGCCCGAGGACTTCGCCCGCCAGCTGACCGCGTGGGGCGCGGACGTGATCGGCGTGAACTGCTCCGTCGGTCCGGCCGGCGTGCTCGACGCCATCGAGCACATGGCGAAGGTGACCGACGTCCCCCTGTCGGCGCAGCCCAACGCCGGGCTGCCGCGCGACGTGGGAGACCGCAAGATCTACCTCGCCTCGCCGGAGTACATGGCGAGCTACGCGCGGCGCCTGGTGGAGGCCGGCGCGCGATTTGTGGGCGGCTGCTGCGGCACCACCCCAGAGCACATCCGCAAGATGCGCGACTATCTGGCGAGCGTGACGCCGCGCAGCTCGGGCGTCGTCGTGTCGCGGAACGAGGTGACCGCTCCGGCCGGGGTCTCACCGGTCCCGATGGCCGCGCGGTCCCACTGGGGGAAGAAGCTCGCGTGCGGCGAATTCGTGACGAGCGTCGAGATCGTCCCGCCGAGAGGGGTGGACCCGGCCCCCATGCTCGCCCAGTGCCGCACCCTCAAGGAAGCGGGCATCGACGCCGTCAACGTCCCCGACGGCCCCCGGGCGCAGAGTCGCATGGGCGTGCTCCCCTCGGCGATGCTGATCGAGCGCGAGACGGGGCTCGAGACCGTGATTCATTATTGTTGCCGCGACCGCAACCTGCTCGGCATGCTGTCGGACATCCTGGGAGCGGCGGCCGCGGGATTGCGCAACATCCTGATCATCACGGGCGACCCGCCCAAGATGGGTCCCTATCCCGATTCGACCGCCGTCTTCGACATCGATTCGATCGGGCTCACCAATCTCGTGTACCGGCTGAACCACGGCCTCGACCCCGGGAACAACCCGATCGGCGGGGGAAGCGCAACGCGCTGGGTCATCGGCGTCGGGGTCAACCCGGCCGCCGTGGACCCCGACCGGGAGCTGTCGCGGTTTCACTGGAAGGTCGACGCCGGCGCCGAGTTCGCCGTGACGCAGCCCGTGTTCGATCCGCGGCAGCTCGAGGCGTTTCTGGCGCGCGTCGAGTCGTACCGGATCCCGGTCGTCGCGGGGATCTGGCCGCTCGTCTCCCTGCGCAACGCGGAGTTCCTCGCCAACGAGGTCCCGGGAGTGTCGGTGCCGGAAGAAGTGCTGGCACGGATGCGTGCGGCGCAGGAAAAAGGAAAGGACGCCGCCCTGGCCGAAGGCGTGGCGATCGCGCGGGAGATGTTCGAGCGCGTGCGGGGGCTCGTGCAGGGCGTGCAGGTGAGCGCGCCGTTCGGGAAGGTGGAGGTGGCGCTCGAGGTGCTGGGGTGACGTTCGCGGCTTGACCTCGCGCTTTCGCGGCGCACCTTAGAGTCCGTCCCTCGTGGAGGAGCCTCTGTGCGCCGCCTTCTGTCAGTCTTCGCTGGAATCACCATCGTGGCCGTCCCCGCCTCCGCCCAGTTCTTCGGCCAGCCCTCCGGCTTCACCGTCGAAAACCCCGTGCTGCGCCGCCTCTGGGCCCTCGGCATGGACAGCTCCCAGGCGAGCACGCTCGCGCAGGTGCTGTTCGACTCGCTGGGGCCGAGGCTCACCGCCTCGCCTGCGATGGAGGCCGCGCAGGACTGGCTCGTGAAGACCTACCAGGGGTGGGGCGTGGACGCGAAGAAGGAGCAGTACGGCACCTGGCGCGGTTGGCAACGCGGCGTCACGCACCTCGACCTCGTGGCACCCCGCGTGCGCTCGCTCGAGGCGATGATGCTCGCCTGGAGCCCGGGGACGCCCAAGGGACGCCCCGTGCGCGCCCCGGTGATCGTGTTCCCCGACGTCGCAGACAGCGCCGCGTTTGCCGCCTGGCTGCCGCAGGCCCGGGGCAAGTTCGTGCTGGCGTCGTTCGCCCAGCCGACGTGCCGCCCCGACACCAGCTGGGAGAAGTGGGGCACCGCGGCCACGACCGATTCGATGAAAGCGCGCCGTACCGCGGCGCTCCAGGCCTGGAACCAGCGCTACAGCCGGGCGGGGTTCGGCACGACGCGCCAGGCGCTGCAGGGGATGCAACGGCGCCTCGACGCCGCCGGCGTCGCGGGCATCCTCACCAACACCTGGTCGCAGGGCTGGGGCGTGGACAAGATCTTCGACGCCACGACCCAGCGCGCCCCGGTCCTGGATGTGTCGTGCGAGGACTACGGGCTGCTCTTCCGCCTCGCCGAGCATGGCCAGGGACCGGTGGTGGAGCTCGAGGCGCAGTCTGAGCCGCGCGGCGAAATCCCGGTGTTCAACGTGATCGCCCGCATTCCGGGAACCGCGCTGCCCAACGAGTACGTCATGCTCTCGGCGCACTTCGATTCGTGGGACGGCGGCTCGGGCGCGACCGACAACGGCACCGGCACGATCACGATGCTCGAGGCGATGCGCATGCTGCAGCTGGCGTACCCCCACCCACGCCGCACCATTCTCGTGGGGCACTGGAGCAGCGAGGAACAGGGGCTGAACGGCTCGAGCGCGTTCGTGCAGGACCACCCGGCGATCGCCGACAGCCTGCAGGCGCTCTTCAACCAGGACAACGGGACCGGCCGCATCGAGAGCATGAGCGCGTCCGGTTTCACGCTGGCCGCGGGGAACCTCGCGCGCTACCTGTCGCAGATCCCGGCGGACCTGACGCGCAGCATCAAATTCAGCTTCCCGGGCTCCCCGGGCGGGGGCGGCACCGACCACGCGTCCTTCGTGACGTGCGGCGCGACGGGCTTCGGGCTGGGGTCGGGCGACTGGGACTACTTCCGCTACACCTGGCACACGAACCGCGACACCTACGACAAGATCTCCTGGGACGACATCCGGAACAACGCGACGCTGGTGGCGATGCTCGCCTACCTCGCCGCCGAGGACCCGGAGCGGATGCCGCGCGCGCGTCGCGACGTGTTCCAGCCGGCCCCGAATGGCCAGCCGGGCAGCTGGCCCGCTTGCCGCACGCCACTGCGCGCCACCCCTCAGCCGTGAGCTCGACCATGACGACCACGCCCTCCGTGAAGCACGCCGACGACGTCACCGCCCAGGCGGTGACCGCCGGCAAGGACACGACCCGCCAGATGCTGATCGGGCCCGACGAAGGCCCGCATTTCGCGCTGCGCCGCTTCATCATGCAGCCGGGCGGCGGGATGCCGAAGCACACAAACACGGTCGAGCATGAGCAGTACGTGCTGCGCGGCCGCGCGCGGATCGGCATCGGCGACCAGGTGCACGACGTGCGCGCCGGCGACGTCGTCTACATCCCGGCCGGCACACCGCACTGGTACGAGGCTCAGCCGGGCGAGCCGTTCGAGTTCCTGTGCGTCGTTCCCAATCTGCCGGACAAGACCGAGATCCTCGGGAGCCGCTGACGTGCCCGAAACGCCGGCCCGCGCCGTTCAGGATTTCTATCCCGACGACTTCTCGCACTGCTACGGGTGCGGCCGCCTCAACGCGCACGGCCTGCAGCTCAAGACCCGCTGGGACGGCGAGGACACGGTCGCCCGCTTCCGGCCGGCACCGGAGCACATGGCGCTTCCCGGGTACGTGTATGGCGGCCTGATCGCCTCGCTCATCGACTGTCACGCGATGGGGACGGCGGCCGCCGCGACGCTCCGGGCGGAGGGCCGCGACGTCGGCGACGCCCCCTCCCCCCGCTTCGTGACGGCCGCGCTCCGGGTCGACTACCTGAAACCCACGCCGCTCGGGCCGGAGCTCGAGATCCGGGCCCGCGTGCGCGAGCGAACGCCGCGCAAGGTGGTCGTGGAGTCCACCGTGTCGGCGGGCGGGGTGATCACCGCGCGGGGAGAAGCGGTGGCCGTACCGATGCCGGCGGGTATGGCCCGGGTCGAACGCGGAGCAAATCCGTGACGGCGCCGCGCCAGTCGGGGGGCACCCATATCCGTCACGCCGGTCGCAAGCCGCGCGATGACGAGATCGACGCGTTCGGACTCACCCATCCCGGCAAAGTCCGCCGCGGCAACCAGGACCACTTCCTCATCGCCTCGCTGCACAAGCAGATGGAGGTCCATGTGACGAGCCTGCCCGGCGCCGGACAGCTCGTCGCAGGCGAGCGGCTGGCGTTCCTGGCGATGGTCGCCGATGGCGTGGGCGGCGCGCCGGGCGGAGCGGAGGCCAGCCGGCTGGCGGCCGAGGCGATCACCCAGTACGTCACGCAGAGCCTGGAGTGCTATTACACGGCCGACCCGACCGACGAGGCGGCCTTTCCGCAGGCCCTGGAGGAAGCGGCGCTGCGGTGCCACATGGACGTTTCGCGGCAGGCCATGGACGATCCCGAGCGGGCCGGGATGGCCACCACGCTCACGCTCTGGCTCGGCGTGTGGCCGCGCGCCTACCTCCTGCAGGTGGGGGACAGTCGCTGCTACATCCTGCGAGACGGCGAGCTGCAACAGATCTCGCGGGACCAGACGATGGCGCAGGAGCTCCTGGACCAGGGCGTCATTACCCGCACCGATCTCCTCAACACCCGCTGGGCCGGCGTGCTGGCCAGCGCGATCGGCGGCCCGCAGGCGGCGCCGGTCGTCACGCGATTCGATCAGGTGTGGGGTGACGTGGGCCTGTTGTGCTCGGACGGCCTCACGAAACACGTCGGCGACGATCGCATCCGCGAGCGCCTCGCGACGATGACGTCCGCCAAGCAGGCGTGCGAGCGCCTGCTCGAGGACGCCCTCGACGCGGGCGGTACCGACAACGTCACGATCCTGGTCGGGCGCTCGGTCCGCAAGGACTAGAAGCCCAGCCAGAAGTTCATCTTCAAGAGGAAGATGTTCTCGGCCGGCCCCCGGAACAGCGCCTGCGCATCCGGCCCGAAGTCGATCGTCCCGCGGCTGAGCGCGGACTCGCTGCTGCGCGTCCACACCAGAAACAGCGTCGAGCCGGGCCGGTACTCCCAGCGCAGCACCGCGTTGCCGCGCAGCGCGCGGAACACGAAGCTCGGGTCATCGATGGAAAAGGCCTGTGCCGGACCGCCGCCGTCGGGATCGATGGCGATCGAGTCCGGCTGCCCCGTCCGCGGCACGATCGACACGGTCCCCACATCCTCTCCATACACCTGTTTCGCGAGGCTGCGCGGCGCCGCGAACTGTTTGTAGCGCGAATAGTGCCCGCTCGCGATCAACGGCTGGAGAAACAGTTCCAGGGTCAGATTCGGTGTGAAGGTGACGTTGAACCGCGTGTCCATGGACACCGCGTTCTGCCGGAGATCGGAAAAGACGTAGCGGACGCCGTTGAACGTGGCCGCGGTTGGATCGGTCACCTTCCGCACGAACTGGTCGCTCGTCTCGTCGTGCGAGAAGCCGGGCCCCAGCGAGAGCGTGAGGTTCGACGCTGGACGCAGCTGCACCGTGAGATTCGTCGACCAGCTGGGGTTCGTTTCGGGCGACCGGCTGTAGCTGCCGGATGCATTGACCACCACCGCCTTCCGCGAATCGGAGGAGAGGTTCCCCTCCCAGAAGTCCGCCCCCGGCCGGCGCAGCACGGGTCCGCCGCGCGACAGCCCGTCGTCGAGCACGCTCGGCCGCGCGATCCAGAACGCGCTGATGTTCCAGTAGTTGTGCAATACGATCTGCCCCCAGAGCTGCCCCTGCCGTTGCGTCAGGTCCCAGTCGAAGTTGTACTGCTGCTGCCCACCCACGATGAAGAACAGCTGGCGGTACCAGGTCGTCGGCTTGGTCCACATGCGGTGGACGTTGCCGCTCATCCACCAGTAGTCGGCCCGCGACAGGAAGGCGATGTCGTTGTTCTCGAAGCCCGGCGTCCGCAGGTTGGTGGAGACCTCCCAGAGCAGATTGCCCTGGTCTTTCGCGAACCGGGCGTACGCCCCGAGGCCGCGCAGCGACGTGAGCGACGGATCGTAACGGTCGCTCAGGAACCCGTTCGAGCCGTTGCCGCGGTCGGGCCGCTGGAAATAGCGGGCGCTCGACCGTTGCAGGCGCAGGATCGCGGACGAGTCGCCGGACACGTTCGTCCCCGCCACCTGCGCCATCAGGTGGTAGTCCCGGCTGTGGAACCACATGTCGGTGGACAGGCCGAACGATTCGGAATGCCGGCTCAGGGAGTCGGCGACGAACGGATCGTCGAGGTTGCGGTAGACGGAGGTCGCCATGGCGCGGATCACCGTCGCGCCGCCGCGCAGATCCTTGGCCACGCGCCCCACGAAATAGTTCGTGAACGGCTCAACGGTCCGGTGGGTCCGCGCTCCCCCGGGCATCTGCACCGTCGCCTGCGCGCGTCCCGTCACCGCGTCGAGCCCGCCGATCGACCACCCCGTAGGCGTCCGGCCCGTGAGCTTCGCGGCCCCCAGGATCGTGCTGTTGTCGGGAATCTCCGCGTAGTCTCCGCCCGTCGCATAGGCGTTGCCGGGCAGCTGCGGCGAGCGCCCGATGCGCCGCGTGTAGAACATCGACAAACTCGACACGTTGGAACAGAAGAAGCAGTTCAGTCCCCCGAAACCGAAGTAGCTCGATCCCTCGACGAAGAACGGCCGTTTCTCCTGGAAGAACGTCTCGAACGCGGAGAGGTTCACGACCGCAGGGTCGACTTCCACCTGGCCAAAATCCGGATTGACCGTGGCGGCCAGCGTCAGGTTCGACGTCAGCAGGAAGCGTGCGTCCCCCCCGACGCGACCGTCCATCGCGTGCGCTTTCTCGAACGGATCGGTCGGATCGCTCACGGGCACATTGGACGACCGGCCCACCACGTACGGCAATACCTCGGCCTTGCCCGGTGCCCGATGGATCACTATCCCCGTCAGATGGCCGAAGCGCGACGGGCCGCCGCTCTCGTTCAGATGCCAGAACGCCCACTGCGATACCTCGTTGAGCCGCGTGTCCTGCCGCCACATCTGCAGACCCCAGGTCTGCTCGGCCTGGGTCGTCGGGTAGCGCAACTGCGAGAACGGAATCCGCATCTCGGCGGTCCAGCCGAGCGAGTCGATACTCGTCTTCACTTCCCAGACCGGGTCCCACGAATCGTCCCCGCCGCCGCCCAGGCCGTTGGCATCCGCCCGCACGCCCGAAGGGTTCGCGGTGAAGAACAGCCGGCCGATGTGATCGTGATAGGTGTCGAAGATGACCTGGAAGTAGTCCGCGTCGGTCTGAGCATCGCGTCGCACCAGACGGGTCTGCACCCCACGCGCGCCGGAATCCTCGTACATCCGGGCGCCGACGTAGATCGCCGCGTCGTCATACGCGAAGCGGACCTCGGTGCGCTGGGTTGCGGGCTGTCCCTCGTCAGGCTGGTTCTGCCGAAATCCCGTCGCCGCTGGAGCCGTGTGCCACACAGCCTCGTCCAGTTTCCCATCCAGGTGGATCGGTTCCTGGAGCGCGACGGCCCGTACATCCGGAGGTGCTGTGGGGTGCACATTCTGCGCGGCGAGCGGCGCGGCGCCGATCAGCACCGCGAAGACGACGATCGCTTTCGACATGGCACGGCCCCGGGTCGGGATTACCGAGTATGACGCCGGGGTCGTGCGAAAGGTTGCTGATGCTGCCCGGCTAGTGTCCGGGAACTGTGAGTTTCATCCTGAGCCAGGCCGCGAGGTCGTCGAGCACCTGAGCCGGCAGCTTCGTGTCCTGCAACGTGGGATACTCGCTCGGCGAGCCGTCGCTGAGGGTGTGCAGGAAGAGATGGTTCAGCCCCGCGTACACCTTTTCGGTGACGTCGCGGTTGCCGGCCGCCCGCAACGCAGCGGCGAGCGTGTCGGCCTGCCCCGCCGAGACCTGCCGGTCCAGCGCGCCCTGGAGGATCAGCACCGGCACGGTCACGCGCCGCGCCGTCGCGAGCGGGTCGTAGTCGCCGAACCACCGCATCCACCGGCTCGACTGGACGATCTGCTCGACCGCCTGCGGCACCCCCGCCAGCTGCGCGGCCCGGGCCGAGTCGGAGAGCCCCGGGGCGGTCTCGATCGGACGGCGGAGCTGGTCGACGAGGATCGCCCGTCCAGTCTTCCCCGGCCCGGCGAGCAGCACGATCCCGGCGAGCCCGGAGTCCTGCGCCGCGACCAGCGGCGCAATCGCCCCGCCCTCGCTGTGGCCGAGCAGTGCGATCCGCCGGGGTGCCACACCGGGACGGTGCCGCAGCCACGCCACCACCTGCCGCACGTCGTCCGCGTAGTCGGCCGTGGTCCCCTCGCCACCGCCGGACCCCCCGATGCCGCGGTCGTCCAGTCGCAGCACCCCGATCCCCTCGGCGCCCAATCGTGCGGCGATTTCGCGGAACGGTCGATACGCAGGCAGCAGCGGCCACAGGTCCTCATCGCGCGTCTGCCGGCCCGACCCGGTGATCGTCACCACGACGGGGACCGGTCCGCGTGCGCCGGTGGGGAGGGTGAGCGTCCCCGCGAGCGAGAAAGTGTCTCCCGCCGCCGGGTGAATCGGGACCAGGACCTCGGTCGCCGTGTACGGTGCGCCGTCCGGAGCCCGATAGTCCGGCACCGGACGCCGCAGGCCGGCCAGCGGGGGCAGTGAATCGCGCCCGTCCCACAGGTCGGCCCGCACCCGGCTCATCGGCACGTCGATCGTCCCCGGGCGGCCGGCGGCGACCACCGTGCGGGCCTCGACGCCGGCCAGCGTCACCACCGCGGTGTCGCCGCGGTGCAGGACGCTCACGGGCAACGTAGAATCGCCGCCCATTGGCAGCATGCGGACCACCGTGTCACGGCTGAAGCGCCGCGCCAGGAGTGCGATCACGGCGACGGATTGGGCCGGGATGACCCCTGCCACCCGGCCCGGGACCGTCCCGGCGTGGCTCTCGCCGCGCGGCGTCATGCGGACGACACGCAGCGTATCGCCGTCCGCGGTGACCGTGTAGGAGCCGCGCAGGCTGTCGCCCGCGGCATTGTAGACCTGCGCCTCGAAGCGCCGGAAGCTGCCGGTGGAGTCGAACTCGGTGCGGCTGTCGAGCTTCAGCCCGAGCAGTGGCACGACGACCGACATCTCCGCGAGGCCCGGCGCGCGGCGGAACTGCTCGCGGCCCACCTCGGATCCGGCCTGGAACATCCGGTACAGCCCGGCGAACCCCGCCGGCTGCTGGGCACGAAGCCGCTCGCCCGTGGCCGCCAGCGCCACGAGTGCGAGCACGAGTCCTCTACGGCGAGCGATGCGATCCATCCCGGGTCCCCTCTCCCCGCAGCCGGCCCGCCTCCACCGCAGCGCGCCGCAGCAGGAATTCGATCTGACCGTTGAGACTGCGCAGCTCGTCACCCGCCCAGCGCTGCAGGGTGTCATACAGCGCCGAGTCGATCCGGAGCAGGAATGGGCGACGCTCCGCCACGGGCTCCGCCTCCCTAGTGGTACAGGGTGCCGGTGTTGACGACGGGCTGCGTCCCCTGCTCGGAGCACAGGACGACCAGCAGGTTGCTGACCATCGCCGCCTTGCGCTCTTCGTCGAGGCTCACGATTTGTCGTTCGGACAACTGCGCCAGCGCCTGCTCCACCATCCCCACCGCCCCGTCCACGATCTTGCGGCGCGCCGCGATGATGGCGCTCGCCTGCTGGCGTCGCAGCATCACCGACGCGATCTCGGGCGCGTAGGCCAGATGGCTGATGCGCGCCTCGAGCACCCGCACGCCGGCTTTGGCCAGCCGCTCCTGGATCTCGCCTTTGAGCTTCTCGGCGATCTCGGCGGTGTGGCTGGCCAGCGCCATCTGGCCCTCCTCGTGCGCATCGTAGGGATACTGGTTCGCGAGCCCACGCAGTGCCGACTCGCTCTGCACGTGCACGTAGTTGTCGTAGTCGTCCACCTCGAACACGGCCTCCGCCGTGTCCACCACCTGCCACACCACCACCGCCGCGATCTCGATCGGATTGGAGCTGTGATCGTTCACTTTGAGCTTCGCCGTCTCGAAGTTGCGCACGCGCAGCGACACGCGTCGCTTGGTGTAGAGCGGGTTCGCCCACCACAACCCGGCGTCCTTCGCGCTGCCCACGTAGCGACCGAACAACTGGAGCACCTGCGCGAAGTTCGGCTGCACCACGAAGAACCCGAACCAGAGGACGGTCACGATGGCGACGGCCAGCGACCACGACCCGATGGGCCAGGCGGAGCCTGTCAGCGCCGCCTCGACGAGCCGCCAGACGGTCAGTCCCGTCAGCACGAGCAGCACGAGAATCATGACGCCGCCGGGAAGGGCGTGAATTCTGGACTCGCGGACCACAGGGATACCCTCGCTGGTAGGTTGCTACCAATATGATATCATGGGGATATCGCCGTCGCAACCCCAGCTAACCCCTTGCCCATCAATAAGAACGCCGTCAGGTTCGAGCCATGATCCATGCGCTGCTGACCGCCGAGCTCGATCCCCGCGGGCGTGGGGCGTGGCACGGTCCGACCGTAGCGGGCGCGCTGCGCGGCGTGACGGCGGCCCAGGCGCGGTGGCGACCCGCACCGGGGAGACACAGCATCTGGGATTTGGTGCTGCACATCGCGTATTGGAATTACGCCGTGCGCCGCCATCTCGTGCCGGATGGTCCCCCGTTTCCCCGCGCGCCCGCCAACTGGCCCGCGCTGCCCGCTCGGCCGGATGCGCGGGGCTGGGCCAGGGACCGCGCGCTGCTCGCCGCCGAGCACGCGGCGCTGGTCCGGGCGATCAGGCGGTTTCCGGCCGGCCGCTGGAACCGGATCCCTCCCGCGGGCAAACGCTGGACGTTCGGTGAAATGATCGTGGGGATCGCGGCGCACGACTGCTACCACGGCGGTCAGATCTCCCTCTTGAAGCGCCTGTGGCGCAGCCGCCGATGACGCCTGAGGAATTCCGCCGCGAGGGCCACCGGGTGGTGGACTGGATTGCCGACTACCAGACGCGCGTCGCCTCCTTCCCGGTGCTCTCCCGCGTGTCGCCGGGCGAGGTGCGTGGACGGCTCCCCGCCGAGCCGCCGCAGGAGCCCGAGCCGTTCGACGCCGTGCTGCACGACCTGGAGCGGACGATCCTGCCGGGCATCACGCATTGGCAACACCCCTCGTTCTTCGCGTATTTCCCTTCCAACCGGTCGCTCGCGAGCGCCCTGGGCGATTTCCTCTCCAC
The DNA here is from genome assembly GCA_035310725.1 of Gemmatimonadales bacterium. Taxonomy (GTDB): domain Bacteria; phylum Gemmatimonadota; class Gemmatimonadetes; order Gemmatimonadales; family GWC2-71-9; genus DASTHG01. The sequence goes on from DATGDT010000083.1 coordinate 18,329, forward strand.
CGGGCTCGGCGTGATCGGGCTCAACTGGCAGGCGTCCCCCGCCCTGACGGAGCTGGAACAGCTCACCGCCGACTGGGTGCGGCAGATGGTGGGCCTTTCTCCCGCCTGGCACGGCGCGATCCACGACACTGCTTCGACCGCCACGCTGGTCGCCCTGCTGTGTGCCCGCGAGCGCGCCAGCGGCTTCAGCCTGCACGCCGGTGGCCTGCAGGCGGTGACGCATCCGCTCGTGGTGTACACCACGGCGCAGAGCAACAGCTCGGTCGAGAAGGCGGCGCTGCTCGCGGGATTCGGCCGGGATCACCTTCGGACGATTCCCGTGGACGACGCGTTCGCGCTGCGCCCCGATGCATTGCAGGCTGCGCTCGCGGCCGACCGGGCGCGGGGCCTCGTCCCGTGCGCGATCGTCGCCACCGTCGGCACGACGGGGGTCACGGCGTGCGATCCGCTCGAGCCCATCGCGGCGCTGGCGCGCGAGTACGGATGCTGGCTGCACGTGGACGCGGCGATGGCCGGCTCCGCCATGATCCTGCCCGAGTGCCGCCGCCTGTGGAGCGGGATCGAAGCGGCCGACTCGATCGTCATCAACGCCCACAAATGGCTCGGCGCGGCATTCGACTGCTCGCTCTACTACGTTCGCGACGTCGAGCACCTGGTACGGGTAATGTCCACCAATCCGAGCTACCTGCGCACCCCGGCCGACGCGCAGACCGTCAATCTGCGCGACTGGAACATCCCGCTGGGACGGCGCTTTCGTGCCTTGAAGCTGTGGACCTTGATCCGGACCGAAGGCGTGGCCGGCTTGCAGGCCCGGTTACGCCGCGATCTCGCGAATGCGCAGTGGCTCGCCGCCCAGGTGGATGCGACGCCGCCGTGGGAGCGGGTAGCGCCGGTGCCGCTCCAGACGGTGTGCGTGCGGCACCACCCACCGGGCCTCGAAGGCGAAGCGCTCGACCGCCACACGCTGGAGTGGATGGGACGGGTGAACGCGTCCGGGGCCGCGTTCCTCCACGCCGCCGTGCTGGCGGGTCGCTGGACCGTGCGGGTATCCATCGGCGTCGAAACGACCGAGCGGGCGCACGTCGAGGCCCTGTGGGAGCGGATGCGGGAGGCTGCCGCCGCCGTGAGGTTCACCGCCTGAACGTACGACGGGCCACGTCGCGATGGGCGACGCGGCCCGGTTCATGACTGCGGCTCCCGGCGGTTACGGACGCCGGCTGCCGCCCATCATGTCGCCCACCGTCTTCTCCGTGAACCCCGGCGGCGCGTGGAAGGCGGCATCGGGCGGCGCCCCGCGCTGGAACGCGGTCACCTCCAGCGTGCCTTTGAGCTTGCCGTCCTCGTAATTCGTCCCCTTGAGAACGCCGTATCCCTGCGACAGCATCGTCCCGAGAGGACCCCACGCCTGCATGCGCTGCTGCATCGTCTGGCGCTGCATCCCCATCATCCCCGGCATCTGCCCCATCACGTCGCCCCCTACCATCAGCCCGGCGCCCTTGGCGAGACAGACTTCGCCCGTATCGTGCTTCCCGTTGTTCGTGCCGTCATAGGCGTACACCTGGCAGGTCACGCCGGCGACGACCTCCGAACGTCCCGTGGCCGTGATCGTCCCCTTGTGCCCGGCTTCGGCGTCGGCCGTGCCGCGCCGCGTCCCCTGCATCCCTCTGGCCATGCCCGCCATCCCCTGCATCATCTGCTGCATCGCCACCAGGTTGATCACGGTGTAGGTCTTGTGCTCGCCGTCGATCATGGTGAACGTGCCGGCGGTCGAATCCACGATCATGCCGCCACCCGGCTTTCCGGCCTCCGCGGCCATGAAGCTCGACTTGCCGGGTTTGGCGTACTGCGTGATCTCCGTGGTGCGGCCGTTCTCATCGTGGACCGTGAAGCGGATCGTCCCCTGAAACCGCTGCGCCGCTGCCACCGACGGCCGGAGCCCGCTCCATGCGAGCCCCAGCGTGACGGCAGAGACAAGTACAGCACATCGCATCCTCGCCCCCTCAGTTGGTGGTACGACTCGAACGAATATACAATCCTGCAACGTGAGCCAGACGCCATTGACGCCCTTCCCGCCCACCACCGAGCTGCACGCCGCAGTGCTGCTGGCGGCGATCACGCTCGGCCTGGCCGCGCTCTGCGCGCTGCTGTACCGGCGCTATCGCAAGCCCTACCTGGGATGGCTGGCCGTCGCCTGGTCTCTGTATCTGCTCCGTGTCGGGGCCATCGTGAGCTTCCTCGCCTCACATCAGTGGTCCTGGCTCTACTGGCACCAGGTGCTGACCGGCTGGACGGCGCTCGCGCTGCTCTGGGCGGCCCTCGTCTTCTCCTGGCAGCTGGAATGGCGCCGGCGCTACGGCCTGCTGGTGCTGTTTCCGCCCGCCTGGTCCTACATCGCCATCTATCGACTGGACAACTTCCTCCTGGCCGCCGGTCCCGCCGTCCTGTTCCTCAGCCTGGTGACGCTGTGGACGGGGTGGACCTTCCTGCGCTACTACCACCGCGTGCGGGCGACGGGAGCCGCGCTGCTCTCCGGCGCCCTGGTCCTCTGGGGTGTGCATCACCTCGACTACCCGTTCCTGCGGGCGCGTGGGGCGTGGAGCCCGTGGGGGTACTACCTCGATATCCTCTTTCTGTTCGCCACCGGAGCGGGGATCCTGATGCTGGTGCAGGACGAGCTGCGCCGGGGTGTCGCGGCCCTGTCCGCGCTCTCGGGTGACCTGCAGCCGCGCCGCGACGGCAGCGACGGGCTCGGCACGTTGCTGCAGCGCCCGCTCGCCCTGCCCACGGTGCGGGGCAGCGCCATGATCGCCCTGGAAGGCGATCGCGCTCGCTGCGTCGCCGGGGCGGGCGCGTGCGACGGGTGGGCGGACGCACCCCTGCCCAGCCGCGCCGCCGAGGCCGCCATCGCGGCGATCCGCAGTGGACGGCCCGCCTTCGTGCGCGATTGGCCGGATCCACGGCCGGGCAGTGGAGGCCGCCGCTTCCCCTACGCCGCGCTCCTGCCGGTGTGGCGCGGTGGCGCCGCCACCGGCGCCTTGCTGCTGGTGGGCGACGCGCGTGATCCGTTCACCGCGCTGGACGAAGGCTTCCTGCGGGCGCTGGGCAGCCAGATCGGGGCGGCGCTCGAGAACGCGGACCTGTACCGGCGTCTCGAGGCGCGCAC
>DATGDT010000084.1:0-31600 GCA_035310725.1 Gemmatimonadales bacterium
GGGTTCTATCGGGTAGTGAAGTACTCGGTCGCCCCCGCGCGGCTGCCGCGGACGCTGCACTGGTTCAAGTGGGAGGCCTATGCCACGTGGTGGAGCGGCCTCTCGCTCCTCGTGCTGCTCTATTATGCCGGAGCGCGCGAGTACCTGCTCGATCCCGCCGTCTCGTCCATCGGTCCGATGGCGGCCGTGATGCTGGGCGTCGGGACGCTCGTCGTTTGCTGGCTCGTCTACGATCTGCTGTGCCGATCGCCGATCGCGGGCCGGCCAGCCGCCCTGGCGGTGCTGGGACTCGTCCTCGTGACCGCGCTCGCGTGGGGGCTGGGAAAGGTCTTCAGTGCCCGCGCCGCCTATCTCCACGTCGGCGCGGCACTGGGCACGATCATGGCCGCGAACGTGTTCCGGGTGATCATCCCGGCGCAGCGCGACATGGTCGCCGCGCTGTCCGCGGGGACCGCGCCGGACGCGGCCCGCGGCCGCCAGGGAGCTCTCCGCTCGCTGCACAACAACTATCTTACCCTGCCGGTGCTGTTCGTGATGGTGAGCAACCACTACCCGGCGACCTATGGCAGCGGCTGGGGGTGGGCGATTCTCGGCGTGTTGTTCGTGATCGGCGTGCTGGTGCGCCACTGGTTCAACCTGCGCAACGCCGGACGGCGCAACGTCTGGCTCCTGCCGGCGGCGGCCGCGGGTCTCGTCGCGCTGGCGGCCATCACCGCCCCGCGTCGCGGCGGCGGCACCGCGACGGACCGGGCAGATTCCGCTTCATTCGCCGACATCCGGGTGGTGATCGCACGGCGCTGCGCCCCCTGCCATTCCTCGGCGCCGACCTATCCCGGGATGGCGGCCGCCCCGGCCGGGGTCATGCTCGACACCCCGGAGCAGATCCAGACCCGTGCCGCACGCATCGCCGAGCGGGCGGTGGTGCAGCAGACGATGCCGCTCGGCAACGTCACGGGGATCACGCGCGAGGAGCGGGCGCTGCTCGGTCGCTGGGTGCGCGCGGGCGCGCCGCTCCGCTGAATCTCATCGGCCGAGCAGGACCTTCAGCGCCCCGGGGCGCTGCGCGTGGTCGAACCCGTCGAGCGCCCGGTCCAGCAGATAGCGTGCCGTCACGAGCGGCACCACGTCCACCGTTCCGGCGGCAAGCAGGGCGAGCGCCTTGGGGAATGGCCCGCAGCGTGAGCCGATCAGTGTCAGCTCGTTCACCACGACCGCCGAGGCGTCGAGCGTCAGCCTGTCGGCGTAGGTGCTTTTCATTACCAGCGTGCCGCGTGGCCGCAGCGCGCGCTGCGCCACGGCGAATCCCTCGTGATTCCCGGTGCACTCGACCGCCACGTCGAATGTCCCGGCCGCGGTGGCGTCCGGCGCCATCGTCGCGATCCCGCGGCGTCGCAGCAGCTCGAGCTTGGCGTCGTGACGGCCCGACACGACCAGCTCGCATCCGGTGAGCGCCAGGGACTGGGCGACGAGCTGTCCCAGCTTCCCGTCCCCGACGACCAGCACCCGCATCCCCGGAGCGATGGACACCTGCTCCTGGATCTCCAAAGCCGCGGCGAGCGGCTCGGTGAAGACCGCGACCTCCGTCGAGACCCCGTCGGGGATCACGTGCAGGTTTTCGACGGGCAACGTCAGGTATTCAGCGAAAGCGCCGTGGCGATTGACGATGCCCAGGACCGTGCGCCGCTCACAGTGAGTGCGCCGGCCCGCCCGGCACGCCCGGCATTCACCGCACACCGCGTTGATTTCCCCCACCACCCGCTTGCCGGCGAGCGCGCCGTCCGACACGACCTCCCCCGCGAACTCGTGTCCCAGCACCCCGGTATAGGGGTAGTAGCCGCGCACCAGCTCCAGGTCGGTATTGCAGATGCCGGCGGCCAGCACCCGGACCAGCGCTTCCCCGGGGGGTGGCTCCGGGACAGCGAGATCGTCCCGCAGCCGCAGCCGGCGATCCTCGAGCCAGACGCCTTTCATGACCCGCGCACCGCATCGTACAGCACGCGCGCCATCACCTGCCGCCGGTATGTGGCGCTCGAGCGGATGTCGTCGATCGGCGACACATCCCGGGTGAGTGCAGGAAGCACATCGTCCGGCGAACGGATGGCGGCGCCGTCCTCCAGCAGGCGCTCGAGCGACGGGCAGCGACGGATCGTCGGCGCCATACTCGCGGCCACCACACGCCATCCCGCCGACGATCGGGTCACCGCGAGACCGACCTTGGCGATCGCCTGCGCGCGACGAGCGCCGACCTTGAAGAAGCGCTGCAGCGCGTACGTCCGGCGCGGCACCCGGATCGCCACGATCAGCTCGTCCGCCGCCCGACGCATCTGCTTGTAACCCAGATAGAACTCGGCCAGCGGGACCTCCACCCGGCCGCGCACCGACTCGAGCACTACGACCGCGTCATACGCCATGAGCACCGGCACGCCGTCCGCGGCCGGCGACGCGTTCACGATGTTGCCGGCCCAGGTGCCGCGCGCCTGGATCTGCACGGCGCCCACCTGCCGGGCCGCCTCGACGAGCAGCGGCAGCTCCTGCGCCGCTCGCGCGTCGCGGATCACATCCCAGTAGGTGGCGAGTCCCCCCAGCACCAGCGCTCCCTCCTCCCAGCGCACCCCCTTGAGATCGCTCAGCGGCGAGAGGTCCAGGTAGGTGCGGTCGTGCTCCGCTGTGCGAAGCGGCCAGTGGACCAGCAGATCCGTGCCGCCGGCCATCGGGACCGCATCGGGCGTCGCGGCGAGCAGGGCGAGCGCCTGGCCGCGCGACTTCGGCAGCAGCAGCTTCACGCGCCCACCTCGAGTGACGTCTGGATCCCGTCCACGATGCCATCGTAGCCCGTACAACGGCACAGATTGCCGGCGAGCAGCTCGCGGATCGAATGGGTCGCCAACAGCTCGCGATGCTCGCGGATCCAGCAGGCCGTCATGGCGACGCCCGGGGTGCAGGCGCCGCACTGCGTGGCGCCGCTCGCGAGCAGCGGCTGCAGCATCGCGGGATCGAGCGACTCCACGGTCTCGACCTGGCACCCGCGAACCTGGTAAATCGGCACGAGACAGGAGTTCACCGGGAGGCCATCCAGGTACACGGTGCACGCGCCGCACTCCCCTTCCCCGCATCCCTCTTTGGTCCCGGTGAGCCCCAGGCGGTAGCGCAGCGTGTCGAGCAGGCGCTCGGCGGGATCGACCTCGACGGAGATCGTGGAGCCGTTCAGGGTGAAGGTGATCGAGATTGCGGATTGCGGATTGTGGATTGTGGATTGACCGCTCATGAGGCTGTGCCCTCACCTCTGGAATCCGCAATCCGCAATCCCCAATCCGCAATTTCCATTAGCCTCTCCGGCGTCAGCGGGATGGTGCACGGGTCGGCGCCGGTGGCCGCGGCGACGGCGTTCAGGATCGCGGCCGCCGGGCCGTCCATCGGCAGCTCGCCCAGCCCCTTGGCCCCCTGGGCGCCGAGGGGATAGGGATTCTCGACGAACGCAACACGGATCGGCGGCAGGTCGTCGCTCGTGGGAATGAGGTAGTTGGTGAGTTGGGCGTTGGCCATCGCGCCGTCTCGCCAGCGGCATTCCTCGAGCAGCGCCCAACCGATCGCCTGCGCCACGCCACCCTGGATCTGCCCGCGCGCCAAACATTCGTTCAGCACGTGCCCGACCTCCTGCAGCGCCACGAAGTCGGTTACGCGGGTCTGCCAGGTCCGCAGGTCCACCTCGACTTCCGCGACGTACGCCCCCCATCCGAACGTCGCGTAGGCGTCGCCCCGATAGGTCGAGTCGTCCCAGGAGATCCCCGGGGGACGCTGGTACACGGCCTCTCCAACTAGGTCCTCGCCGGGGTGATGCTCGTGCCACCGGCGCAGCGCATTCCGTACGGTCTCACCCGTGGCGCTCGCGTCCAGGTCCACGCGCGCCCGCAGCGCATCACAGGCCAGCTCGACCAGGTGCCCCACCACCATCGCGGTGCGCGACGCGACCGTCGGGCCGCTGTTCGGCACGCGCGACGTATCGGCCTCGGCAATTACGACGTCGGAGAGCTCCAGCCCGAGACGCGCGGCCGCGAGGGCGGTGAACACCGTCAGCGTGCCCTGGCCCATTTCGATGTTGGCGGAGCGCACCTCGACGCGTCCGTCGGGCAGTCCCGCCACGTGCAGCCGCGAGGCCAGCGCCACCTCGCCGCTCCCCGTGAATCCGGCCCCATGATGGAACGTGGCGATGCCGATGCCGCGCCGGGTGGTCGCACTGGCGGCATTGTGAGACGCGTGTGCCGCCCGCTTCGCGCCGTAGCCGGCCAGGGAGAGCGCGCGATCGAGCAGCGCCACGCGGTCGGTCCCGTCGTGAATCACCTGGCCGGTCGCCGTGGATTGCCCGTCGCGCAGCAGGTTGCGACGCCGCAGCTCGGCGGGATCGAGACCCAGTCGGGCCGCGATCCGGTCCATGTGCCGCTCGTTGGCGAAGTGCGTCTGCGGCGCGCCGAAGCCGCGGAACGCGCCGAAGGGCACCGCGTTCGTGAACATGGCCCGGCCGTCGATGCGCACGTGGTCGCATGCATACGGCCCGGCGGCGTGGATGATGCCGCGCGACAGCACGACCGGCGAAAGCGTGACGTAGGCGCCCCCGTCCATGATCACTGCGATGTCCTGCGCGAGCAGGCGTCCGTCCGTGGCGACGCCGGTGCGATGGCGCACCAGCGCGGGATGTCGCTTGGTGGTGGCCGCCATGTCCTCGGAGCGGTCGTAGACCATCTTCACCATCTTGCCGCTCTTGAGGGACAGCAACGCCGTGTGCAGTGCGATGGTGGACGGGAATTCCTCCTTGCCGCCGAACCCGCCACCGGTGGGGGTCTGCACCACCCGCAGCTGCCGTTCGTCACGGCCGAGGGCGACACGCAGCGCCTTGAGGACGTAGTAGGGACACTGCATCGAGCCGCGCAGCACGAGCACGTCGCCATCGAGCTGCGCGATCATCCCCTGAGGCTCGAGATACACGTGCTCCTGTGCGCCGGTCTCGTAGGTCCCCTCCACCACGATCGGCGCCGCGGCCAGGGCGCGCTCCACGTCACCTTTGGAGATTGAAAGGTGCTTCAGAATGTTGTCGGAGCCGTATTGGATCGCTTCGGGGGCGGGCGGGAGTCGGAAGTCGAGCGCCGCCGGCTCGGGCGCGACCGAGATGGCGACGGCGGCCACGGCCCGCCGCAGTGCCTCGCGGTCGGGGTGGGCGAGCAGCAGGACCGGCTCGTGCACGTGCCGCACGCTCCCCGCCGCCAGCACCGGCTGGTCGTTCTCGATCAGCGCGATGACGTTGGGTCCGGGGATGTCGCGGTGGTCCACGATGGTGAACTGTGACCAGTCCACGCCGGGGCCGAACCGCACGTCCGTGATCCGGCCGCGCGGGGCCGGACTGCGCACCGTCGCACCCCAGAGAAACTCGTCGAGCGGCAGGTCGTCGACGTAGCGTTCGCGGCCCGTGAGTTTGGCGAGCCCTTCCAGTCGGTCCACGGGGGGCGAATATACCGCCCGGAAACTTCTCGGGCTCATGGAGGTCATATTTCGGTCGTGCCCAACCGTCCCCTTCCCGCTTGCCTCGCACTATTCGCCGCACTCGGGTGCGCGGAGAGCGCCGGCCCCGTACCCGATAGGCGGTTCACGTCGGCGGCAGCCGGCAACTACCACACCTGCGCGCTGACCGCCAGCCGCACCGCGTACTGCTGGGGACGGAACACCAACGGGGCGCTGGGCGACGGCACCACGCAGGCGAGCGCCGTCCCGGTCCGTGTCGCCACCTCCATTCGCTTCGTCGCGATCATCGCGGGGTTCGATTACAGCTGCGGGCTCGCGGCGGGCGGAGTCGCCTACTGCTGGGGCGACAATTTCAACGGTCAGCTGGGCGACGGTACGACGACGAACCGGACGACGCCCGTCGCCGTGAGCGGCGGGCTCGCCTTCCGCTCGCTCTCGGCGGGCGAGGCGCACACCTGCGGTGTCACCGTCGACGGGGCCAGTTACTGCTGGGGGGCGCCGATCGGACCGGCTCCCGGCGGCGGCGTACTCCCCAACCAGCTGAGCCCGACGCCGCTCGCCGGCCCCACCTTCGCCGAGGTGAGCGCCGGTTACGAGATCGCCTGCGCGATCACCGCGGCGGGCGCTCCTTACTGCTGGGGACTCTACCCGCCCGGGGTGACGTTCGCCGACTCGAGCGTGCCGTCGGCGGCCGAGCCCCTGCCGGTCAGCGGCAGCGTCACGTTGCGGACCATCAGCGCCGGACACAAACACGCCTGTGGACTCGATTCGAATGGCCGGGCGTACTGCTGGGGCGAGAACGTGAGCGGGCAGGTGGGGAACGGCTCGCACGACTACGCGCCCGAACCCGTCCCCGTCTCGGGCGACATCGTCTTCGCTGCATTGAGCGCCCACGGGCCAGGGCACAACTGCGGTGTGACGCCCGCCCACCTCGCCTGGTGTTGGGGCGCGAACGCGTTCGGGCAGCTCGGCACGTCGAGCGACTCGTCCAGCGCGATTCCAGCCCGGGTCGTTGGGGGGCTCGCGTTCGTCTCCATCAGCGCGGGGTTCGGACACACGTGTGGCGTCACGACGGGCGGCAAGATCTACTGCTGGGGGTACGGTGCGTTCGGCCAGCTCGGCGCAGGCGCGTTCGCCGATGCGCGACACCCGCAGGCAGTCGGCAATTGACTTCGACGCAGAGTCACGGCTGTCGACCGGCGGCGCGCGATCCAGGCGCCCTATCGTGATCCAGGGGCCCTAGAAGTAGAGCGTCACATTCAGACTCAGCGTACCCAGCGTCCCGGCGTACGACCAGCTCGTCGTGGTGGGTCCACCGGGGTACCCGTACCTCGTCCGCGCATACGCGAACGACACGCCGAGCGCTCCGCCGAGGCTGAGGTGGGGCGTGGGGAGGTAGGCTGCACCGATTTCGCCGAATGCCCCAGCGGTCCAGCCGTTCGAGCAGTAGGAGCCCAGCGGCAAGGCCGAACTTCCGTAGCAGTCGTGCGCGAACCCCCCGAGGACCCCGAGGGTCTGGTAGCTCGCCACTTCGTGGCGCGGCTGGTAGAAGCGTTTCCCTGCTCGGCTCGTGAATCTCGCCGTCGAGTTGAACTGCTCTGCCACGCTGTCGGGGCTGATGGGGATTTGCTGGTGCGAATGGCCGCCGCTGAACTGGAAATCGAGAAGCCACGCAGAGCGCGGCGAGGTGAACTTCAGGGCGCCGAGGCCGGCGAAATTCGAACCGCCGGCGAACTGCAGTGCCCACTGCCCGCGCCGAAAGGGCGCGGTGTCCGACGGCGCGCTTTGCTGCGCGCAGGCAGCGTGCCCCGGTCCAATCAGCGCCAGCACCGCCGGTAGCGACAGGGACCTCAAGATGAGTCTCATGCCCGTCCAAACTACCGGCCCCACCACGAGGCGACAGCCCACTCTCGACAACGAGAAAGCGTCCGGGCGCCAGCATGAAACTCCGGGCAGCAGCCCGGCGTTGTGTCCCCATCCGTCCCACGCGCTACATTGACCGCTTCATGACCCCTGACCCGCCGTCCCCCGAGTTCGCGGCGCTCGAAGCCGCCTTGCGTGGCCGCTATGTCCTCGAGCGCGAGCTGGGGCGCGGTGGCATGGGTGTGGTGTTTCTCGCCCGAGACGTCGCGCTCGACCGGCCCGTCGCGATCAAGCTCCTGCCCCCGGCGCTCGCAGCCGCGCCGGGGCTGCGCGAGCGGTTCCTGCAGGAAGCGCGCACCGCCGCCCGCCTCGCCCATCCCCACATCGTCCCGATCCATGCGGTCGAACAGCATGGGGATCTGGTCTTCTTCGTCATGGGCTACATCGCCGGCATGACGCTGGCGGAACACGTGCGCACCGAGGGCCCGCTCGATCCTGCCGCCGCTGCGCGCGCGGTGCAGGAAGTCGCCTGGGCGCTCGCCCACGCGCACCAGCACGGCGTGGTCCACCGTGACATCAAGCCCGAGAATATCCTGCTGGAGCGGGGGACGGGCCGCTCCCTCGTCACCGATTTCGGCATCGCGCGTCTCGCCGAGGCGACGCCGCCCGCGGGTTCCGGTCGCGTGCTCGGCACGGCCCGCTTCATGTCGCCCGAGCAGGCCGCAGGCGAGGTGGTGGATGGGCGGAGCGACCTGTACTCACTCGGGGTGACCGCGTTCTACGCCCTGACGGGGCGGTTCCCGTTCGACGCCCCCGATGCCAACGGCCTGATGGTGCAGCGCGAGACGCTGCCCGCGCCCCCGGTGACCTCGGTGCGCGCCGGCCTGCCGCCCGCCCTCGCCGCGGCGATCGATCGCTGTCTCGCCAAGGCTCCCGCGGACCGGTTCACGACGGCGGGCGACCTGGCCGACGCCGTGGCCGCCGTCCGGGAGGGCACGGTCCCGGCCACGTTGCAGCGGATCACGCGGGAGATCTCGTCCTTCGCGGTGGATCTCGCGGGGTATGGTACGCTTGCCGCGGTCGCGATCGTCTCGAAGTTCCTGTTCAGCAATCAATACGATTTCTTTGGCGTTCGCACCGTGTACACGATCGCCATTGCGCTCGTGCTGGTCAGCCTCACGGCGCTGCGCGGCATGTCGATGTTCCGCCTCATCCGGGAAGCCGTCGCCGAGGGGTGGGGAGAGCGAGACCTCGCCGCGGCCATCGAGCGCGAGGCGCGTGCCGCGGAATCCACCGTGCGCCAGCCCCGTCCGGGACGGCTGGGCGCCACGGCGATCTTCCTCGTCGGATTCGCGGCACTGGTCGCCTACTGGCTGGGCCCCAAAGAGGCTGGATTGTCCTCGCTCGAGGGACCGCTCGCCTGGCTCGTGGAGCTCGTAGGCCTCATCGCCCCGGTCGCATGGGGTCGCTGGTACGGCAGCCGGCTCGAGGCACCCCGCGACGGGAAGCCGGGCTTGTTCAGTCGGCTCGTCATGCGGGTCAAAATGAAGGGTTTCTTCGTGCTGGCCCGGCTGGGTCGGAGACTGCGCACACCGCCGGTGGTCGCGCCCGCGGATCAGCACACGGAAGTCATCATCGCCGACGCCGCGCGCGACATCCTGCACGCGCTCCCCGACCCCGATCGCCGGCTGGTGGGCGTGGAGCAACTGCTCTCCCGCCTCGAGGCCGACGCCGCCGTGCTGCGACGCCGGATGGGAGAGTTGGATCAGGCGGCGGCCCAGGTGGGCGGCGCCGCATCTCCCCAGCGCGACGCCCTGGCCCACGATCTCGAGACCGCGCGCCGCGCCGCGGCGGAGCGCCTCGGCACCACCGTGAGCGCGATGGAAAACCTGCGGCTCGACCTGCTGCGCCTGCGGGCCGCGATCGGCTCGACCGATGGACTCACGGAAGATCTCGAGGCGGTGCGCGATCTCGCCGCCCGGGTGGACGCGGAGGCGGAGCTCAGGGCCGACACCAAGTGAAACGGGCGGCCCCGTGCTGCCAGGACCGCCCGTCGAAAGGCAAACCGCGTTCCGCTTACTCGCCGGCGTTCGCCCACGAACTGATCTGCTGCACGAACTCCTGCGCCAGCGACTTCAGGTCCACCGGCGGAATGTTCGGATCCTCCGTGAGCGTCTCCACCCGCTGCAGATTCACCGACGCCTTGGTGAACCCCGAATCCGCGGCCAGCGCCGCCCGGTACGCCTCGGCCGCCAGCGTGAAGTGCCCCGTCCGCTCCAGCGCGATGCCGAGGTTGTTCTGGAAGGTCGCCACCTCGGGAACCAGCTCCACCGCGCGCGCGAGGGGACGCAGCGCTTCGTCATACGAGCCCTGGACGATGAGCGTGTGCCCGAGGTTGTTCATCGCCCACACGTCGGTCGAATCGAGCACCAGCGCTTCGTGATAGGCGGTCACCGCCTCGTCGCGCTCACCCTTCGCATCGTGCGCGCGGCCGATCAGCCGGTAGGCTTCACCCAGACTGTCGTCGATCTTCAGCACGGTATCGAGCACCGCGATGGCGGAATCCGGCTGCCCCGCATCGAGCAGCACCCGGCTCAGGTTGAGGTAGCTCTTCACGTGCGTCGGGTCGATCGACAGCGCCTGCCGCAGCGCTTCCTCGGCCGTCGTGAAATCCCCGGCCTTCCAGGACGACAGCCCCAGCATGTAGAAGCCCCACGCGTTTCCGGGACGGTCGGCGGTGTACGCCGTGAAGTCGCGCACCGCGTCGCCGTAGCGCCGCTCCCGGAAGGCCGCCTCGGCGGTTTCGAACGACACGGGGGCCGTGTTCACCGATACCGGCTCGGCCGGCGCTGGCGTCGATTCCGAAGCCACGCTCACCGTGGGCTCCGGAGCGCCGGGCTCCTTCGCGCTCACTTGCTTGGGCGTCTTGTCGCCGCAGCCGGCCAACACGAACAATCCGGCCGCGAGCCAGGTCGGGGTGAACCGCAGGGTAGTGATCATCGATTCCTCCTCCATCAGGGGCGCCGCGCGCCGGTTGTGGTTTGTTCAGCGCCCTGTGGTAAGGCAGGAGAGGGACCACACGCGGCACGGCCGAGGGTATCGACGTAAGCGATTGAAGCAGGGACGGTTAGCCGAATGGGGCACAGGGAAGGCAGGCGCAGCTGTGATCGGTCGGACACGGAAAGCGAGGGTGGGTTGTGTTCGGGAGGACACGTGGAAGAGGGGAGCGCGCCGCGCTTTGTCTTTCGCGGCTGAGAGCCGCGACTCGGCTATCTGTCACGTGAAGTGACCAGTCGCTCTCAAGCGACAGTCCAGCCGAGTCGCGACTTTAGTCGCGAAAAATGGCCGCGACCTGCCCGCCCTATTCTCTGCTGATCCCGTGTCTCCGCATGATCTTGAGCAGGCTCGCATGGTCGGCGAGCCCGAGCGCCTCGGCGGTGCGCGTGATGTGCCAGTCGTGCCGCTCGAGCGCCGCCACGATGATCTGTCGCTCCGCTTCCGCCTTGAGGTCGTGGAACGTGCGGAGCTCGGCGCCGCTGCTCACGCGGCGCGCCGCACCGTGCTCCCGGATCTCCGGCGGGACGTCGTCCTCCCCCATCTCCGGCGCCTCTGACGCGATCAACATCCGCTCCAGCACGTTGCGCAGCTCGCGCACGTTGTTCCGCGCCCAGTCGTAGCCCATGAGACATTCGAGCGCCGCCGCCGTGAGCGGCTTCGGGTGCATATGGAATCTGGCGCAGATCGAAGCCAGCAGGTGCTGGACCAGCTCGGGCACGTCGGACAGCCGGTCGCGCAGGCTGGGCACCGCCAGGACGTGCACGTTGAGCCGGTAGAGCAGATCCTCGCGGAACCGGCCTGCGGCGACCTCCGCCGCGAGATCGCGATTGGTGGCGGCCAGGACGCGCGCATCCACGGGGATCGTGCGCGTCCCGCCCACCCGCGTGACTTCCCGCTGCTCCAGCACCCGCAGCAGCTTGGCCTGGGCCGCGAGGGGCAATTCGCCGACTTCGTCCAGGAACAGCGTACCGGCCGCGGCCGATTCGAACGCGCCCTTGCGCATGACGACCGCGCCGGTGAAGGCGCCGCGCTCGTGGCCGAACAGCTCGCTCTCCACCAGGTCCGCCGGCAGCGCGGCGCAGTTGACCGCGAGAAACGGTCCCTTCACGCCGCTGATGCGGTGCACCGAGCGCGCCACGACCTCCTTCCCCGACCCGCTCTCCCCGGTGATGAGGACCGGTGAGGGGATCGGCGCGACCCGCGTCATCGCGTCCTTGAGCCGCTGCATCGCCGGGCTCGAGCCCACCAGCGGCGTGTCGGTCCCGAGATCCTGCCGCAGCGCCTCCACTTCCAGCTCGAGGCGACGGCGCTCAAGTGCACCGGCGATCTCCTGCAGCACGCGCTCCATCGGCTCGGCTTTGTCGATGAAACTCACCGCGCCCAGCCGGATCGCCTGGGCACAGCGGTCGTAGTTCCCGGTTCCTGTGTAGACGATCACCGGCACGCGGAGGCCACGGTGCGCCAGCTGGCGCAGCACTTCGAACCCGTCCATCCCCGGCATCTCGAGATCGAGCAGCACGCAATCCACCGGCTCGCGGGAAATCGTATCGAGGGCGGCCTTCCCCTCGGACGCCATCAGGGTGTCATGACCGCCGAGGCGTTTCAGATCGTAGGCATACTGCTCGGCGAGCGGTTGCGCGTCGTCCACGATCAGGATCAGGCTCACGCGCCGGTCTCCACCAGCGGCAGATCCACGGTGAAGCAGGACCCCGCTCCGGGCGAGGTCTCCACCCGCAGGCGCCCACCCGCATCGGTGACCAGCCGCCGCACGATGGAGAGTCCGAGGCCGGTCCCTCCGGGCTTGGTGGAGTAGAAATCCTGGAACGCCCGCTCCAATTCCGCCTCGCTCATGCCCTTGCCGGTGTCCTCCACCACGATCCGGGCCATTTGGCGGTCCTGCTCCAGCACTCGGGACGTCGACACCGTGACCACCCCCGATTGCGACTCGAGACTGTCCACGGCGTTGGTCACCAGGTTCTCGATGATGCGACGCAGCGCGAGCGGGTCGATCCGGGCCTCCGGGAGCCCGTCGGCCAGTTGGAGGGTGAGCTCCGCCGCTCCCATGGACAGCTGCGCCGTCGTCTCGCGCGTCACAGCGTTCACATCGCAGTGCAGCGCTTCCGCCGGTGGGGAGAGTTTCGCGTAGTTGGCTGCCAGCGTCTCGAGATAGGTCAGGCTCGAGACCAGGGTCTGACGGCGCTCGGCGAACACGCGCGGCAGCTCGGCGGGCTGGTCCCGTGCCACCTGGGCCAGATGCCGCAGCACGTTGCGCAGCGGCGCGATGCCGTTCTTGATGTCGTGGTTCACCTGGCGGGCGAGCTCGCCCATGGCGGCATGCCGCTCGGCGTCGCGCAGCCGGACGGCGCCGCTGCGCAACCGCTCCGTCATTTCCCCCAGCAGGCGCTCGAGGCTGCCGATCTCGTCGGAGCGGTCGCTCGCGAACGCGACGTCCAGCCGGTCCATGTCCAGCTCGGACGTCTTCGCGGCGAGGTCGGCCAGCGGCAGGCTGACGCGTGAGGAGAGCCAGCCGGCGAGCAGCAGCGCCACGAGGAGCGTCACGAGCACGGCCACCCCGAACCACCGGTCCACCGTGCCCTCGATCTCGCGCAATCCCGCGAGCGGGGCCGAGACCACGAGTCGCGCCTCGAGCACCCGGGCACTGTCGGGACGGGACTCGTCGATGAACGGGACGGGCAGCTCGCTCACGGCGGAGTCGCCCTGCACGGCGCCACCGGCGCGTGCCGCGAGCGTGTCGCCCGGCAGCGCCAGGGTCACGCTGGTCGCGCTGTCGTGCGCCAGGCGCGCGAGAAACGCCGAGTTCACCGCGATGCCGCCCACGATCGTGAAGTCCCGGTCGCCGAGCGGCAGCGAGTCGAGCCGCGCCAGCGCGATGAAGGGGCCCTCCGCCGTCCGGGCCTGGACCAGCGCCAGCCCGTTCGGCGCCCCCGGCAGCAGCGCCGGCAGGCCCGGCTCGACGCGATCGAATTCGTTGCGGAAGTGCCCCGAGCTGACGATGCGTCCCGAGTCGTCCTGGATCTGGAGCATGTCGAGGCCGGTGAGGCGCATCGCCGTCCCCGCGTAATCGAGGGCGTAGGCGCGTTGCGCAGTGTCGCGCTGCACCATCGCCAGGCGGAGGCGGTTGTCGGCCGCGGCGGCGCTGCGCAGCTGCGCGAGCCGAGTCGCGAGCTGCGCCCCCTGCCGCGCCAGATCCTGCCCGATCGCGTCGACCAGGCCCGCAACCCGCGCCTGGTAGGTCGCGACGAGCCGCTGGCGCACCGCGCGACGCACGCCGAGCCCGAACACGACGAGCGGCACGAGCACCACCGGCGCAGTCGCGATGAGGATGCGCGTGCGAAAGGTCATCGGGGTGGAAACGATAGCATCCCTTCACACTCGCCGCTGGCCCCAGCGCAGGGGAGGCGGCATCTTTCTGTTTCTATGGCAGAGTTTCAAGAGCGTTTGGAGCGCGGACTACGGGGCCGCTACACGATCGAGCGAGAGCTGGGTCAGGGGGGCATGGCCCTGGTGTTTCTCGCCCGCGACCTGCGGCACGAGCGGAAGGTCGCCCTGAAAGTGCTGCGACCGGAGATCTCCGCCGAGATCGGAGCCGAACGCTTCCTGCGTGAAATCAAGATGGCGGCCGGACTCACCCACCCCCACATCCTGCCGGTGTACGACTCCGGCGAAGCCGACGGCCTGCTCTTCTACGTGATGCCGAACATGGAGGGACGCTCGCTGCGGGAGCGGCTCGACCGGCAGCGGCAATTGCCGCTGGACGAAGCGCTCCGGATCACGCGCGAGGTCGCCGCGGCGCTGGACTATGCCCACCGCCACCAGGTCGTCCACCGGGACGTCAAGCCGGAGAACATCCTGTTGCACGAGGGCGCGGCGATGGTGGCCGACTTCGGCATCGGCAAAGCGTTGAGCGGCAACGGATCGATCACGCAGACGGGGATGGCGCTGGGCACTCCGGCGTACATGAGCCCGGAGCAGGCGGGCGGCGAAGCCGACATCGACGGCCGCAGCGATCTCTACAGCCTCGGTTGCGTGCTGTACGAGATGCTGTCGGGCGAGCCGCCGTTCACCGGCCCGACGGCCCAGGCGGTGATCGCCAAGCGGTTCGTCGCGCCCATCCCGAAAGTGCGCGCTACGCGCGACGTGCCCGAGGTGGTGGACGACGCCATCACCCGGGCCCTCGCGCGCACGCCCGTGGACCGCTTCCCCACGGCGGCCGAGTTCGCAGAAGCCTTGCTCCCGGGACGGCGCACGCCGCCGGAGGCGCCCAAGGGCGCCCCTCCCACCAAGGCCGTTGCGGTCATTCCGCTAGCGAACATGAGCGCCGATCCCGAGAACGAGTACTTCAGCGACGGGATGACCGAGGAGATCATCAACGCGCTCGCGAAAGTGCCGGGCATCCAGGTGGCGTCGCGCACTTCCTCCTTCGCCTTCAAGGGGAAAGAGGTGGACATCCGGCAGATCGGCGACAAGCTCGGCGTGGGGTCGGTGCTCGATGGCAGCGTGCGGAAGGTCGGGAACCGCATCCGCATCACCGTCCAGCTGATCAATGTCGAGAACGGTTACCACATCTGGTCGGAAACCTACGACCGCCAGCTCGAAGACGTATTCGCGATCCAGGACGAGATTTCGCGAGCCATCGTCGAGGCGTTGAAGCTCCGGCTCGGCGGCGAGGCCGCCCCACTCGTCGTGCCGACCAAGAACATCGAGGCGTACAACATCTATCTCAAAGGCCGGTTCTTCTTCAACAAGTTCACCGAGCCGGGGCTGCGCAAGGCACTCGATCTATTCCAGCTCGCGCTGCTCCAGGACCCGGGGTTCGGCCGTGCCTACGCCGGGATCGCCGACGTCTGGTGCAACCTGGCCGACGACTGGGTGGCCCCCGACGACGCCTACCCGCGCGCCAAGGCCGCCGCGGAGCGGGCGTTGCAGCGCGACCCCGAGCTCGCCGAGGCGATCACCTCGATCGGGAAAGTCCTGTGCTGGCACGAGTGGAACTTCGCCGACGCCGAGCAGCAGCTGCAGCGCGCCGTCGCGCTCAGCCCCAATTATGCCGAGGCGCACTACGTGCTGGGCACCGCCCTTCCGCTGGTGGGGCGGCTCGGTGACGCGATCGCGGCGATCCAGCGCGCGCTCGCGCTCGATCCGCTGTCGGCGGCCTATAGCGAATGGCTCGCCCGATTCCTCCTCTATAACAAGGATTACGAGGGCGCCATCGCTCAGGCCCAAAAGACCCTCGAGGTGGACGAGACTTCCCTGCGCGCCCCGCTCTACATCGGCTCGGCCCACCTGGCCCAGGGTGACGCCGAGACCGCCCTCGAGTGGTACCGTCGCGCGCAGGGGTTGGAGAAAGCCGTCCGCTCTTATGACGCGATGATCGTGCGGGCCCTCGCCGCACTGGGTCGCCGGGACGAGGCGGAGGCGATCCTGGCCCGGCTGGACGAGGAATCGCGGCAGCAGTACGTGCGCAGCGAGATCCTGGCGATGGGCTACGCGGCGATGGGCGACCTGGACCACGCCTTCGCCTGCCTCGAGCGCGCCTTTCAGGCTCGCTCGGCCGGTCTCATCTACCTCCACCTGGACCCGGGATACGCACCGCTGCGTGGCGACCCGCGCTACGCGGACCTGGTGCGGCGCATCGGCCTGAAATAACAGCCGGCCCCCGTCATCGCACGCGGAGCGTTCCGTCCCAATCCACGGTGAACGCGGCGGCGCCGCGGCGCCACACCACACGCCGGCGCGTGTCGATGAGCGGCACGATCTGCGACGCGATGGTGAGCCACGGAGCGCGCCCTCGCAGCTCGTGGACCGCACGACACGGCTCCAGCGCGACCCGCGGGAATGGAATCACGAACTGCCACCCTCCCCCGCCCGCCTGACCGGCGGCGAGCGCTCCCATCAGCTCCGCGGGCCCCAGACCTGCCGCACGTGCTGTCGTACCTGCCTGCGCTCCCTCCAGCGCCACGAGGCGCTCGGCGATGCTGCGCGCCGTCGCGTCCTCGCGTGGATACGCGACGAGGAAGCGCGGTCCTCCGGGAGGGAGCGGGGGCGCGCCCGTCGGTGGCGGGCCGATGCAGGCAGGGAATGCCGTCCACCACGCCGGAGCCTCCGAGGCACGCGCCTCGACTCGCACGGCATCGCGAGCCAGGCTTTCGCGCCACGCGGTCGTGACCGGAGGCGCCGCGCCCGACGCGAGCAGCAGGTAGCTGCGATCCCAGGGCAACGGCCGTGTCGCGAATTCAGGACGGCTTGCGACATAGCTCAGCGCCGCCGCGTCATCCGTGACGACGAGGTCGATCCCACGATCGAGCCAGTCGCGGGCATCGCCAACCCCGAGTCGTGGCAGCTGCAAGGTCGGACGCCGGCCGCTGAGGGGCGTCAGGAGCACGCCGCCGGCGACGCTGTCCAGCGCATAAGCACCGGTTCCCGCCGGCCGCGATTCCCCGGGCATGACACGGGTCACCGCGAGTGCGGGTTCGGCCAACCAGAGCGGCGGCACGGCCGAGGGATGCCTGAGCCGCAGCACGAGCGTGCGCTCGCCGGGAGCGGCGACCGTGGCGCCCTCGAGCAGCGTCGTGTCGCCGCCCATCCAGGACGCGACGACGTCGCGCGCCGTCACCGCCTGGCCGTCCTGGAAGCGGGCGCCCGCGCGAAGCGTGAAGGTCCACTGCACGCCGGAGTCCGAGGCCACCCACGACTCCGCGAGACCGGGTCGCGGGGCCCCCATGCAGTCGAGCCGCACCAGGGTCTCGTAGAGCTGCCGGAAAACCGTCCGCTCGGCGTCGGTCTCGGGCACCGGGGCGTGGGCCGGATCGACCCCTCCCGGGAGCGCCAGGGTCAGCGTGTCGGGGATCCTCGCCGAGTCCTCGGCCAGAGCACACTCGTCCTGTGCGGCGGCGGGCAACAGCGGTGGAACGCGCGCCGCCGACGGGCCGCACGATACGGCGCCGACGGCGAACCACAGGATGGTCCCCCAGCGCGGCGGCGCGGCGAGACGCACGCGGCATCCGGAAGCGGTCACGCGGAAGGATAGCATCCCATCATGCGGGTCTCATCCCCCCTTGTGGCTCCCGCGGTCAGGTTCCTCACGGAATCCACAGGAGCCTGGCGATGGCCACCATAGCACCGAGTCACGAATTGCGGCATGAGACGAAGAACGATCTGTCCGAGCTCGTTCGCTCGGAGGTCGTCCCGATGTTGAACCAGGGGCTGGCGAACGCGATCGACCTCCAGCTCCAGGCGAAACAGGCCCATTGGAACGTGAAGGGGCCGGGTTTCATCGCGCTCCACGAGCTGTTCGACCGGGTGGTCGAGCACGCGGCGAACGCCGCGGATCTGCTGGCGGAGCGGGTCGTGCAGCTGGGGGGCACGGCGGAAGGCACCATTCGCATCGCGGCGCGGCACTCCGAGTTGGACGAGTACCCGCACGCGATCGTGAACGGGAGCGATCACGTCGCCGCCCTCGCCGCCGCGCTCGCCGCGTTCGGCGCGCGGATACGCCATGCGATCGACGCGGCGGCCGAGCACGCCGACGCCGCCACCGCGGACCTGCTGACCGAGATCGTCCGGGGCAACGACAAACTGTTGTGGTTCGTCGAGGCCCACGGCCAGGCGACCGCCTAGGGCCGGTCGTTCCAGTTCGCGAGCGCGTTCCACACGAGCGGGAACTCGTGATGGTTGAGGAACCGGTGTAACGGGTCGAACGAGAACGCGATGACCCGCCCGCTGCGCACCGGGACGTCGAAGATCGCGCCCTCGCCCACGATCTCCTTCTCGTTGCGCACCATCCCCGAAACGACGTACGCCTCCTCCCGGGGAGGCGCGGCCTTGGTGCTGTCCGGCTTCGCGCGCGCCGGCGGGGGCGCCGTGTCGGGGATGCCAAGCATCGGTCCCTCGTCGCGCTCGACTTTCTTCGTGGCGCCGTACTGCAGCACCACGAACGCGCTGTCGCGGTCGGCCACCTCGAACAGCGGCCCGTTGCCGCGAAACACCGTGGTGACGTCGGGATAGCCGTAGAGAATCGGTGAGCGCCGCTGCAGCACCCGCGCCCGCACGATCGAGCCGGGATGAAACAGCGTGCTCGTGCGGTGGGGCGAGAGGGGACGGGCGATCCCGGTCTCGGACGCGAGCGTGGTCGCCGCGCCCAGCGTGACGAGCGTGCCCCCGGCATCCACGAAGCGCTGCAGCTCCGCCACCCCCGCGAATCCCGGCCCACCCGTGATGTCGGGCGACGAGAACGGCGTGCCAAGGTTGGGCGTGTCCTTCGTCTTCTGGTAGGGCAACGGCCCCCATTTGCGGTCGACCCCGTTGATCATCTGCGTCACCGAGCCGCCGAAGCTGGGAACCAGGATCACGTCGAAGCGCGCGCGCAGCCCCCCGCGGCGCAGGTCGTCCTTGTCGATCGACGTGAAGGGGATGCCGTATTGCTCGAAGGTGTAGCGCGCCCACCCGGCGTCCTGCGTCGAGTACCAGCTGTGGTAGATCGCCACGCGCGGCAGATCGAGGAGGTGGCGCGCCATTGCGGGCGCCGCGGCCACGCGCTGAATCGTCAACCCGTAGCGCTGGGCGACGATGCGGATGGGTTCGGGGTGGGCGCCCTCGATCACGACCGAGCCGGCCGGGAAGGTGTCCGACCCGGCGACGAACGCCGTCTCGGCCGCGAACGCCCGGACCCCCGGCGCCAGGTCGCGCAGCGCGTACAGGCCCGGGACGACGTCGGCCTGCCCGCGGTAGCTGACGAGGTACACCGTCCCCGCGGTGCTCCCCGTTACGACTCCGGGCGCCGCGACGGTGTCGGTCACGCGCTCGAGCCCGCTCCAGTGGAATACGGCGGTATCGTTCACGCCGGTGACCGACACGCCGTACTGATCGCCGAGCGTCCAGGCGATGTCGTCGTACGGCGGGTACTTGGCCGACTGGGGGTAGTGCTGCGTCCCCAGCAGGTTGGCGACGAGATCGCCGTACGGCTGGTCGCGCACGATCACGAAATCGCCCGCCGAGTCGCCACTGGTGCGGCGCTGGATCTCGATTCCCTGGCGCTCGAGCTGGTTCACGAGGTAGGCGGCGCGCGACGGATCCCGCTGGCGCGCAAAACCGGGGATCAGGTAGGCGTAGGGCTTCTCGGTGCGGCCGCGCGTGATGCTGTTCGTCCCCTTCTGCCAGAAGTTGCGCAGCAGGCGCTCGGCGTTCTCGGCGGTGAACGTGAGGGAGGCCAGCACGCCCGCCTCCATGTAGTTCACATTGTCCCGCGCCGACCAGCGGACCTTTTTCGTGGGCGGCCAGGGGCGGTACCACTGGCGGCTCGTGACCGAGTCCCCGGCATAGCTGTCATCGGAGAGGTCGCGGACGTAGGTGTTGGCGCCGGCGTTGCCGAACGTCTCGTAGAAGCGACCGATGGCGTTGTGATTGTTCGCGACCCAGATCGCGTACCCCGGCCACCAGCCGTCGAAGAACGCCCAGGTCCAGACCCCGGGGAGCCCCTGCGCGTCGAGCGCCGTGATGTCGTTGTTGGCGAACAGCTGCCACTCGCTGACCGCCACGGGATCGTTGTGCTCGTTGTAGGGACCGGTACCGGTGGAGACGTAGAGCAGCGGGATGGACTCGTGCAGGTCGTGCATCACCAGCGGGTGCCAGTCGTAATACACCTTGTAGATCGCGCGCGTCAGCGCGAGCGCCATCTGCAGCCCGTCCCGGTTGTTGTCGTGGAAGGCGTAGTCGCCCCAGAAGGGACTGGAGCGCGGGAAGCCGTCGTCGGCCGTCGGGTGGCTCTTCGTGTAGTGGAGGTACCAGTCCACCTGGCGGTCGCGGCCGTCGGGCTCGCTCACCGGGTTGATCAGGGTGATCACCCCTTCGCGGATCCGGCGGATCGCCGGCTCGTCGCTCGCGGCGAGCCGGTACGCCAGCTCCATCAGCATCTCCGGGCTTCCCATCTCGGTCGAATGCAGGCCGCCGTTCAGGTAGTAGACCGGCTTGGCGACGGCGAGCACCGAATCGAGCGAGGCCGCGGGCACCGTCCGTGGATCGGCCAGCCGGGCGAGCGTCGCGCGGTAGGCGTCGGTCCGCGCCAGCGTGCCAGAATCGGCGATGACGACGAGCACGATGTCGCACCCCTGCTCGGTCTTCCCCACCGTCTCGACCCGCACCCGCGGGGTCGCCGCCGCCAGCGCGCGGAAGTAGCCGTAGACCTCCTCCGAGTGGTGCATGACGCCCGGGGCACCGGCGATCGTGCCGAAGTGTCGCTGCGGCGAGGGGATCGTGGTCGAGAGCGGCAACGCCGCCACCGAAGCCGGAAGGAACCGGGGATCGGTCGTGTATTCGCGTACCAGCCGCGCAAACGTCGTATCGGCAGTTTGCTGGGCGGTCAGCGACGTCGCGGGTATGGTCACGGCGAGGCACAGGACGAACGACGGCAGCCGGCGGGACATCGAACCTCCGAGCGAGCGGTGAGTGCGGAGCATCCCACCGCCAAAGCTGCAGGCTCAGAGGCGGACGCGCAAAACCTATTCCGAACGCAGAGCGCGCATCGGGTCTACACGACCGGCGCGGCGCGCGGGGATGAAGCACGCCAGGGCGGCCACCGCCAGGAGCAGCACCGCCACGCCGGCGAACACCGCGGGATCCCGGGCCGATTGCTCGAACAGCAGCGGCTGCGCCCACCGGCCCACGATGAGGGCAATGCCGCTGCCCAGGACGATGCCCACCAGGGCCAGGCGCATGCCGTCGGTGAGCACGAGGCGCACCAGATCACCCAGCTGGGCCCCCAGCGCCGAGCGGACGCCGAGCTCGTGGGTGCGCTGGGCGACGTTGTAGGCGATCACGCTGTACAGGCCGATTGCGGCGAGCGCCAGCGCCAGGAGCCCGAACACCGTGAACATCGTTGCGCCCAGCTCCCACGACTGCGTCTGGCTGCCGAGCACATCGGCGAGCGGGGTGACCGTGACGTAGGACGCCCCCGGCATGAGGGGTTGCAGGCTGCGGCGTACGGTCTCCTTCGCGTGCGCCGCATCGCCGCGCATGCGAACGAACAGCCCGCCGACGTCGGGGCTGAATTGCGCCGACGACAGATAATAGAAGAGCCCGGGGTCAGCACCGAGGCTGCGGGACTTGATGTTCTCGGCGATGCCGACCACGGCCGTGCACGGCGCGGTGTCGGCGCCCACGCGGACACATTCGCCCAGTGGCTCTCGACCCGGCCACAACGTCCGGGCCATCGCCTCGCTCACGACCATCGCGCCCGGGGCCCCGGCCACGTCCTGATCGCTGATGCCCCGGCCGCGCAACAGGCGCGTCCCCATGGTCGCGAAGTACTCCTCGGAGACGGCGTTCAGCTCAAATTCGCCGAGTCGCTCCGTGGAATCGATGCCGGCCACGTGCAGATCCGTGTTCCAGCTGCTCCAGAACGGCATCGTCACCTGGCGGGAGACGTGGCTGACGCCGGGAATGGATCGGCTCTCGTCCAGCAACCGCCGCAACAGCGTCACGCTCTGCGCGCTGTCGAGATGCATCCCGCGCATCTGCAGATCGACGATGAGCACCGAGTCGGCGTCGTACCCCAGGTGCACCTGCTGCACGTGCCGCAGCGAGCGCACGAACAGCCCGGCGCCGACCAGCAACACCACGGACAGCGCCCCCTGCAGCACGAGCAGCGTGGCCCGCGTCCGGGAGCGGTGGACGGCGCCCTCGCGCTCGCCCGCCTTTAGGTCCTGGGTGAGATCGGCGCGGCGTGTCTGGAGGATCGGCGCCAGCCCGGTCAGGAATCCGGCGAGGAGCGCGACCGAACCCGCGAACAGCAGCGTGCGTGGATCGGTCACCACGGCGGCCCCCGAGGTGTCCCGCAACAGTGCGGCCCGCAGCACGGCGCCGCCCCACTGGGCCACCAGCACGCCGGCCGTTCCGCCCAGCAGGGCCAGCAGCAGGCTCTCGGTGAGCAGCTGCGTCGCGAGCCGGGCGCGGCTCACGCCCATCGCCAGCCGGACGGCGATCTCGCGCCGGCGCCGGAGTGCCCGCGCCAGCAGCAGGTTCGCGACATTGGCGCAGGCGATCAGCCACACCACCAAGGCGACGCCCGTGATCCAGGTCGCGACCTTCGCCTCGCTCGACTGGTTGGGTCCGCGCTCCGAGAGCACCGAAGCCGCGATCGCGTGCGGGCGCGCGACGGCGATCGGCGTCATCCCACCGTGATCGGCCGCGTCCTGCGTCCGGTAGCTCTTCAGATAGGCGGTGGTGAGATCGGCGTTCGCGGCCTCGAGGGACACCCCGGGCTTGCGCTGCACCAGCATGGAAGCCCAGGTCCAGTGGTAAGTCGTCCACCACGTTTCGCCGCGCAGCCGGAGGTTCGCGGCCAGCTCGGCGCCATAGGTGGTGATGGGGATGTACGCGGCCGGGGGCTGCCCCGGCCACAGACCCGCGAACCCGCGCGGGGCCACCCCGATCACCGTGTACAGCGAGGCGCCGATCCGCAGCGTCTGACCGAGGACGTTCCGACGCCCGCCGTAGCGGGTCTGCCAGAACCCGTAGCCCAGAACGGCCACGGCGGCGCCGTTGGGCGGCGCATCCTCCGTGGTCGTGAAGTAGCGGCCCAGCACCGGGGGAGCGTCGAAAAAGCCGAAGAACCCCGCGCTCACGACTCCTACCTGCATTTCCCGCGAATCGGTTCCTTCGCCGATCGCGAGGCGCCGCTCGGTGAACGTGGCCGTGCGGGCGAACGACCGGGTCTCGTTGGTGAGGTCGACGTAGCGCGCGTACTGCACGCCGTCGCCGGTGAACTCCTCGCCACGGTAGGAGCGGGCGAGATAGACGCGGTGCACGAGCGCCGGGTCGTGCAGCAGGGGCGGCGCGCGGAACAGCAGCCGGTCCACGACCGAAAACATCGCCGTGTTGGCCCCGATGCCCAGGGCGAGCGTCAGGACGACGGCGACGGTGAACCCCGGCCGGGACTTCAGGCCGCGGACGGCGTAGCGCAGATCCTCGAGGGCCACGATTCTATGACGCAGGGCCGGGGGAAAAGGTTGCGCTAGTTGGGAGCCACCTGATACTGCTCCAGCTTCCCGTCGGGCAGCTCGAACGTCCAGACCCGCAGCGAGCGGTCGGCGAAGCTCGCGCGGTAGGACCGGTAGATCATGCCGCCCCGCAGCTGCCTGCCCGTCTGGACGAACCCCTGCAGCGCGCCCAGGGGCCCCAGGCTGGAAGCGAAGTCGGCGATCGCCTGACTGCTGAAATAGGCGTTGCCGTCGGCGGTGAAGAGCGAGCGGTCGACGGTGCCGCGCTGCAACCCCTCGAAGATCCCCCGCGCCCGCGCCGTCCGCGATGCGGTCAGGGTGTCTCCGGTAGCGAAGAGCAGCCCGGCGATGCGCTGGGCGATGGCGCCCGACGTGCTCACCGCGTCCTGATTCACCAGCACGATGGCGGCGGCGTGATCGTCCGGGAACACCAGGTTCGTCGCCGTGAACCCGGACACCTCCCCACCGTGGGAAATGACACGCCGGCCCGCATTCATCCCCACGTCCACGCCGAGCCCATACCCCGTTGCGGTGCCGTTCTTGAGCAGGGTCTCGGTCTCCAGCTCGCGGTAGGACGCGGGAGTCAGCACAGACTGGTGCATGAGCGAGATGTCCCACTTGGCGAGATCCGCGGCGGTCATCGCCAGCTCGCCCGCGGCGAACAGCCAGCCCTTTCCTTCTTTCGGCGCCGGACGCGGGGGGCCCAACGCAAAGCGCTGGTATCCCGTGGGATCCGATTGCGGCAGGCGGCCGAGGTCGATGTTGACCACACTCTGCATCCCGAGCGGCGCCAGGATGTTGGTGCGGAGAAACTCGAAGAACGGCATCCCGCTCGCCTTCTCGACGATCAGCCCCGCGGCTACGTAGTTCGTGTTGCTGTACTGCCACTGGGTCCCGGGCTCGAAGTCCAGCGGCTTCCTGGCCCAGCTCCCAAGGATCCCCTGCGCCGTCACCGAGTCGAGCATGAAGAGCGGCACGTAGTCCTGGGGCCAGTAGTCCTGATAGCCCGAGGTATGCGACAGCAGCTGGCGGATCGTGACCTCGCGCGCGCGCGTCAGGTCGGGAAGAAACCGGGCTACCGGGTCGTCGAGGGAGAGCTTCCCGTCCTGCTGCAGGAGCAGGATCGCGGCCGCACAAAACTGCTTGCTGATCGACCCGATGCTGTAGCGCATCTCGGGACGAGCCGCCACGGCCGGGTCGACCTGCGCCGAGCCGTAGGCCTGGGCGTAGACCAGCCGCCCGTCCTGCACGACGGCCACCGACGCACTCGGCGCACCGGTGGCCTGCAGCACCTGCCGGGCGATCGAATCCACCACGGGCCCGATCGGCTGCTGCGACACGAGCGGCGCAGCCCGGCCGGCAAGGATGACCGCCACCCACACGAGCACCTTCCTCATGATCGGCTCCAGATGTAGAGAGTCATGGCATTCCCACGCGGTGGTCCGTGCCGCGCGAGCGAAAGTCTCCTATCTTGCACTCCATGAACACACCGACCATTCGCCTCGCGCTGGCCGCCGCACTCCTCGCCCCGCACCGGGCGCCCGCCCAGCAACCCACGGCCAGTCCTGCGCAGGCGCCTGCGCCGGTTCGCGCCGGCATCCCGGATACCTCCCCGTTCCGCATGTTGCCGCTGCCGCCACCCGACGTCTACCGGACGGCCTCCGGCATGCCGGGACCCTCATACTGGCAGCAGCGGGCCGATTACACCATCCGGGCCTCACTCGACACCGCGAGCCATACGATCCGCGGCGAGGAGACGATCCGCTACACGAACAACTCGCCCGATACGCTGCGCTTCGTATGGCTGCAGCTCGACATGAACGCCGGCGCACCGGACACGCGCTTTGCGCCGCTGGCCAATCCGCTGGCGCGCCCGGAGCCCGGGTTCCGCGCCGGGGCCACGATCGAGCGCGTCACGGCGCTGCGCTCAGCCACCCCCCGCGCCCGGGCGGTGGCCACCGCGCTCACCTGGCGCGTGAACAGCACCATGATGCGCGTCGATCTCGACCGGCCGCTGCCGCCGCACGGCGCGGTGTCGCTGGCCGTCGCCTGGCACCACCAGATCCCCCGCTTCGGCCGCACCGGGAGGCAGCCGTTCCCGCAGGGCTGGCTGTATCAGGTGGCCCAGTGGTATCCACGCCTGGCGGTCTACGACGACGTGCGCGGCTGGAACACCGATCAGTATATCGGGTCGAGCGAGTTCTACCTCGAGTACGGGGACTTCGACGTCACCCTCACCCTGCCCGCGGGTTTCACGGTGGCCGCCACCGGTGTGCTGCGCAATCCGCTCGAGGTGCTGCCGGCGAAGATCCGGGCCAGACTCGCGGCCGCGGCTCGCGCCGACACCATCGTCCACATCATCCCGGCCGATGAGGTCGGCACCCCGGGACTGCTCCCGGCCGGCGCGGGCCCGACGCGCGCGTGGCACTTCACCGCGACTAACGTGCGCGACTTCGCCTGGGGAACGGCGCCCAACTTCCTCTGGGACGCGACCAGCTGGGACGGCATCCTGATGCAGGCGCTGTACCCGCCCACCGTGGCGGACGTGTGGAAGACGGCGGCGGATATGAACCGCCACGCCGTGATGATCCACTCCCGCTGGTTGCACTACCCCTGGCCCACCGCCATCAGCGTGGAAGGGCCGGTCGGCGGCATGGAGTACCCCATGATGACCTTCGACAACGCGGAGAACGAGAAGGAGCTGTACTACACCATCGCCCACGAGCACGGGCACGAATGGTTCCCCATGATGGTCGGCTCCCAGGAGCGGCTCTACCCGTGGATGGACGAGGGGTTCAACACGTTCATCGACTGGTTCAGCTTCCGCGACCGCTACCCGGCCGACACCGCACGCATCCAGGCGCTGGAGTTCGGTTCGATGCGCGCCTACCAGGACTTCCTGCGCACCTATCGCGGCGTCGAGACGCCGATCATGGAGTCCCAGGACCGCACACCCAATGGCCTCATGAGCGGCTGGAACGCCTATGGCAAGCCCGCGGTGGCGCTCCACTTCCTGCGCGAGCAGGTCGTGGACTCGAACGCGTTCGACGACGCGTTTCGCGAGTACGTGCGCCGCTGGGCGTTCAAGCACCCCCAACCCGCCGACTTCTTCCGCACGATGAACAACGCCCTGGGGGAGGATCTGTCCTGGTTCTGGCGCGGCTGGTTCGTGCGCTCCGACCACCTGGACCAGGCGGTGGATTCCGTCGTGCAGCGGGACACCGCCGGCCAGATCCTGACGCGCGTGTTTCTCTCGAGCCGCCGCGAGATGGTGGTCCCGGTCGAGCTGCGCGTCACGGCCGGCGACGGCTCGAGCCGGACCGTGAAACTGCCGGTCGAGACGTGGCTGCGGGGATCGCGAGCGACGTGGGCACTGCTTACCACGACGGCTGCGAAGCCGATCCGGATCGAAATCGATTCCCGTGGCGTGTACCCGGACGTGGACCGGTCCAACAACGTCTGGACGGCCCCCCCACCGGGACCGTAGCCGGTAATCGGTCGTCGGTCATCGGTCCTCGGTAGCTCGGCGAGCCGGAACATACGACGTGCCGATTACCGATGACCGACTACCGAGGACCGCGTACCCGCCTCAGTCCACGAACGCCCACAGCAGCTCCCGGCTCTCCCGGTCCATCGCCGCCGGGTCGCCGAGGTGATACAGATCGCCGGCCACGTCGCGGAGCAGCAGGCCTCCGCCCGGCAGGGCGCGCGGCCAGTCGTCCAGACGAGTCACGAATCGCCGTGGCCCCTGCCGGGTGTGCACGTGCCAGCGCCGGATCTCGACTTCCTCCTCGATCTCCAGTACCTGCGTCACCTGCAGGACGAACCCAGCCTCGACCAGCGCCTCCTCCAGCGCCTGCCGCGACGCGCGGTCGAGCGTTGCCGCATCGGCGACGAGGGCGAACTCCTCGTCCTCGTGATCCCGCAGCGACACGAACCGTCCCGGCTCGGACCACGGGAAGCACCGTCGGACCGTCACGGCGCGTTCCACGCCGGCCCGCGCGGCCCAGAGCTGGCCGTCGGCGCGGCGCTCCAGACTGAGCGCCGTGTTGGGTTGGGCCGATGGCTCGCCGACGAAGATTGTGGTCATGCGACCTCCTCAGGTGGTCGGTGGTCGGTGGTTAGTGGCCAGTGAGCGGTTACCGATCACCGGCCACTGACCACCGACCACGCCTTTTCATGCCAGCTGCAACTGCATCTCATACAACTTCCGGTACCGCCCATCCTTCCGGTCGAGAAGCTCCCGGTGCGTCCCGGCTTCGGCCAGGCGCCCGTCCTCGATGACGAACAGGCGCGAGGCCTTCCGCAGGGTGGAGAGCCGGTGCGCGATGGCGAACACCGTACGCCCCGCGATCAGCCGCTCCAGTGCCTGCTGGATCTCGCGCTCCGTCTCCGTGTCCACGGCGCTGGTCGCCTCGTCCAGGATCAGGATGCGCGGGTCGTGCAGGATCGCCCGCGCGATGGAGACGCGCTGACGCTCCCCGCCCGACAGCGTGTGCCCCCGCTCGCCCACGATGGTGTCGTAGCCGTGCGGCAGCTTGCACACGAAGTCGTGCGCATTCGCGGCCT
This sequence comes from Gemmatimonadales bacterium, assembly GCA_035310725.1. GTDB lineage: Bacteria > Gemmatimonadota > Gemmatimonadetes > Gemmatimonadales > GWC2-71-9 > DASTHG01. The sequence continues at coordinate 28,014 of DATGDT010000084.1, forward strand.
GCGCGGCCGCGATGACCTCCTCCAGCCCCGCCTCCGGCAGGCCGTAGCGGATGTTGTCCAGCACTGTCCCGTGGAACAGGTACGGATCCTGGAGCACCATCCCGATCTGGCGGCGGTAGTGCCCCGTCTCCAGATCCCGGAGGTCCACGCCGTCGATCCGGATCGCGCCGCCCGTGACGTCGTAGAACCGCGCGATCAGGTTCACGATCGTCGTCTTGCCACCGCCCGAGCTGCCGACGAGGCCGATCAGCTCGCCGGGCTGCACGTCGAAACTCACCCCCTTCAGCACCTGCCGGACACCGTCGTAGGCGAAGGTCACGTGCTCGAAGGTGACCCGGCCCTGCACCGGCTCGAGGCGCACCGCCTGGGGGGCGTCGCGCACCTCGGGCTCGGTGTCCAGCACCTCGAACACCCGGTGCGCCGACGTCGTCGCCCGGTTCATCGTCCGCGCCATCTGGCCGATGACCTCGATCGGCGCCACGAACATCGTGGTGTAGAGCAGGAACGAGACGAACGTCCCCGCCTCGAGCCCCGGCCCCATGCCCAGGAGCCGCGGCACGGCGAACACCCACACCAGCACCGTCATGGTGTGCACGCCGAGCATCAGCAACGGCCAGAATCCGGTCCACATGTGGTGGATGCGGTTGAACTCCGCCGTCACGTCTTCGTTGCGCTCGCCGAAACGGGCGATCTCGCGGTCCTCCTGGTTGAACGCCTTCACCACCCGGATGCCGGGAATCGTGTCCGACAGCACGTCCGACACGCGCGACCACTTGCGCCACGCCCGGATGAACAGCCGGTTGATCGACTCGCCGTGCCGGTAGATCAGCCAGCAGAACAGCGGCACCGGCAGCGTCATCACGAGCCCCAGCCGCCAGTCGAGCGACAGCAGCACGGCGGAGAGCCCCGCGAGCATCACGAGCGACAGCGAGACGTCCACCACACCGAACGCCAGGAACTCCCACAGCCGGTCGGTGTCGGCCGATACCCGCGTGATCAGACTCCCCGTCTTCTTGCGCGAGAAGAACGCCAGCGACAGGCGCTGGATGTGCTCGTACAGTTCGTCGCGCAGGTCGCGCGCCACCCACTCGCCCAGGATCGCCATCAACCGCAGCCGCACCAATGCGGCCCCCTGGCGCACCAGGTACACGAGCGCCATCGCCCCCACCGCGAGCCAGGCGATCAGACTGGCTCGTGCGAGCGGCAGGCTCCCCTGCTGCGCCGGCCGCACCACGCGGTCGATCAGGTACCCCGCGAGGTAGGGCGGCACGAGACTCACCAGCGTGATGACCGCCGCCGCGCCCATGCCGAGCGCCAGCCGGCCCCGGTAGGGCCGGAGGTAGCCCAGCAGCCGCCGGATCACGGCCACCCGCTGGCCGGCCACCAGGGCCTGGGCGTCACGGATCGGGCGGGCGACCCCGTCGGCGTACTCGCGGTCCGCATCCGGAGACGCGACCACCCGACCCGCGATCGACTCTTCCAGCACGAAGCGCAGGTTCTCGAACGCGCGCCGCTGGCGGTGCGTGTAGCGCACCACGAGCAACGCCGGATCGCCCGGCCGGCCAAGGACCGTGAGCGTCGAGGCCGACAGGCCCGGCGCTTCGCGCACTGCCTCCACGCGGGACCGCCACACGCTCTCGATCGCCCAGCCGTCGCCGCTGTGCCGCGCGATCGCCAGATGACTCGGCCCCAGCGCCACCCAGGTTTCCGCCAGGGACAGCGACTGATCGAGATCCGCCAGGGCGTAGAGCTGCACCGGCGCGCCGTCCCAGCGCTCCTCGATGGCGCGCCGCAGCGCCACCGGCAACCGGACCGGCTGGTCGGTGTAACGGGAGATGATCGCTTCGTTGGTGTGCTGCAGCTCGATGTCCATCATCGTGATCCTCTGTTCATGCCCAACAGAAAGGCCTTCCGGGTCTCTGGGAGCACCCGAAAGGCCGGATCACGCAATGGAATCGCGGACTTCTAGGGTGCTCGTCTCCTCGAGATGGCGTCGCTGGACGCAATACGCCCACCGACTCCGGCAATCGGCGCGGTCCGGCACACGAAGCCCGGCAACGCCCGCAGGCGGAGCAGCAGTGGGGTGGTGTTCATTGCGTACATGCTCGAGAAGACTCCCTCGATTGGATTCTGGCCGAACTGCACTGGCGCTAACCTAACGAGTCCCCGGGGCGGCCGACAAGGGGGGCGAGATGTCAGGACGGTGTCGTCTCGTAGGACTTGCCCGATTGCGGCAGCCGGCGGCGGCCGGAGAAGAGCTGCTGGAGAAACTCCTGTCCACGGGCGAGCTGGGCCACGCGGGCGGCCAACTCGCTCACACGGGCGTCCAGCTCCGGATCTTCCCGCAATGACCCGACGCTCAACAACCGATCCTCGAGCCGGGCGAGGCGCTGCCGTGCGCGCAGGTAAGCGGCGGCGAAGAGCAACGCCGAGGCGATGGCGGCGCCGAATACGGTGAAAAAGAAGACTTCTTCCATGGGTGGACGGACCCGGCTGGGGACGCAGGACCGTACGCGCCAGCGGCGGGCTGGTTTCGGCCTGTCGGACCCGTGTTGTGACCGACCCGGGCGCCGAGACTGGGGGCCCAGGGCGACCGTTCATTGGAGCTACCTCAGGGCTAGCCGCAAGAATTACCTCCACGGAGTAATACCACCCCCGGGAGGAACCTCAGATTTTGGTGCAACCCCCGGGACCGGGTTCGCGGTCCAATGACCATAGAAAGTGTGATCCACGCACGCTCCAAACCCATTGGACAGGGGTAGTTAGAGAGCGGGAGGAATCAATGATCAACGCCATGAAAGCCCTGGGAATCACACTTCCCGCGCTGCTGGTGACCGGCATCGTCGCCGCGGTGTCTTCGGATAACGACCCCGATGAGCGAACGGCCACGATCCCGGCCGGCGCAACGCTCGTCGCGGTGCTGGCCGATCCGCTCTCCACCGCCCGCAGTCAACCCGGCGATGAGGTCGAGCTCCGCACGGTCGAGCCGCTGCACGTGCGCGGCGCCGATGACATCCCCGCCGGGATCGTGATCCATGGCACGGTCCTCGAGGCCGCCGCGGGCGACCAGGCGGCGGAATCGCCGGGGATCAGTGTGCGCTTCAACGAGATGGAGATCGACGGCGACGAGCACGCGATCGCGACCGAGGAATACCGCTTCGGCACGCTCGTCGAGCGGGCCACGAACAGGCACCTGCTACTGCCCGCCGGGGAACGGATGAACATCCGGCTGACCCGCCCCGTGACCGTCGAATACCATCTGGCAGCGAGGGCACAGTCGGCGGAGTAGTCCCGAAGAGCCGCACCGGCGGTCCGGGTATCTTCCCGGATCCATGGGATCACGACGCGGACCGCCGGCGCGCCATCACGTCTACGTCATCGAGCTGTCGCGGGACGTCCTGCGACACGCCAAGTTCCGCCGCGCCAACCCGCATCACGACCTTGGCAAGCCCTGCCTCTATGTGGGAATGACGGGGCTCGATCCCGAGACCCGGTTCGAGCGACACCGCTACGGCGTGAGGGACAACCCCTACGTGCGGCGGTACGGCATCCGGCTGCGGCCCGAGCTCTACGCCGAGCTCAACCCG
>DATGDT010000085.1:0-33573 GCA_035310725.1 Gemmatimonadales bacterium
CGCATCACGCCGGCCGCACGCGCCATCCGCTGCCACAGCGACAGCGGCCGTCCCGTGAGCAGCGCCACTTCGACCGAGCGCGCCGCCCGCTGGCGGCCGCCGCCCGTGAACTGCGCGTCGAGCCGCGCCGCCCACCGCGCCACATCCGATCCGCCGAGGCCCGCCGTCCAGTCGCGCAGCCGCTCGCGGCGCGCCGGATCGAGTGGCGGCTCCTGGAACAGCCCGTCGGCGAGCGCGCGCACGTAGAATCCCGTGCCCCCCACCACCAGCGGGAGCCGTCCCGCCGCCCGGGCCTCTGTGAGCCAGCCGGCGGCATCGCGCGCGAACCGCCCGGCGCTGTACCGCTCGCCGGGCTCGACCAGATCGATGCCCCGGTGCGGCACGCGCGCGCGCAGCTCGGCACCGGGCTTCGCGGTCCCGATGTTGAGCCGGCAATACACCTGCCGCGCGTCGGCTGAGATCACCGTGAGCGGGATACGCTCGGCCAGTGCGGCCGCCAGCGCGGTCTTGCCGCTCGCGGTCGGACCGACGAGGACGGGGGTCAGCGGGCGGATAGACGGATAGGCGGATGGGCGGATGGTCCCTTCGGCCAGAGAGCGCACGGTCCTCATTCTATCCGCCAATCCGTCCATCCGCCTATCCGTCTCAACGTCCGAACCTCCGCTCGAGCTCGCCCTTCGGCAACTGCACGATCGTCGGCCGGCCGTGCACGTCGTGCGCAGGCAAGGTAGCCGCGAGCAAGCGCCGCACCAGCTCCCGCGCCTCCTCTGGATCGAGGTGATGCCCGGCCTTGATCGCCGCCCGGCAGGCGAAGGTCGCGGCGAAACGCTCCAGCCGGTTCGCCCAGCCACCGAAGCGTCCGCCCGCCAGATCGCTCACCAGCTCCTGCAGACACCGGGCGGCCTCGAAGCGCGGATGCGGATTGGGCGCGGTGTGCGCTACGACCGTGCGCCCAGAAAACGGCTCCAGCTCGTAGCCCACGCGCTGCAACAGCTCCCGGTTGGCCTCGATCGCCTCCAGCTCCGGTGGCGTGAACTCGAGCGTCAGCGGCAGCAGCAGCCGTTGTGCGGGCGCGCCGTCACCTCCCAGCTGCCGCATCACCGCTTCGTAGAGCACGCGCTCGTGCGCCGAATGCTGATCCACGATCGCGACGCCGTCCTCGGTCTGAAACAGGAGGTACGTGTCGAACACCTGGAGCAGCTCGGGCCCGCGCGGTCGGCCCCCCATCCCTTCCGCCGAAAAGAGCTCCGTCGGCACACCGGCGGGAATCGACCCGGTCCCGTCCCACGCCGCCGCTTCCAGCGGCGCGGCCGTCCCGATCGGCGCCGCCGCGTCGAGTGGGGCGAGCGCCGCCCGCACCGCCTCTTCCACCACCTGCTCCATCTGCATGCGCTCGCGGAACCGCACTTCGGCCTTGGCGGGGTGGACGTTCACGTCCACCGCGTCGCCCGGCAGGTCGAGAAACAGGATCAACGTGGGACGGTCTCCGGGCGCGATCGCGGAGCGATACCCCGCTTCGGCCGCCCGCAACATGAACGGATCGCGCACCGGCCGCCCGCGCACGAAGACGTACCCCTTCCGGCCGGCCGGGCGCGCCTGTGACGGCCGCTGGGCGAACCCCGTCACCTCGACCGCTCCGCGGCGGTGCGCTACCGGCAGCAGCGTATCAGCCAGGTCGCGGCCCCACAGCGCGTGGATGCGGTCGATGGAGCGGGACGCCGGCCCGGTGTCGAGCAACGTCCGCCCGTCGCTCGTCAACCGGAACGCGACGTCGGGACGAGCGAGCGCCATGACCGCCATGACCTCGCTCGTCGCGCGCGTCTCCGCGGCCGGCGAGCGCAGGAACTTGCGGCGGGCCGGAGTATTGAAGAACAATCCCCGTACCGTCACCGTCGTGCCCTGCTGGCGGACCGCCGGCTCTTCCCGCTCCACGGTCCCTCCGCTCACGGAGACACGGATCCCCGGGCCGCTGCCGTCCGCCGTCTCCAGCTCGAAGCGCGAGACCGAGGCGATGGCCGGCAACGCCTCGCCGCGAAAGCCGTACGACCCCACGCCGATCAGATCGGCCGCATTCCGAATCTTGCTCGTGGCGTGGCGTTGCAGCGCCAGCCGCGCATCCGCGGAAGACATGCCGGACCCATCGTCGGAGACCCGGATCAGCGCGCGGCCCCCGTCTTCCAGCTCCACCCGAACGCTGCACGCGCCGGCGTCGAGCGCATTCTCGACCAGTTCCTTCACCACGGAGGCGGGCCGCTCGACCACCTCGCCCGCGGCGATCTGGTCGGCGACGTGCGGGGGAAGGACGGAGATGCGGCCGCTCACAGGCGCGCCACCTGCTCCGCCTGCACCCACCCCTGGACGCCGTCCGGCCGGCGGACGCGCAGCCATTGTCCGCCATTGAACTCGTCTTCCACCAGCACGGCCACCCCGGGCCCGAGCACGATGCTCGCGCTCGCCGAGCCGTAGGGTGCCGCGCGGACGGGCGTCGCGGCGCTGACGATCACCCCCACGGGGCGAGCGCGACGGTGCCGTTCGAACTGGCCGAAAACGGCGGCGCCGAGTGCGAGGACGCCGAGGACTCCAGCTACCGCACGTCGGCGCGAGAGCAGCACCGCGCCCCAGCACGCGATCCACAACACCGCCGCCACGAGGGCGCACTCGCCCGGGGTGACGGGCCCGACCGCCAGGAGATCCTCGGTGATGGCGTCGGGCGGGGGGAGCAGGGTGCGCGCGTGCCGGATCACCGGGTTGCGTGGGGCGAGGCGCTGGGCGGTGACCCACGCCGCGACCGCCTTGCCGTCGGCGCCGCTGCCGTACAGCGCCGCTCCCAGATCGTACCAATGGGCGGGATTCAGGGTGTCGGCGGCGGCTCGGGCGGCGAAGGAATCGGCCGCCGCGCGCAACGCTCCCGCCCGGTACAACGCTTCGGCACCCGTCACGTTCTCCATCCCCTGCGCCCGCACTGCCGAGCCAACGGCATAAAACGAGAGCAGCACCGCCAATGACGCGCCGAGCCCGCTCGCCCGGCTGCGCCGGCCGATCCGCTCCGACTCGAGGGAGCGCAACACCTGCTCCAGCTCCGCGTGGAGCGACTTCAGGTCCTCGACGCCGCGCGGACCGTACCGGGCCGCCCGCAGCCGATCGCGCACGTGCACGGCGCGCAGGGCCACGCTGCGGTCCACCCCCGCGACCTGGAGCGCGCGCACGAGGCCAGCGCCCTCTCGCGCCGGGGCGTCGGCCACGCGGGCGGTCAGCAGTTTGAGGAACTGCCGTTCCAGATCACCGAGGCGGGTCCCTTCGGTCGGCGCTGCCGCGGGAGCCGCGACCGGGACCCGGCGCCGCCTGCGCCACCAGACGAGCGTGGGCGGCAGCAGGACGATCGCCAGCCAGCCGGCCAGGCCGAGCGCTCCCGTCACCCGATCCGCCCAGGGTCGGGTGCCCGCGGGGAGCAACGGCGGCAGCGGGCGCGAGGCCTGGGGGTCGGTGCCCGGGGTCGCCACGATCGACCGGGCGCCGACGGTGAGGACGCGGTAGTCACCGCCATCCGAATCGAAGTAGGGGTACCGCACGGCGGGCAGCAGAAAGGCGCCGGCCGAGTCCGAGACCAGCATGTAGCGGAACGTCTTCGTCCCGCCCACTCGACCCTCGATCGTGCCGATGCGCGTGGTCGTCTCCCCTGAATACGATCGGAAGGCGGGGGGCAGGTGGAGCACTGGTGGCGGCCAGAGCGACGGGTTCCCCGTCCCCCTGAGCGTGACCGCGAGCTCGACCGGTTCTCCGACGCGCGCTTCCGTCGGGGTCGTCTCGATGTCGAGGTGCAGGTCCGCGGCGACCACACCCTGATCGTCCTCGGAGCGGCCCGCGACCGGCAAAGGAAGAACGGTGAGTGGAGTCGAATCGGTCGTCAGTGAATAGCGCTCCTCCGAGCTGAAGAACGAAAAGCTCATGGGCACGGCGTACGTCATGGAGCTCGGCGGCACGACGATCCGGCCCGGGGTGAGAGGAAAGAGCACCTGGTGGACGGCGTAGAGGTCCATCCAGCGACCCCGGACCTGGCGCGACAGCACCACGTCGCTGGGCGCCGACGGTGGCAGCGCCCACACCGCCTGTGGAGGCTGCAGGGTGAGCTGCGGCGGCCGCCGCAGGCGCGTACGCAGGTCCCGTGGAAACCAGGCCGCGAGGAGGAGGTCGAGCTGCTCGCCGATGCGCGGCGCACGCTCGGGCAGGACGATCGACAGCGCGACCTGGTCGGCGCGCGGCGGCGGAGCGGCGCCGGCCAGCAGCGATCGCGCCGCAGGGCCGAGGGTGGTCGCGGAGAAGGCGGCGGCGCTGTCCACTACGATGGTGAGCGGCTCCGTGGCCGCCATGCGATCGCCGACGCGTACGCGCACCGGGCCGATGACGAGCCGTCCGGGACGCTCCGCCTGCAGGGTCAGTGCGCGAACCGCCGTGCGCATCAGGCCGTCGACGCCCTGCAGCGAGACCTCGGCGGCCTCGCGCGTTCCCAGCACCGAGAAACCGTCGAGCGGGGGCAGCTCGAGTCGAGGCGATTCACCGCCGCTGACCCGCACCTCGACGGTGAGCGTCACCTGTTCCCCCACGGCGATCCGCGTGCGGTCCACCGAAGCCGTGATGTCGGGCGCGATCCCCTGCACCAGCAGCAGGGCGATGAAGGGAATCCCGGTCACCAGTCCTTCACCCCCGGCTCGCTCGCCCGACGCACGCGACCCATCCGCTGGCGCCGGGTGTTCAGCTCCTCCTGTCCGATGGAGCGGAGGATCTCGTCCGCCTGCGACTGGCTCATGCCCTGGCTGGCGGTGCTCGGCGGCGGAGGGCGGAGGGACTGGGATGGACCGCTCTGCCCGGCGCTCGACGGCGGAGGCTGTCCCGAGCCGCCGCCCTGCGAGCGGCGGCGTTGGGCCAGCTCGAGATTCCATTTCGCTCCCGGGTGCCGCGGCTCGAGCAGCAGCGCCTCCCGGTAGGCGCGTTCCGCCTCACCCAGGTGGGCGTCGCGGTGCACGGTGTCCAGCTCGGCGGCGCGCAAGGCGAGGAGCCCTTCATTGAAGAGCGCCCGGAAGCGCACCCCCGGATCGAGCGAGACTGCGGCTTTGGCCAGCGCGCTGCGCGCGGTCGCGAAATCGCTGGCCGCGATGGCCGCAGTCCCAGCGTTGTACCAGGTCGTATCGTCCTCGCGGACCGCCAGCTGGGCCAGGTAGGCGTCGCGGGCCCGGGCGGCCTCGCCCTGATCCCACGCGCGCTCCGCCGGCGTGCGGCGCCGCAGCGGCGCCTGCGCCCGCGCGCCCGCGGGGAGCACGCTCGACAGCGCGAGCAACAGGCCCACCAGGGCAGCGGTGCGCCGCAGGACGCCCTGAGCGAACAGGACCGCGAGCGCGCCGAGTAGCGGCACCCATCCGCGGGGGCGGCCCGTCTCGGTGCTCGTCTGCATGGACCGGCTGCGTTTGTAGGCCGCCACGAGATCGCGCACCGCCCCGGCTTGATCGGCGAGACCGGCGTCGACGATGGTCCCGCGGGCGGCATCGGACACCTCGATCAGGACGTCGTCGCGCCGCCGGGTCTCGATGATCTGGCCCTCGTCGTCCACCTGATAGCCCTGCAACACGCCCTGATCGTCGCGGCGCGGGATGCGGGCAGGATCGCGGCCGCCCTCCGCCACGAAGATGACGTGCACGCCGGACGACCGGAGCAGCTGGGCCGCCGCGAGCGTCGCGCCGAGCGAGTCGTGCCCTTCCCCGTCGGTGAACACGACGAGGATGCGGTCCGCCGCCTCCGCGGCGGTGGAGAGCAGCTCGCCTCCCATCTCGAGCGCGGGCGCGAGCGAGGTCCCGCCTTCGGACGCGACGTCGGGATCGAGCGCGTCCAGGTAGAGCGTGAGCGCCGAGCCATCCACCGAAAGCGGCGACAGGATGTAGCTCGCGCCGGCGAAGGCGACGAGGCCGAGGCGATCCCCGTCCAGGTCCTGGGTGAGCCGCCGTGCCTCGCGCAGCGCGCGGGCGAGCCGGCTCGATCCGCCCGCGTCTTCGGCGAGCATCGAGCGCGAGATGTCGACGGCCATGACGAGATTCAAGCCGCGCGTCTCCGCCTCCAGCCGCTCATGTCCCCAGCGCGGGCCGGCGAGCGCCACCATGACCAGGAACGCGGCCACCGAAATGGCCGTCGGGCCGAACTGCCCGCCGGCCCGCGCCAGGCGCGCCGTCTCTGCCGACCACCGGGCCGCGTGGGACAACCGCACCCGGCGCACCCAGGTGGCGCCGACCCAGAAGAGGCCGCCGATCACCGGGGCGAGCAGCAGGAGCACGGGCGAATCGAAGGTCATCAGGGCACCCGCACCACGATCGTGGCCGAGAGCAGCAGTTCGAGCCCGAGGGCGAGCAACCCCAGCGACAGCGGCCAGCCCACCGCCTCGTCGAACCGGCGGTAGATGATGTGCTGCACCGTCGTCTTCTCCAGGCGGTTGATCTCGGCGAAGATATGACGCAGCGACTCGCTGTCGGTCGCCCGGAAGTAGCGGCCTCCGGTCATCGTCGCCACTTCGGTGAGCAGCGGCTCGTCGATCTCGACCGGCAGCATCTGGTAACGGAGTCCCTGCCCGCCCTGTCCCGTCGGCACCGGCGCTTCGCCCTGCGTCCCCACGCCGATGGTGTAGATGCGGATGCCGAACGCCGAAGCGGCGCGGGCGGCGGTACGGGGGTCGACGGTGCCCCGGTTGTTCACGCCGTCGGTGAGCAGAATGATGACGCGGCTCTTCCCCGGCGCGCGCCGCAGCCGGTTGGCCGCGGTGGCGATCCCGGTACCGATGGCGGTGCCGTCCTCGAGCGTGCCGATGTGCATGTCCTGCAGCGCGGCCTCGAGCACCGCGTGATCGTTCGTGATGGGAACCTGCGTCAACGCCTGCCCGGCGAAGGCGACCAGGCCGATGCGGTCCGACTCCCTCGCGCGCACGAAGTCGATGGCCGTCTGCTTCGCCACGTCGAGCCGGTTGGCCGGGGTGAAGTCCTCGGCCAGCATACTGCTCGAGAGATCCACGGCGAGCACGATCGAGATCCCCTCGCTCCGCACCTCCGACTTCGCCGCTCCGATGCGCGGTCCGGCGGCTGCGACGATCCACGCCGCGACACAGAAGCTGCGCAGCGCCACCGGCACGCGGGCGAGCCAGAGCCGCTGCCGGATCGCCGCCGCGGGCCGCGCGTCCGACAGCGGCGTGCCCGTCAGGCGGCCGAGCCGGCGGCTCCGCAGCCACCACCACAGCGGCAGCGCCAGCAGGAGGACCAGGAGCAGCGGTCGCGCGAAGCTCATCGGCCCAGCCGTTCCGCCAGCGTCTCGGCGAGCCGCGCCAGGGCGACGACGTCGACGCCGGGAGCACCCGCGAACGCGACCTCATCGAGCGCGGCGAGCACGGTCCGCAGCTCCGACACCGGGGCCTGCGGCCGGCGCCCCTGCACGACCGTGAGACACTCGCTCGTGGGCAATCCCGAATGCGCCTCCGGCACGGCGCGCGCGATCGCCGTGCGCAGCCGACCGGCGGCGCGGGCGGCCACCGCCTTGGGCTCTCCGGCCTCGAGCCACCGCCGGTCCGGGACCCCCGCGCCCGCCACCGCTGCGACGGGCGCCGGAAGCACGCGCGGTGGCCGGCGACGCCACCGGATACCGCCGACGAGCGCCGCCGCGGTCAGCAGGAGCGCCAATACCGGCAGCCGCGCATCCCGCGTTTCGCCGCGCATCGGGGCGAGCGCCGGATGCGGCTCGGGATGCTTCAGGCTGTCGGGAATCACACTGGCGAGTACGAAGGAAGCGGCGCCGCCGGAGATGGAATCGGCCTGCGCGTCGGGACCGAGCCTCCAGACCGGCGGCAGCGACACCGTGTGGGGTCCGGGCCTCCACGCCGCCACGGGATAGCGCACCACCCACTCCCCGCCGTCGCGCAGCACCACGGGGTCCGCGAGCGCCTCCACTTCGTCATCCGACGCCAGCCGTCCCGGGCGCAGGCGCCAGCCGCCCGGCAACGCAAACCGCCGTTCGAGCCATACCGTGTCGCCGACCGTCGCCTGGCCCGTGGCCGACCGGGCCGTCCACACCGGAGCCGCCGCGGGTCCCTGCACCCAGCCGGCGACGACCGCCCAGAGGATCCCGGTCACCGTCTGAGACGGCGCGCCCGGTTGTGGAAGGCGCGCCGCAGGGCGACACCGTAGGGCACGTCGGTGCGGAGCGCGACCCGGGACGCCCCCGCCTGCTGCAGCTTGCGGCTACGATCGGCCACGAGCCGCTCCGCGGCCAGGCGGAGTCGCGTGCGCGTCCCGGGATGGCCCGTGTCGAGCAGCAGGCGTTGCCCCGTTTCGGCGTCGGTGAAGTCCACCCACCCGGCGTGCGGGAAGGCGACCTCCCGGGGATCGTCGATGGTGACCGCCACGAGATCGTTGCGCACGGCGAGACGCGCGAGCGGATCCTCCCATCCTTCGGCGCGGAAGTCCGACAGCACCACGATGATGGCGCGGTGCCGCAGCAGCTTCTGCGCATAGCGCAGCGCCTCGGCGAGGTTGGTCCCCCGGCCGCGGGGAGCGAACGCCAGCAGGTCGCGGATCACCCGCAGGGCGTGGGCGCGCCCCTTGGCGGGCCGGATCACGTATTCCACGCGGTCGGCGAACATCAGCGCGCCGACGCGGTCGTTGTGCCGCGCCGCGGCGAGCGCCAGAACCGCCGCGACCTCCACCGCCAGCGCCGACTTCGACATCGGGGCGCCGAAGTGCAACGATCCCGACTGGTCCACGATCAGGAGGAGGGTCAGCTCGCGCTCCTCGGCGTAACTCTTGACGAAGGGATGCGCGAACCGGGCCGATACGTTCCAGTCGATGGACCGGAAGTCGTCGCCTTCCTGGTAGGCCCGCACCTCGGCGAATTCGATCCCCTGCCCACGGAACACGGAGCGGTACTCGCCCGTGAACACCGTGTTCACGAGCACGCGGGTCCGCAGCTCGATTTCCTGGACCTGCTTCAGGATCTCGGGAGGAACACGCCGCCGCCGCGCACGGGTCGGCGGCTGGTCGCCGCGGCGGCGCTCCGGCCACTTTTGCGGGGGAGCCTTTCGCTTCACGGCACCCGCACCGCCTCCAGGAGCTTGGTGATGACGCGGTCGGCGTCGAGATCCTCGGCCTCGGCCTCGAAGGTGAGAAGCACACGATGCCGCAGCACGTCGAGCGCCATCGCCTGCACATCTTCGGGGAGGACGTAGTTGCGGCCGCGTAGATAGGCGTGGGCCCGGGCGGCCTGGGCCAGGTAAATGGACGCGCGGGGACTCGCCCCGAAGGCGATGATCGGCTTGAGCTCGGCCAGCCCGACCGCCTGCGGCTCGCGCGTGCCGCGGACGACGTCCACGATGTAGTCCACGACCTTCTGGTCCATGTGCAGCTCGGCCACCACGCTGCGCGCCGCCAGGAGGTCCTCCGCCTCGGCGATCCGCGTCACTTCGATCGGTCGCCCCGACGCCATGCGCGCCACGATCTCCTTCTCCGCGTCGCGCGTCGGATAGCCCACCCGCACCTTGAGCATGAACCGGTCGAGCTGTGCTTCGGGCAACGGATACGTCCCTTCCTGCTCGATCGGATTCTGGGTGGCGAGCACGAGGAACGGCTCTCCCAGATAGAACGTCTCGCCCCCGATGGTCACCTGCTTCTCCTGCATCGCCTCGAGCAGCGCGGATTGGACCTTCGCCGGCGCGCGATTGATCTCATCGGCGAGCACCAGGTTCGCAAAGAGCGGCCCCTTGCGCGGATAGAACTCCTGCGTGCGCTGGTCGAACACCATCGTTCCGATCACGTCCGCCGGCAGCAGATCCGGGGTGAACTGGATGCGTGAATAGGCGATGTGCAGGCACTCCGCGACGGTGCGCACGGCGAGGGTCTTGGCGAGCCCGGGCACGCCCTCGAGCAGGATGTGGCCGCCGGTGAGCAGACCGACCATCAGCCGCTCCACCATCGTTTCCTGCGCGACGACGCGCTTGCCGACCTCGTGCGTGATCGCCGCGATCAGAGCGGCGTCGCTGGCCGGCCGGGCGGGGGTCCGTGCGGTCATCGCAGCGCGGCCTCCGCCGCCCGCCGCACCGTCAGCTCCTTGTCGTGGCTGTAGAGTTCGAGCAACGCCCGCGCCTCCGTGGTGTGAATGTGACCGATCCCTTCGATCGCCGCCGCGCGCAGGTGCGCCGTCCGGCGCCGCAAGAACCCTCCCGGCTCGGCGTACTTGGCCAGCACCCCGAGCGCTTCGGGGGACGCCAGCCGGCCGATGGCGAGCAGGATCTCCGCCAGTACCCCTTCGTCTTCTTCGTGCTCCAGCCGCCGCACCAGCACCGGCGTGGCGGTCACGTCGCCGCCGACGCCGATCACGCGCGTCGCCGCGGCGCGCACCGACGCGCTGTCGTCGCGCAGCGCGGCCACGGCCGGCCGGGCGATCTCCTTGCCCCCCAGCTCCGCCATGGCGTGCAGCGCCGCTTCCCGCACGACGTCCGCGGGGTGGCGCATCAACCCCGCCAGCAACGGAACGGCTTCCGGGCTGCCGGTCAAGCCCATGAAGTGCGCCGCGGTCGCGGCCACGGTGACATCCTCGTCCGTGATCGCCTGTTCCAGCGGCTCCATGGCCCGATCCGCCGCGGCGCGAATCGCGGCGCGATACGGCTCGCGCAGCTCCGCCGGCGCCGCCAGATAGGCCCGCACCATCGGTCCCACCGTCAGCGCTGCGAGCGCGCCGACCGCCCCCACGAGGTAGCCCCGCTCCGTCGGAGGAATCCGCGGCTCGCCCAGGCGCGACACCATGCGCTCGATCAGCGCCGGCTCAGCCAGCGCTTCGCCCACCGCTCCCAGCCGCTCCATCACGCCCGGGTCGCTGATGCGCGTGAGCGCGCGGTCGAGACCAGCGATGATTTCCGCGACCAGCCCGATGTCGCGCAACCCCAGCACATCGCCCACCAGGGCGTGCAGACGCTCGGCCGCTTCCAGCAGCCCCTCCGGACTGTCGGCCGTGAGTAGCGCGCCGACCAGCCGGCGACTCTCCACGTCCGGCGGCAACGCGTCGGGCCGGAACACCGACGACTGGCGTGGGCTCTCCGTCCGGCCCGCTCCGCGACTCCACGTCGGCTTCTCCGCCGGCGGGGCCAGCCGGTCGGAGAGCGAGGGATACAGCTGCGCCGCCGCCGGACGTGAAGGCACCGCGCGTCTCCCCGTGAGGACGTTCACCCGGCCGAGGGCGGCATCGTCTGGAGGCGTCGTGCCGGTCGCCACCCCGTACAGCGCCACGATGTGGTCCGGGGTCGCGCCTGGATGCAGCTGGATGCCGCGCACGCCGCGCGCGAACAGGAGCGACGCGAGCTCGGAGAGCTGCGCGTTCCGCGGGAGCACGTGCATCCCGCGGAAGTGCATGCCGGTCGCGCCGACTTTCCATTCGACCGTGCCCATCGCGGCCACCCCCGGCAGATTCACCGCGATCAGGCGCATCGCCTCCTGCACCGCCGGATGCGTCGCGGGATACAGGCGCACCAGGCGGAACGCGGTGCCAATCGCACCGAGACAGCGCTCCAGGTTCGGGTACTCCGACATGCTCGCCCTATCGCTTGATCCTGTCGCCGCGATCCTCGAACCGGAATACCCAGGTGGCGAACGCCGCCGGGTCGATCGGGCCATCCGGATCGATCGCGGTCCAGTCCACGTCGCTGCCCGAGGCCCCTGCAGGCCGCGCCGCCGCCTGCCGCACCATCTCCCCCGCCCGCCGGATCCACGTTCCGAGCTGCGCCGGCCGCAGATCCACCCAGCCACGGGGTGCCGCCGCCAGCGGATCGCTCGATCCCGCCGGCGGTGGGACGATCACGGTGGACCCACGATAGATGCCGCAGCCGTCGGGTGCGACGATCGGGAGTCCCACCGACAGAATACGCTGCCGCAGCACGACGTCCCGGCGCACGAGGGCGTGCGCCCGCTCCGCCAGGTCCTGCGGCTGCGCGGCGGCGAGCGCGCGCACCGTGGGCGCGAGCCTGCCGCACAGGTGCGCTTCGTACAGCATCTTGGTGAGCCGCGGGGGCCCGAGCATCTCGTACGCCACGGACCGCCCGTGCTCGTGCTCCAGGGCGTCGAGCCGCGCGAGCGCCGCGGCCCGCAGGATTCCGGCCCGGTAGGTGGGCCCGGCGGTCGCGCCGTCGAGCGCCGCGACGATATCGCGGCCCGTGGGGCGGCCTTCGAGCTCCATGATGACGTACTCGGCGACTTCTTCGGGCGTGATGAATTCCATCTGGCCGAGCGCGGTCACCGTGGCGAATTCGTCACGCGCGAACAGCCCGTTCTCGCCCGTGTTGATGAACACGCCCTCGAGCGGCCGCCCCAGGTCGCGCCAGGCGACGGGGCCCCCGCGGTCGGCGAACGCCTGGTCCACCGCGACCGGCTCCTCGCAATCCACCAGCGGGATGGGCCGGCCTTTGCGCCAGACCGGCCCCGCGCCGATCTCGCGCCAGGCGATGGTGGCGGTCGGCTTCACTTCGATCGTGGAGGGCGCGCCGGGGGTCCGTCCCATCAGGAACAGCAGCAGCGACTGCGCGCCGGCCACCGCGGACTTGGTCAGCAGCGTGCGGCTGGGGCGCTCCTCGGAATGCGTGTAGGGAATGTTGAAGCCCATGCCGCCCGTGCCGCTGGTCCCCACCTTCACGTAGGCGTGGACGCCGGCCCGTCGCAGACCTTCGAGCATGAGCTGCGTGTGCCGGATGAGCTGCGGCATCGTGAGGGTGAGCACGTGCGCCTCGACGCTCGCGGCATCGAGCGACCCGGCCCGCGCTCCCGCCAGCAGATCGCGGGCGCTCTGGAAGACGTCCTGGTAGGCGAAGGCCGTCGCGGTATTGATGCTGTCGACCACGGCCTGGGGCTTGTAGCGCGTCAGAATCTGGACGAGGAGACTGCGCTCGAGCACGTCCTCGGTGAGATCGCCGAGCAGATCGTTCAGCACGAGCGCGCGGTGCGCCGGATCGGCCAGGAGCGCCGCGCGTTCGAGCCGGGCGACAGGAATCGGCAGGAAGACGTTGCCCCACTCGACCTCGATCGCGGCCGCCCCGCGGTAGGGCTCGAGGGTGCGCGCCGCCTCCCGGGCCTCTCCTTCGAACAGGGAGACCAGGACGAGCCGGCGTGGCGCCTTCTCGAGCAGCCGCCGCGCCACGGCATGCCCCACCAGTCCACCACCGCCCAGCAGGACGACCGTCGCGTCACGCAGCTCCATCCGACTCCTCGATGGCCGCGATCTCGCGGCGGGTGAGCGGCCGGTGCCGTCCTTCGGCAAGATCCCCGAGCCGGACCGGTCCGTACCGTGTGCGGTGCAACCACTCCACCTTCAGCCCCAGCGCTTCGGCGAGCCGCCGCACGATGCGTTGCCGCCCCTCGGCGAGCGTCACCTCCAGCTCGATGCTGCGCGCCACCGGCCGCACCCGGAAGCGGCGCACGGCGACGCGCCGGCCGTCGATGGAGATCGGCCGGGCCAGCGCCGCGCGGATCTCCTCGGCCGGCCGGCCATGCGCGCGGAGCATGTAGGTCCGCTCCACCGCGAACCGCGGGTGCATCAGGCGGTGCGCGGCGGCGCCATCGGTCGTGAGCAGCAGCAGGCCGGACGTCATCACGTCCAGCCGGCCCACATACGTGAGCCCCCGGACCACCGGGACGAGATCGAACACCGTGGGACGACCGGCCGGATCTCCCCGGCTCACGACATAGCCGAGCGGCTTGTTCAGCGCGAGCCACGTCGCCGGTCCGGTCGCGGGCCGGACCGCCGTGCCATCCACCGTGATGCGCTGGCGCTCCGGATCGACCGACGTGCCGATCGTGGCGACGGCTCCGTCCACCCGGACGCGCCCGGCCCGGATCAGGTCCTCGGCCTTGCGCCGCGACGTGACGCCCGCGCGCGCCAACGCGCGCTGCAGGCGCATCGGGGTCATTCGGGCTCGGCCGGCGCCGGCGGACGCAAGCTCACCGACAGCTCGTCCAGGCGCGGGAGCTCTTCCAGTCCCTTCAGGCCCAGGATCTCGAGAAACTGCGGCGTGGTGGAGTAGAGCAACGGCCGGCCCAACCCCTCGCCGCGGCTCGTGATCTCGATCAGTCCGCGCTCCACCAGCTTGTCGATGACCGCACCGGAATCGACGCCGCGGATTTCATCCACCTCGACGCGCCCCACCGGCTGGCGGTACGCGATGATGGCGAGCGTCTCCAGCGCCGCCGGGCTGAGCCGGCGCGGCCGCAGCGCGAACTGGGCGCGCTCGATCGGCTCGGCGTATTCGGGGCGCGTGAGGAACTGCCAGCCTTCGGCGATCTCGACCAGCTCGACGCCGTGATCGGCCGCGGCGAACGTATCGCGCAGCTCGGCGAGCGCGGACCGCGTCCCCGCTTCGCCCGCTTCCGGGTCCAGCGTGGCCAGCTCGTCCAGGCCGAGCGGGCGCGACGCGGCGAACAACGCCGCTTCAAGCAGCTTCGCGAGGGGACTCACGGCGGATCACCATCGGGGCGAACGGCTCGGGCTGGTCGAGCGTCACGGCCCCGCGCTTGGCCATCTCGAGCAGGGCGATGAATGCGGACAGCACCTCCACGACGCCGGCCCGCTCACTCACGACGTCGTGCCACCGCAGCGTGTCATGCTCGGCGAGCAACGCCTGAATGCGGGCCGTCGCGCCTTCCACGTCCAGCGGACGAGGCACCACGCGGTGCAGCGTCGGCTCGGGGATCAGCGCGACGACGCGCTCGGCGGCCGCGAGCAGCTCGTTGAGCTCGATGGCGAGCGGCGCCGGCGGCAGATCCGGACCGGGCTGCTCGAAGCCGCGCCCGAACCGCTCGGCCCGTATCGCGGCCGCGTCGGCGAGCCAGTCCACCAGCTCCCGGATCTGCTGGTACTCCAGCAGCCGCCGCACCAGCTCCGAGCGGGGATCCTCCCACTCGTCGTCGCCCAGACGCCGCGGCAGCAGCATCTGCGCCTTGATGCGCAGCAGCCGCGCCGCCATCTCGAGGTAGTCGGCGGCCTGATTGAGTCCCAGCTCGTTGATCACCGCCAGGAACTGATCGGCGATGCGCGCGATGGGCAGGTCGGTGATGTCGACCTCGTCCTCGCGGATCAGGTGCAGCAGCAGATCGAGCGGGCCCGAGAACTGCTCGAGCTCGACCGTGAAACCGCCGCCGGCAGCGGCCCCGGCGGGTGAAGGAGGGGGAGGCAGGGCGGTCACTGGGTCACTCCCGGCAGGCGGTATCCCCCCACCATCGAGATGCCGAGCTGCATCAGCTGGCCCGCGGGCCACAGGATGACCTGGAACAGGCCGGGCAGGAAGTAGGTCAGCGCCATGATTGGGAGGAAGCCGAAGCGCCCCAAGGCCCGGTACCGTAGCCCCGCCGCCGGCGGCAGCAGATGGTAGAACGCGTGGCTGCCGTCGAGCGGAGGAATCGGAATGAGATTGAAGAACGCCAGAATCAGGTTGAACCACATGCCGAACACCGCCATCCGCTGCAGCAGCTCCATCGTGTGGGCCAACGGCGGGAGGCCGCGGCCGAGCACGCCGATCAGCGCGAAGGCGCCGGTGAACCCGACGAACAGCCCGAGATTGGTCGCGATCCCTGCGAGCGACACGATGACGTCGCCGCGGACATACCGCCGGTACTTGCGGGGATTGACCGGCACGGGTTTCGCCGCGCCGAAGGTGTATCGTCCCTGTGAGCCCACCCACAACAGGATCGGCAGCAGCACGGTCATGAACGGATCGATGTGCTTCAGGGGGTTCATCGTCAGCCGCCCGAGCATGTAGGCGGTATCATCGCCCTGTCGGTAGGCAGCCTCGGCGTGGGCGTATTCGTGAGCCACCATCGAGAACAGCAATACGGGGGCCCACAGCAAAAAATCGAGCGAGATAGCGGGGCTCGGCCGTTGTGGTCGGCCTAAGATACCGCCGGGGCCGTACCCGGGTCAACGTTGTAGCGCCTTGACCATGCTCAACTTACCGTCTAACTTGCGCGCCTCGAACGGGAGATTCCACCAGTGCCGCGAATCAAGTCTGCCAAGAAGGCGATGCGCCAGGCGCGCCGCCATACCGTCGTCAACCGCGCGCAACGGTCCGCCCTGCGCACCGCGCTGAAGCGGGTCCGGAGCGCGGGAACGAAGCAGGAGGCCGCGAGCGCCTATGCGGCGGCCGTGCGCCTGCTCGATCGGGCCGCGCGCAAGGGACTGATCCACAAGAACAACGCGGCACGCAACAAGTCCCGGCTGGCGAAATTCGTGGAGACGAAGACCTGAGGAAGTTCTAGAGCGCTGCCAGCTCCGCCCCACAGCTCTCGCAGTACCATTCCGTCGGCAAATTCATCGTACCGCACTCGCGGCACTTCAGCGTCCGGACCGGCTCCGGCTCGTCGTTCACGGGGGCCGGAGCCGGATTCGCCGGCGTCGGGCGGGTATTGGCCGGTTCGGAAGGCTGGAACTGGGCGCCGCTGCGCCGACCCAAGGTGGGCGTGGTGCCCGGCGTGGGGGTCGCGATCCCGCGCTTCTCGTCCTCGGTGACTGACTTGAGGAACGCGAGCTCGTCGATCATCGCCGGTTTCTCGGCCGCCTTGGACTGATCGGGACCCGGCCTCGGGGCCGGCGCGCTCTGGGGCGTGGGCGCAGGGGGCCGGGGGGGCGAACCCACGCGCGGCATCGTACCGGTCACCGCCGAGGCGGCGACGGTCACGTTGGGCGGGGCGGCGGGAGTGGCAGCCGGAGGCGGCGCGGCCGGTGCGGCCGGCGGCGCGGGCGGCACGGGGGGACGCGCCCGCACCAGCTGCTCCAGCTCTTCGAGCTGACTGATGTCTTCGTCGACCGAGCCTAGCTCCTCGCGCACCGAGACGAGCTCCGCCAGCGATTCCTTGTGGACCTGCGTCCATTGCGATTCGTCGTACTCGCCGACCGCGTGGCGCAACTCCGCCTCGGCCAGCCGCTCGGCGGCCTGCGTCTCCCTGGCCTGCAGCTCGCGCCGCAGTTCCTTTCGCTGCGCGGCCATCAAGCGCGCCGCTTCCGCGTGCACCTTCAACTCTTCGATGACCGCGTTGAGCCGCGCCTCGTAGTCCGACCGCACGCGCGTACGCACCGTGGAAGGCGCTGCGCCTCCGGCGGCGTCGATCCGTGCGATCCACGCCTCGTATTGGCGCCGCTCCTCCAGCAGGCGCTGGATCGCAGCTGTGCTTTTGCTCGGCGCTTTGGCCATCCCGCTCCGTTCCCGCCTACACGCTCGCCCGCAGCGCTTCGAGACGCGCTACCATTTCCGGGGTGAGCTCGGTCACTCGTCCTAACAGGCGCGCCCCCAGCAAGATACGCGCCGAGTGCTCCAGGGTCTCCATCCGAATCCACGCCTCCTCGAGGCTCCGGCCCAGCGTCACCGCGCCGTGATTGGCCAGCAGCAGCGCCGCATGGCCCCCGAGGCATGCTTCCACCTGTTCGCCCAGCTCCCGAGTTCCCGGCATCCCGAACGGCACCAGGGGTACCCGGCCGACTAGCAAAATAAGCTCGGGCAACGAAAAAGACGCCAATCCCTCTCCGGCCACGGCGAAGGCCGTCGCGGCCGGCGGATGCGCATGGACCACCGCTCCGACATCGCTCCGGAGCCGCAGGATCCTCAAGTGTAAGTCCAACTCGCTGGTGGGGTTGCGACGGCCGCCCCGGCGTCGGCCGGCGAGGTCGACTTCCACCATGTCCGCGGGCCTCAAGCGGTGCTTCAGGCCCCCGCTGGGGGTCACCAGGACGCGGTCCTTTCCAGCCCGCGCCGAGAGGTTGCCGTCGCGCCCCGCGATCAGACCGCGCTGCGACAGGTGTCGGCAGCACGCCGCCAGTTCCGCGGCGAGCGCGCGCCGGGTCATGGCGGCGACGACGCCTCCCCGTGCACCACCCGGCCGGCGACCAGCGTCAGGACGGCGCGGCCCACCAGCTCCCGTCCCGCGAACGGCGTGTTGCGGCTCTTGGAGTGGAATTCCTCCGGCCGCACCGTCCAGGGTGTGGTCACGTCGAGCACGCAGACGTCCGCCGCCGCCCCGGGCGTGAGGCTTCCGCCCGACAGATGGAACAGGGCGGCGGGTCCGGTGCTCATCCGCCCGATGAGGACGGGCAGGGTGAGGACGCCCGTGCGGACCAGGTCCGTGTAGGCCACGCCGAACGCCGTCTCCAGACCGATGATGCCGAACGGGGCGTCGTCGAATGCCGCTTCCTTTTCGTCGTACGCATGCGGTGCGTGGTCGGACGCGATGCAATCGATCACCCCGTCACGCAACGCCAGCCGCAGCGCCTCGACGTCGGCGGCCTCGCGCAAGGGCGGGTTCATCTTGGCGTGCGTATCGTAGTCCTCGCACGCCGCATCGGTAAGGGCGATGTGATGTGGCGTGGCTTCCGCGCTCACGCGGAGACCGCGCTCCTTCGCGCGGCGGATCAGCTCGACCGAGCCGCGCGTGGACATGTGACACAGATGCACGTGTCCGCCGGTGAGCTCCGCCAGCAGAATGTCGCGGGCCACCATGATCTCCTCGGCCGCTGCCGGGATCCCTTTCAGCCCGAGGCGGGCGGCCACCAGCCCTTCGTGCATGGCCCCGCCCGCGGCGAGCGACGGCTCCTCGCAATGATCGGCGACCGGGATGTCGAACGTGCGGGCGTACTCCAGGGCGGTGCGCATGAGGTGACCGGACGCGACGGGTCTGCCGTCGTCGGAGACCGCCACCGCCCCGGCCCCGACCATCTCGCCGAACTCGGCCAGCTGCTCGCCGCGCTGGCCGACCGACACGGCGCCGATCGGATACACCCGCGCGAGCCCCGCGCGCACCGACTGACGCACGATGAATCCGACCGCGGCCTGGTTGTCGGTGACGGGGTCGGTGTTGGGCATGGCGCAGACGGTCGTGAACCCCCCGGCCACCGCCGCGCGCGCGCCGGTGGCGACGGTCTCTTCGTCCTCGTTGCCCGGCTCGCGCAGATGCACATGGACGTCCACCAGGCCGGGCGCGACCACCTTCCCCGAGACATCGCGGATCTCGACGCCGTCGGGTGTCCCGAGCCCGGTGCCGACGGCGGCGATTTTCCCGTCCTGCACCAGTACGTCGGCCACGGCGTCGAACCCGCGGGCCGGATCGATCACCCGCCCCTGGCGCAGCAGCATGGGGCGGCTCATTCCGGAACTCCTCCGCCCTTCGCGGCGTCGGCCAGCTCCGGGCGCCCCCCCGCCAGCAGGTACAGCACGGCCATCCGGACGGCGACCCCGTTCGTGACCTGCTCGAGGATGACGCTGTGCGGGCCGTCCGCGACGCGCGAATCGATTTCCACGCCGCGGTTCATCGGGCCGGGGTGCATGATCGTGAGCCGGCGCGGTGCGCGCGCCAGCCGCTCGGCCGTCACCCCGAAGACCCGGTAGTACTCGCGCAGGCTCGGGATGAATCCCTTCTCCATTCGCTCGAGCTGCAGCCGCAGGATGTTGAGCACGTCCGCCCACTCGACCGCTTCCTCGATTCTCCCGAAGACGCGGACGCCCAGATCCTCGATGCCGCGCGGCAGGAGGGTGCGTGGCCCGCACACCGCCACCTCGGCGCCGAGCTTGGTCAGGCCCCACAGGTTGGAGCGCGCCACGCGGGAGTGCAGGATGTCGCCCACCAGGCAGACCTTCACCTTCTCGATGCGGCCCAGCGTGTCGCGGATGGTGAGCATATCGAGCAGCGCCTGCGTCGGGTGCTCGTGCTTTCCGTCCCCGGCGTTGATCACGTTGGAGCGGATGCGCTGGCCCAGGAACTGCGCCGCGCCCGAGGCGCCATGGCGAATCACGACCATGTCGATGCGCATCGCCTCGAGGTTCCGGGCGGTGTCCACCAGCGTCTCGCCCTTCGACACCGAGGATCCCGAGGCGGCCACGTTCACCGTGTCGGCCGAGAGCCGCTTCTCGGCGAACTCGAACGAGATGCGCGTGCGGGTGGAGGCTTCGAAGAAGAGATTGACGATCGTCTTGCCGCGCAGTGCCGGGACCTTCTTGATGGGCCGCTCGCTCACTTCCTTGAACGGCTCGGCGGTGTCCAGGATGAGGCGGATCTGCTCCGCCGTCAGGTGCTCGAGCCCGACCAGATCCTTGCCGAGCCCCGACGTCATGCGGGCGACACCACGGCCACCTCGTCCCTTCCGTCCAGCTCCTCGATCAGCACATCCACCCGTTCGCCCGGGCCGACCTTGGCCACCTTCCCCACGATCTCCGCCTGAATGGGAAGCTCGCGGCCGCCGCGATCCACCAGGACGCAGAGCGAGATGCGCCGGGGGCGCCCGAAATCGGCCAGCTCGTCGAGCGCCGCGCGGACCGTGCGCCCGGTGTACAGCACGTCGTCCACGATGACGACGTGCGTGCCGGTGAGATCCCCGGGCAGCCGGGTCTCCCCGATGACGGGCTTCGGTCCGACGAGCTCCAGGTCGTCGCGGTAGAGCGTGATGTCGATCGCGCCGCGAGGGATCGCGACGCTTTCCTCTTTCTCGATGAGGCGGGCGAGTCGCTCGGCGAGCTCGACGCCGCGGCGCTGGATGCCGACCAGCACCAGACCCTCGGTCCCATGCGTCAACTCGAGGATCTCCACGGCCATACGCTGAAGCGCCCGCGCGAGCGCGCGGGCGTCGAGGAGGATGGTGCTCTTGGTTTGCGCCCGGGGCATGTCCGGGATTGGAAGGTAGCTAGCCGACCACGGGGGTCAACGCCGGCTTGCCGCCGAGTACCGCCTGGACGTTGGCGAGCGCGAGTCCCGCCATCGCCCGCCGGGTCTCGAGCGTGGCGCTGCCGATGTGGGGCAGCAGGATCGCGCGCGGCGCCGCCAACAGCCGGGCGTGGATCGCCGGCTCGTCCGCGTACACGTCGAGGCCCACCGCGCCGAGCCGCCCGTCCTCGAGTGCCGCCGCGAGCGCCTCCTCCCGCACCAGGTCCCCCCGCGACGTATTGACGAGAATCGCCCCGGGCTTCATGCGGGCGAGGTTCTCCGCCGAGACGACGCCCTTGAGCTCGGGGACCGCCGGCACGTGGAGCGACAGCACGTCGCTCTCCCGGAACAGTGCGCCGAGCTCCACCCGCACCGCGCCCGTCGCCGTCTCCAGCTCGGGCTTGGGGGTGCGGGTCGAGTAGATCACCCGCATGCCGAAGGCCACCGCCCGTCGCGCCACGGCCTGGCCGATCCGCCCCGCGCCCAGCAGCCCCAGGGTGCGGCCGCGCAGCTCCATGCCGAGCAGCTGCGTGGGATGCCAGCCGGTCCACTGGCCGCTCTTGACGAGGTCCATCCCGGCCGGGAGCCGCCGGGCGCACGCCAGAATGAGCGCCCAGGTGAGATCCGCCGTCGCCTCGGTGAGGACATCGGGCGTGTTGGTGACGGTGACGCGCCGCAGCTCGGCCGCGACCAGATCCACGTTGTTGTAGCCCACCGCCACGTTCGCGACGATGCGGAGTTTCGGCAGGTGCTTGAGCTCCGTGCCTCCCACCCAGCGCGACAGGAGCGGCACGAGCGCCACCCAGTCGCCGCGCGGCGTCGGGGCGTCGTGCGGCAACCAGGTGACGTCCAGCCCGGCGAGCTGCTCCGCTTCGAGCAGGCTCTCGAGCTCGGCGGCGACGAGGACGGGATGGCCGGCCACTACGCGGGCGGCAATCCCGTGTCCAACAGAATCCGCCAGGTGCCGTCGGCCTGCTTGCGCCACACGACGACGTAGTGCCCGCTCTCCACTTGCGGCTGCCCGTCCTTCGGCGGATACGTGAAACGGTAGTGCCCGTATTCGATCGCCGTTGGCCCGTCGAGGATCACCTGGTCGGTCTGGACCACGGCCTCGGTCGCGTGGGGATTCCGGTACATCTGCGTGAACAGCTCCAGAATCGCCGCGTGGCCTTTCCAGGTCTTCCCCGCCCGCAGGCTCAGCTCGACGCCGCTGTCGGCGAAGATGCGGGCAATCGCGGCGGCATCGCCGGCCCTGGTGGCCTCGGCCCACGCCTGGTTCTGCGCGTCGATCGCCCGGCGCACGGCCGCCATGTCGTCCTGGGCGTGGATCGCCCGGGGCGCGAGTAGCCCCATCACCGCCACCACCCCGACTGTGCTCAGTCTCATGCGTCCTCCTGTGCGTGTACCCGACCCGCGCGGAGCTTTCCACGGTCCACTTTTCCCAGGTGCGTGCGCGGCAACACGTCCATGAACACCACCTCGCGCGGCACCTTGTAGCCCTCGAGTCGCTCGGCCGCGAACGCCCGCAGCTCCTCGGCGAGATCGCTGCGCCGCTCCCCCGCTACGACGAACGCGTGCGGCTTGACGAGTCCCCCCGCTCCCACGACGCCGACCACCGCCGCCTCGCGCACCGCGGGGTGCTGCAGCAGGCAGCTCTCGACCTCCTGCGGGGCGAGCCACTTGCCGGACACCTTGAGCATTTCGTCGGCGCGACCATGGTAGGTGACGTATCCGTCGACATCGCGCGAAATGAGATCCCCGGAGACGTACCACTCGCCCCGGAATGCGGCCTGTGTCTTCTCCATCTCCTGCCAGTAGGCGACCGCGCGCGATTGCCCGCGCACCCACAGTATCCCGACCTCACCAGGACCGAGTTCCCGCCCCGACTCGTCGCACACTCGCACCTCGAAGCCCGGCACGACCTGCCCCAGCGTCCCGGGTCGCACGGCACCCGGCCGGTTGGTGATGAAGATGTGCCACATCTCGGCGGTCCCCAGCCCGTCCAGCAGCTCGACGCCGAACGCGCCGGTCCAGCGCTCGTACAGTTCCACGGGGAGCGCTTCGCCCGCCGAGGTCGCGAAGCGCAGCGACGACAAGTCCTGTCGCGCCGCGTCGGGGTGACTGACCATCCGGTTCACCATGGTGGGGACGTTCACCAGGATCGTGGGACGATGCCGCGCGATCCGCGCGAACAGGCTCTCGGGCGTCGCGGGTTCCGGGAAGAGCACGGCCGTGGCGCCGACCGAGAACGGAAAGAACAGATTCGCCCCCATGGCGTAGCCGAAGAACAGCTTGGGCACCGAGAGCGTGATGTCGCTCTCGCGGTACCCGAGCGTCGCCTTGGCGTAGCACTCGGTGGTGTTGGCATACGACCGATGCGTCTGGACGACCGCCTTGGGCCGCCCCGTCGTGCCGCCGGAGAAGAGCCAGATGGCCGCGTCGTCCCGGTGACTCGGGAACGTTTCCAGCGCATCCGGCAGGCCCCCCAAGCGGGCGGCGGTCGCCGGGTCGTCGGCGACCAGCACCTCCTGCAGCAGCGGCGCGCCCCGCCCCGCGGACTGGAACGCATCCGCCGTGTCCCGCACGGTGACGGCGACGCGGGCCCGCGTGTAGGTGAAGAAATACTCCAGCGTGGCGGCATCGAGCGCCGGGTTGACCATCACGACCACGGCGCCAATCTTGAGGGTGCCAAAGAGCGCGGCGACGAAGTCCGAACCGTCGGGCAGGCCGAGCAGCACGCGCTGCTCCGGCTGCACCCCGGCCTCCAGCAGCAGGCGGCCGAACCGGTTAGCCCGCGCCTGAACCTCCGCGTAGGTGAGCGCACCCTGATCCGTCACGAGCGCCGTCCGCCCGCCCCGCCCCTCGCGCACCCGCGCGTCGAGGAAGTAGTCGGCGATGTTGAACCGCTCCGGCGGCTGAAAATCCATGGGGAGATGATGCGCTCCGCCGAGCCCACTGGTCAACCAGCCTGATGGCGGTCCGTCAGCTCTCTCATCTGACCTGGCAGGACGTCGGGAGCTTCGATCGCGAGCGAGCGGTCGCGATCCTGCCCATCGGGGCCCTCGAAGCGCACGGCCCGCACCTGCCGATCGCGACCGACGTCTTCATCGCCGAGGCGATGGCAAGTACCGGCGCCGACCGGCTGTCGGCCCGGGGGTTCGACGTCCTCCTGCTGCCGGTCCTGGCCTACGCAGCGGCGCCGTTCGCCGCCGACTTTCCGGGCACCCTGTCCTCCGACCCCGGCGCCCTGACCCTCCAGATCGTGGGAATCGCCGAGAGTCTCGCCCGCCACGACTTCGAGATGCTGGCGCTCGCCAACGCCCACCTGGATCCGGCCCACCTCGCCGCGATTCACGCCGCCGTGACCGCGGTGCGCGAGACCGGCCGGATCCGGATCGTGTTCGCCGACGTCACGCAGAAACCCTGGGCGATGCGGCTGACCCCGGAGTTCCGCAGCGGCGCGTGCCACGCCGGGCGGTATGAGTCCTCGCTCGTCATGGCCATCCGGCCGGATCTCGTGCGCGAAGCGGTGCGCGAGCACCTTCCCCCCAACGCGCGCTCGCTGTCGGCGGCGATCGCCGCGGGGCAGAAGAGCTTCGTCGAGGCGGGAGGTCCCCGCGCCTACTTCGGGTATCCGGCCGAGGCCACGATCGAGGAGGGACGCTCGAGTCTGGCCGCGCTGGGTGCGATCCTCGAGGAGTCGGTGATGATCGAGCACGCCCGGGGCACGGGATGACGCTCACTGGCCGCGGGGCCGTGGTCACCGGCGGAGGGCGCGGCATCGGCGCGGCGATCGCCCGGGCGCTCGCGGGCGCGGGCGCCCGGGTCCTGGTCGCTGCCCGGCACACCGACGAAGTGGAAGCGGTGGCCTTGCAGCTGCGCCACGCCGGGCATCAGGCCTGGGCGACGCACTGCGACGTGACCGACGCGGGCCACGTCGCGGCGCTGGCCCGGACGGCGCACGAGCGGCTCGGCACGGCCGACATCCTGGTGAACAACGCCGGCGCTTCCTCGTCCGCCCCGGTGACGCGCATCATGCTCGAGGAATGGCAGCGGCTGTTCGCGGTGAACGCCACCAGCACGCTGCTGGCGACCCAG
This sequence comes from Gemmatimonadales bacterium, assembly GCA_035310725.1. Classification (GTDB taxonomy): domain Bacteria; phylum Gemmatimonadota; class Gemmatimonadetes; order Gemmatimonadales; family GWC2-71-9; genus DASTHG01. The sequence goes on from DATGDT010000085.1 coordinate 24,828, forward strand.
GCCTTCCTTCCCGGGATGCTGGAGCGCGGCTGGGGACGCATCGTGAACGTGGCGTCCATCGCGGGCCTCCAGGGCGACAGGTACATCGCCGCCTACAGCGCCGCCAAACACGCCGTCATCGGATTCACCAAGTCCCTGGCCGCGGAGGTCGCGGGGAAAGGCGTCACCGCCAACGCCGTCTGTCCCGGCTATGTGGACACCCCCATGACCGACGAATCGCTCACCCGTATCATGGAGCGCACCAAGATGACCCGGGAAGCCGCGCTGGCAGCCGTGCTGTCCCATGCGGGACAGCCGCGGCTCGTCACCGCCGACGAGGTGGCGGCGACCGTGCTTGCGCTGGCCGGCGACGCTGCGGCCACGCTCAACGGACAAACCATCATTCTCGACGCGGGAGCGCTGCGCGCGTGAGCTTCGAGATCCTGAATCCCGAACCGCTCGGCCGCCCCAGCGGCTGGAACAACGGCCTGCTCGCTCCGGCGGGCGGTCGCGTGCTGTTCGTGGCCGGGCAGGCGGCCCCCGCCGCGTCCGGCCTCGTCGCCCAATGGGAGGCCGCGCTCGAGCGCGTGCTCGCCGTGGTGCGCGCGGCGCGCGGCGGCCCGCAGGATATCGGGCGCATGACCGTCTACGTCACCGACAAGGCCGCCTATCTGGCCGGCCGCCCCGCCCTGGGCGAGGTGCACCGCCGCCTCATGGGAAAGCACTACCCGGCGATGGCGCTGGTCGAGGTGAAGGCGCTCGTAGATCCGGGCGCCCTGGTGGAAATCGAAGCGACCGCCGTCATTCCCTGAATAAAGAGGCCCGACTCCTGCATGCCGCTCGCTCCGCAGTCGTTTCTCTACGCGCTCGACCCGGGCACCGGGGTGGCGACCATCACGCTGAACCGCCCGGAGCGACTGAACGCGCTCACGTTCCAGGTCTACGAGGAGCTGCGCGACGCGTTCCGCACGCTGGACACCGAGCCGGGGGTGCGCGCCGTGGTGATCACCGGATCGGGCCGGGCGTTCTGCTCGGGCGGCGACGTCGAGGACATCATCGGCCGCCTGTTCGAGCGGGACGCGTCGGGGCTGCTCGCGTTCACGCGCCTCACCTGCGACCTGATCCTGGCCATCCGGCGCTGCCGCCGTCCGGTGATCGCCGCGTTGAACGGCACGACCGCCGGCGCCGGCGCGGTGATCGCGTCGGCCTGCGATTTCCGCGTCGCGGCCGAGGGAGCGAAGATCGCGTTCTTGTTCGTGCGCGTCGGCCTGTCCGGCGCCGACATGGGAGCGGCCTGGCTGCTGCCGCGCCTGGTGGGGCTGGGCCGGGCCACCGAGCTGCTGATGACCGGGGACTTCATCGACGCCAAACGGGCGCACGAGATCGGCCTGTATCACCGCGTCGTGCCTTCCGACGCCGTGCTCGCCGAGGCCCGTGCCCTGGCCGAGCGGCTTGCGCGCGGTCCCTCGGTCGCGCTGGCGGTCACCAAGGACGCGCTCAACCGTGAAGGGGCCATGACGCTCGAGGCCGCGCTGGAGCTCGAGGCGCAGCTCCAGGCCGAGCTGATGGAGCATCCCAACTTCCGCGAGTCCTACGAGGCGTTCGTCGCCAAGCGCGAGCCGAAGTTCACGTGATCCCCCGCCTCATTCCCGACACGGGCCCGGTCCGGGCGTTTCTCGACCCCCACCACCTCGAGCTCGGCGCGCGCATCGCGGCGTTCGCGGCGCAGGAGATCGGCCCGCGGCCGGAGCCCGCCGACGACGCCGCCGCACGCCGCGAAGCCCGCGAGCTCCTCGCCCTGCTCGGCCGGGCCGGCTGGTACGCGCCCATCGGCGAGCAGCACCTGCGCTCCTGCTGCCTCATCCGTGAGGCGCTCGCGGCCGCGTCCCCGCTGGCGGACGCGGTGTTCGCCCTGCAGGCCCTGGGCAGCCTGCCCATCATCCTCTCCGGCTCCGACGAACAGAAACGCCGCTGGGTCGCCGCCGCGCTCGCCGGTGAAGCAATGGCCGCGTTCGCCATGACCGAGCCGGAGGCGGGGTCCGACGTCGCGGCCATCGCCACCACGGCGCGCCGTGACGGGGATACGTACGTGCTCGACGGCACCAAGACGCTGATCTCCAACGCCGGGATCGCCGATTTCTACGTCGTGTTCGCGTCCACCGACGCCACAGCCGGCAAGAAGGGCCAGTCCGCTTTCGTCATCCCCGCCGACGCCGGCGGGCTCCACTTCGTCCGGCCACTGGTGCTGTCCGCTCCCCACCCTCTGGGGGAAATCCAGCTCGCCGCCTGCCGCGTCCCCGTGGCCAATCGCCTCGGTGCCGAAGGGGACGGGTTCAAGCTCGGGCTCGCGACGCTCGACCGGCTCCGCCCCACCGTGGGGGCCGCGGCCTGTGGTATGGGCGCGCGGGCCCTCGCTGAGTCGCTGCGGCACGCGACCGAACGCCACCAGTTCGGACAGCCGCTGGCCGCGCAGCAGCTCATTCAGGAGAAGCTCGCCCGCATGGCCACTGACCTAGTCGCTGCCCGGCTGCTCGTCTATCGCGCCGCCTGGGAAAAGGACCGCGGCGCCGAACGGATCACGACCGAAGCCGCCATGGCGAAGGCCTTCGCCACCGAGGCGGCGCAGCGTGCCGTGGACGACGCGGTCCAGATCCTGGGGGGCCGCGGCGTCCTGGCCGATCACCCCGTGGACCGGCTGTACCGCTCGGTGCGCAGCCTGCGCATCTACGAAGGGACGACCGAGATCCAGCACCTCGTGATCGCCGGACAACTGCTGAAATGAAGATCGTCTCCATCGGCGGCGGGCCGGCCGGGTTGTACGCCGCCATCCTCCTGAAGAAGGCCGATCCGTCGTGCGACGTGCTGGTCGTGGAGCGCAACCGGCTGGACGACACCTTCGGTTTCGGTGTGGTCTTCTCCGAAGCGACCCAGGAGAATCTGCAAGCCGCCGACCCCGAGACGTTCGACGAGATGGCCCGTCGCTCCGCCCGCTGGGACGACATCGAGATCCACTACCGGGGGGAGCTGCTCCGCTCCGGCGGCCACGGCTTTTCGGGGCTGTCGCGACGCGCCATGCTCGAGATCCTGGCCCGCCGGGCGACGGAGCTGGGCGTGCGCCTCGAGATCGGCACCGAGGTGACGGATCTCGCCCCCTACCTCGAGGCCGACCTCGTGCTGGCGGCCGACGGGGCCAACAGCATCGTGCGCGACCGCTACGCGGCGACGTTCCGCCCCACCATCGACTGGCGCCCCAACCGCTTCGTCTGGCTCGGCACCACGCGCCCGTTCCCGGCCTTCACCTTCTACTTCAAGACCGATCGCCACGGGCTCTGGCGCGTCCATGCGTACCAGTACGAACGCGGGGCGTCGACCTTCATCGTGGAAGCGCGCGAGGAAACCTGGCGCGCGGCGTGTCTCGACCGCGCCAACGAGCACGAAACGATCGCCTTTTGCCAGGAATTGTTCGCCACAGAGCTCGCCGGGCACCGGCTGCAGCGGAACCGCTCCATCTGGCGCAGCTTCGGCACGGTGCGCAACGAGTGCTGGCACCACGAGAACATCGTCCTGATCGGCGACTCGGCCCACACGGCGCACTTCTCGGTCGGCTCGGGAACGAAACTCGCTATGGAAGACGCGATCGTGCTGGTGCGCGCGCTCGGCAACACGGCGGACCTCCCGGCGGCGCTCGTGGCGTACGAGACCGAGCGGCGGCCCGTGGTCGAGAGCCTGCAGCGCGCCGCCCAGGTGAGCCTGCAGTTCTTCGAGAACACCGAGCGCTACATGGACCAGGATCCGGTCCAGTTCGGGTTCAATCTGCTCACCCGCTCGCTGCGCATCACGCACGACAACCTCAAGGTCCGCGATGCGCAGTTCGTGGCCGGCGTGGACCGCTGGTTCGCGGAGGGTGCCGCCCGGCAGGCGCGCGTCGCGGTGCCGCTCGACCCACCTCCCCCGCCCCTATTCACGCCGTATCGGTTGGGGGAGCTGCTGCTCGAGAACCGCTGCGTCGTCTCTCCCATGTGCCAGTATTGCGCCGAGGACGGCGTCCCCAACGACTGGCACCTCGTCCACCTGGGGACACGCGCGCTGGGCGGCGCGGCGCTGCTCTTCACCGAGATGACCGACGTGACGCGCGAAGCGCGCATCTCACTCGGCTGCACCGGCATGTACAAGCCCGAGCACGTCGCGGCCTGGCGCCGCATCGTGGACTTCATTCACGACAACACCCGCGCGAAGATCGGCATCCAGCTGGGCCACGCCGGCCGCAAGGCCGCGACCAAGAAGATGTGGGAGGGCGACAACGAGCCGCTCGAGGAGGGGGCGTGGCCGATCATGGCGGCGTCGCCCATTCCCTATCTCCCGCACAGCCAGGTGCCCCGGGAAATGAATCGCGGCGACATGGAGGACGTGATCGCGGCGTACGCCCGCGCGACCCGCATGGCCGAATCGGCCGGGTTCGATGCCCTGGAGCTGCACTACGCACACGGCTACCTGATGGCTGGCTTCATCTCGCCGCTCACCAACCGGCGCCAGGACGAGTACGGCGGCCCGGTGGAAAACCGGATGCGGTTCCCCCTCGAGGTATTCGACGCCGTTCGCGCCGCCTGGCCCGCGGCCAAACCCATCTCGGTGCGCATCTCCGCCGTGGACTGGGCGCCGGGCGGAATGGAATCGCAGGACGCGGTGGACGTGGCGCGGCTGCTCCGGAAGCACGGCTGCGACATCCTCGACGTCTCCGCCGGCCAGACGGTGGCCGACCAGCGGCCGGTGTACGGCCGGCTGTTCCAGACGCCGTTCGCCGACCGAATTCGCCACGAGGCGGGGATGCCGGTGATGACCGTGGGCAACATCTCGAGCTTCACCGACGTCAACACCATCCTCGCGGCCGGCCGCGCCGACCTGTGCGTGCTGGCGCGGGCGCATCTCTATGATCCGTACTGGACCCGTCACGCCGCGCAAGCGCTCGGGTGGCCCATGGAGTGGCCGGACCAGTACCACACGCTCAATCGCTACAAACCGCGCTTCATCTAGGGACGTGCGATCATGCCCGTGACCTACGCGAGTTACCTGCGGCTCGACGAACTGCTCGCCCTGCAGCGTCCCCACGAAGGGGAGCTCGAGCACGACGAGACCCTGTTCATCATCATTCATCAGGTGTACGAGCTGTGGTTCAAGGAAGTGCTCCACGAGCTCGATCACCTGACGCGTCTGCTGCGCGACAACGCGACCCCGCAGGCCCTGCACACCCTCAAGCGGATTCTCACCGTCCTCAAGGTGCTGGTCGCACAGATCGACATCCTGGAGACCATGAACCCGCTCGGGTTCCTCTCCTTCCGGGACCGTCTGGAATCGGGCAGCGGATTCCAATCGTTCCAGTTCCGCGAGCTCGAATTCGTACTCGGGCTGAAGCAGGCGAGCGCCGTCGAGCGCTACCCCGAAGGCAGCCGGCACCGCGAGCGGGTGGAGCGGCGTTACAACGAGCCGGGGCTGTGGGACGCGTTTCTCGTCTTCCTTCAGCACCACGAGTATCCGGTCCCCCGGGCGCTGCTCGAACGTGATCTCACGCAACCGATCGAGCCGAGCCTGGAGCTGCAACGCGTGCTGATTCGCGTGTACCGCACCGATCCCACCGTCACGGCGGTGTGTGAGCGGCTCGTCGATCTCGACGAGGGGTTCATGGAGTGGCGCTATCGGCATGTGAAGATGGTGCAGCGCACGATCGGGACGCGGCGCGGCACGGGCGGCTCCGCGGGCGCGGACTACCTCCTGACGACCCTCAACCGGCCCGCGTTCCCGGATCTGTGGGAGATCCGCACCGAGCTGTGACCATCACCGCGCACTCGCTCTTCGCGTCCCCCAACGCGCTGACGCCACACTATTCCCGCTTTCGCGTCGCCGAGCGGCTGCTCCTGACGGGCCACTCGCATCAGGCCTGGCCCGACGTCGGATTCGCGGCGCAGCAGCAGGCCTGGCTCGACGCCGCCGAGCTGGTGGACGACAAATGGGACCGGGCCTTCGCGATGGCCGACCGCGTGCGAGCCGGATTCGGCCGATTGCTCGAGAATCCCGGGGGAGACATCGCCCTCGGCGTGAACACGCACGAGCTGGTGGCGCGCTTTCTCTCCGCGCTCCCGCTCGCGAAGCGACCCCGCCTCGTGACGACTGACGGCGAGTTCCACACCGTGCGGCGGCAGCTCGACCGGCTCTCCGAAGAAGGGATCGAGGTGGTCCGGGTGCCGGCTCGGCCCGTGAACCTCCTGGCCGAGCGGCTCGCCCGGATGGTGACCGACCGGACCGCCGCGGTGCTCGTCTCCGCGGTGCTGTACGAGAACGCCCACATCGTGCCGCACCTGGAAGTCGCGCTGCAGGCCTGCCGGCGCTTCGGCGCGGAGCTGCTGGTGGACGCCTACCATGCCCTCAACGTGGTGCCGTTCTCGCTCGTGTCGGAGCGCCTGGAGGGCGCTTACGTCGTCGGCGGCGGCTACAAGTACTGCCAGCTGGGCGAGGGCAATGCCTTTCTTCGCGTGCCTCCGGACTGCGCCCTTCGGCCCGTGATCACGGGGTGGTACAGCGAGTTCGCGCTGCTCTCCTCCCCCCCGGTCTCGGGACCGGTCCCCTACGGCCCGGGGCCCGCCCGCTTCGCCGGCGCCACCTACGATCCCACCAGCCATTACCGCGCGGCGGCGGTGTTCGACTTCTTCGAACAACAGGGGCTCGCGCCGCGGCTGCTGCGCGAGGTCAGCCAGCATCAGGTGAGACTGCTGGCGCAGGAGTTCGACCGCCTGGACCTGGACCGCACGGTGATCACGCGCGACCGGCGCTCGGTGCCACTCGAAGCGACGGGGGGGTTCCTGGCGTTCTACGCTCCCCGCGCTGGGGAGATCTCTCAGGCGCTGCGCCAGCGCGGCGTGTGGACGGACTATCGCGGCGATACCCTGCGGCTCGGACCGGCTCCCTACCTGAGCGACGCCCAGCTGCGGGACGCCGTCGCACGGCTGGAGGAAGTGGTCGCCGCCGTCGGCCGCTGACAGGTCGCGGACGGCGCGCTTTCGCGCCGCCTTGCCGGGCAGTGCATCTTGAGCATCATGTCCGAGTCTCTCCGGGTGGTGTCGGGGCCCCAGTACCGCACAGGCGTGACAGCCGCCGGCGAGCGACTGGCAAGACCGCAGCGCTATTCCTCCAAGCTCGCCCTGGTACTTCCGGGTGGCGGCGCCCGGGCGGCCTATCAGGTCGGGGTGCTCGCGGCCCTGGCGGAACGGTTGCCGGATCTCGAATTCCCGATTCTCACCGGCGTCTCCGCCGGTGCGATCAACACGATCTACCTCGCGGCCCATCCAGGACAACTCGCCCAGGCCGTCGCCGGACTGCAGGTGGCTTGGGGAAGACTCACCACGGATCAGGTGTTCCGAGTGCGTCCCGGAAGCCTCATGGGAGCGGCGGCGCGCTGGCTCCTCGCCTCCCTGCTCGGACGGGGCACGGGACCCACGCCCGCTCGCGGCATCCTCGACACGCAGCCGCTGCGCGAATTCCTCGAAGCGACGGTCGACGTGCGCGGTATCCAGGCGAACATCGATGCCGGACGGCTGCGCACCGCCGCGCTCACGGCGACCGCGATCAACTCGGGCCGCTCCGTCACGTTCATCCAGGGCCGCAGCGACGAGCCGGCGTGGGAGGGACTCAAGCACGCAGGCTTGCGCACACCGCTGCGGCTCGAGCACGTCATGGCGTCGGCGGCGATCCCGATTCTGTTCCCTGCCGTGCCCCTGATCGGGGAGTTCTTCTGCGACGGGAGCGTCGGCCAAGCCGCACCGCTCGCACCGGCGATTCGCCTGGGCGCGCGGGCGGCATTCGTGATCGGACTGAAGACGCGCTATCGGGAGGTGCGCCCTGCGCCCCCCTCCCAACCATATCCCAGCGTGGCGGAGGTCTCCGGCCTGCTGCTCGATACGATCTTTCAGGACCAGCTGGAAGCGGATGCGGATCAGCTGGCGCGCATCAACAGCCTGCTGGATGCGCTGCCGGCGCAGACGCCGGCGCCGCAGTCCCTGAGGCCGGTGGACCTCCTCGTGCTACGCCCGCGGCGCGAACTGGCCACCCTCTCGCGGGGGCTCTCGACCACCCTGCCGAAACAGGTGCGGCGGATCGTCGACGGGATAGGCGGCCGGCGCGAAGGGGCGGCGGAGTTTCTCAGCTATCTGTTGTTCGAGCCGGAGTTCACGTCGCAGCTGGTGGAGCTCGGGTACGAGGACCTCGGGGCGCAATGGCCCGAGATCGAGCGATTCTTCGCGAAGCTCGAGCGCCGGGCCGACGCCCCTGACTAGGTTGCCTTCGACCCGCCCGCCGGGCCGTCGAGCATTCTCCTGACGGCCGCCAGGTACTCACGCGCCAGCGCGTGCTGCGGCGCATAGGCCGCCCACACGCTGGCGGCCCAGGCCCGCACCACCCGCTGGTACTCCAGGTCGTCACGCACACCACGCACGTCGGCCACCGTCAGGTCGCCACGCGCCGCGAGCAACGCGGGCTTGGGAGGGACGGGTGCCGCTCCTGCCTCCGGCCTGGCCCAGTACAGTCGCACGTCGCCCGGGTGCTCGAGCAGACACCCCAGCGCGCTGAGATGCCGAATGTAGGACTTCGCGGATACGCCGTATTCCTCGGGGTGCTGCATCGAGTAGACGTCGACCAGCATGTTGTGCATCGCGCCGCGCGCGGGCGTAGTCCACGACGCCGCGCTCAGCTCGTCGAACGCTGCCTGGCAGCCGGCACGCCC
>DATGDT010000086.1:0-7981 GCA_035310725.1 Gemmatimonadales bacterium
GCCTTGTACCGCGCCAGCTGCACGAGGCGGGCGCGGGCGGCATCCATCGTGGCGATGCTGGTCGCGGAATCCGACGGGGCCACCGGCAACGGCAGCACCAGCAGCTTCTCGGTCGGCTGCTGGACGGCCAGCTGCGCTTGCGCGCCGACGGCCGCCCCAAGGGTGAGGACGGCGAATACCCGAAACGCTCTCACGCGGTCAGACCTCCGTTGCACTTTCGTACCCGAATGGGCGAAGAGGGATTCGAACCCCCGACATCCTGCGTGTAAGGCAGGCGCTCTGAACCGCTGAGCTATTCGCCCGTCCACGCGAGTCGTTAGAGGGCCAGTCCGGCCGGAAAGCAGACACAGTAGCCCAACACGAGCAGGATCGGTGCCGCCGTGGTGGAGCCACGGGCGAGCAGCCAGTAGCCCAGAGTCACGCACACGACGGCGGCGCCCAGCAATGCGTAGTTCCGGGGGCCGTAGCGCAGGCGGGAACGGACCATGCTCGGTTCTGGCATAAGCCCGCATTCTACCCCGTAATCCGAGTACCGTCAAGCAGTTACCGGACGATTCACGACCCGGGACGGGGCGGCTCCTGGCCCGCCTCGACCTGCGCGAGGATCTCCTGACAGCGGCGGCCCCAGGGGTTGAACTTGTTCGCCTTGAAGCCCTCGTCCCAGGTGCGGCGCGCCTCGTCGCGGTTCCCCGCGAACCACTGCGCCCGCCCCAGCTCGTAGTACGCCTCGATGAGATTGGGTCCGAGCTTGAGCGTCTTCTGGAAGAAGGTCTGCGCGTCCTCGTACATCTCGCGGCTGAGGTAGACCAGGCCCAGGTAGAAGTGGGCGTACAACGTCGCCTTCTTGTCGTTGTCGAGCCGGATCGCCTTGGAGAGATGCTCGATCGCCTCGCCGAAGATCCGCTTCTTGAGGCAGATGTACCCGACGTTGATGCGCGCGAGCGAGTTGGCCGGCTCCTTCATCAGGACCTTCTGGAACGTCGAGAGCGCGTCGTCATAGTCGCCGTGCAGCATCTGCGCCCAACCGAGCAGCGACTCGGCCTGGGTCTCCCCCGGCGAAAGCTGCAGCGCCCGCTGCAACGCCTGGATCGCGCCGTCGTGGTCGCCCAGCGCGATGAGGCTCCAGCCCTTCTCGATGAAGGTCGAGGCGCCGATGTGATCCGCTTTCACCGCTGGACGCACGCCCGTGAAGTCGGGCGCCGCCGCCTCCGCGCTCGACGCCGCCTGCAGCTGCTTGTACTTGTCGACGAGGACGCGGATGTCCTCCTTGAGCTGCGTCGTCTCGGCGAGCAGGCCGTCCACGTACTTGAAGAACCCGATGATCTCCCGCTTTACCGCCTCCCGCTCGACCGGCGTGCCCGCGGCCTCGAGCCGCTGGGCGATGGCGTCGTACTCCGAGCGCAGCGCCACGATCGGGGAATCCGGCATCACGCCTGTCCCTCCAGGGCGGCGGTGAGCGCCAGCTTTTCCTTGGAGCCGAGCAGCTTGCCCGTGTTGAGCACGATGATCGTGCCCCCGTCCCGCCCCACGAGCCCTGTGATGTAGTCGGCGGCGAGCCCCTGCACGATCGGGGGCGGCGCGGTCACGTCGGCCGCGCCCACCTGCAGCACCTCGGTGACGGCGTCCACGACCATGCCGATCCGTCCGCCCTCCAGGTCGAGCACGACGATCCGGGTCTCGTCCTTGAGCGGGGCCGCGACCCCCAGTCGCTTGCGGAGATCGATCACGGCCACGGGCCCGCCCTGATACTGCAGCACCCCTTCCAGGAAATCCGGCGCCTTGGGCAGCCGCGCCGGCGCCTCGTAGCGCAGGATGCGCTCCACCTGAAAGATGTTGAAGGCGAATTCCTGCCCCGCCACCCGGAAGGTGACGAGCTGCACTTCGTCGCCGGTCCTCGTCGTGGTCGTCATCCGATCCGCTCCCCCAGCGCGTCGAGATCGAGAATCGGTACCAGGCCGTCGCCGCGCGGCGCCACTCCCACGGCCCAGGGCAGGGATTCGTCGTCGGGCAGCGGCAGCGCCGCCACGCGGACGACTTCATCCGCGTCGTCCACTTCGAACGCCACCAGCCGGCCCGCCAGCTCCAGCAGGACGGCGGCGCGGCCCCGCTCGGGCGGCGGCGTCCGCAATCCCAGCAACGCCCCGAGATGCACCAGCGGCACGAGCCGGCCGCGCAGCGGCGTCAGCCCCCGGACCGCCGCGTCGGAATGGGGGACGTCGAGCACCTCGGTCAGATCGGCCACCTCGACCACCCGCTCGAGCGGCAACCCGTAGGCCCGCTGCTCGGCGCGGACCAGCAGGAAGCCGACGCTCACGCGCTCGCTCCGCGGCCGCCGCGGCGCGCCAGCTCGATCCCGACCCGTTCCGCGATCTGCGCGAGCGGCACCACCGCATCCACCCCACCCGCCTGCACCGCCGCCATCGGCATGCCGGCGATCACGGCCGACTCCCGGTCCTGCGCGAACCCGACCCCGCCGCTGTCGTGAATCGCCCGCAACCCCTCGGCCCCATCCTTCCCCATCCCCGTCAGCACGACGCCGACAGCGCGAGGGCCGAATAGCTGCGCGACGGACCGGAACAGCGGGTCGGCGGCGGGCCGCACCCCCCACACCGGGGGCCCCTGGTCGAGCGCGATCACGGGCCCATCATCCGCCGGCATCACCCGCATATGATAATCCCCCGGCGCGACGTACGCCGTATCCGCGACGAGCGGAGCACCCGCATCCGCCTCCACCACGCGCAGCACGCTCATGGTGGAGAGCCGCTCGGCGAGGCTGCGCGTGAATCGTGGCGGCATGTGCTGCACCACGAGCACCGCCGCCCGCAGCCCCACCGCCAGGCGCGGGATCACTTCGGCCAGCGCGCGCGGTCCTCCGGTGGAGGCCGCGATCGCCACGGCGAGCTGGGCGCGCTGCTCCAGCGCCAGCGTCGGTGCGCGCCGGGCGGCCACGGGCGGGCGCGCCAGCACCGGGAGCCGCGACACGTCGGCGGCGAGCGCCGCGTGCACGGCCGCGATCAGCCGCGGCCCCATGCCGAGGAAGGCCTCGCGGGTGGCGTCGACCGGCTTGGCGACGATTTCCACGGCGCCCAGCTCGAGCGCCCGGATCGCGGCCTCCGTCCCCGGCCCGGCGTGGGCGCTCACCACCACGATCGGCCGGGGCGTCTCCGACATGATGTATCCGATCGCGCCGAGCCCGTCGAGCTCGGGCATCTCGAGATCCATCGTCACGACGTCGGGCTGCAGCTGGTGCACCTTGTGCAGGGCATCGAAGCCGTCGCGCGCGGTGCCGACGACGCGGAACGGCCCGTCCTCCGCCTCCCCGCCCAGGACGTCACTCAGGACCCGCCGCATCAGCGCGCTGTCGTCCACCACCAGCACGGACGGGCGCCGCTCAGAAGGCGACCTCATCGCCTCCCACCGTGCGGCTCAGGACCCGCCCGTCCGAGGTGTAGAACCGCACCGAGCGCCCACGCTCCCCGCCCACCGCTTCCCCGACGATCGGGATCGCCGCGTCGCGCAGCGCCGCCCGCGCGGCGGCGACGTTGCGCTCGCCCATCTGCACCGTGCCCGGCGTCATCAGCTGGGCGAACATGCTGGCCCCGCCCGCGAGCTTGGCGACCAGGCGGTTCCGGTCGGCGCCCGCCGCGAGGAGCCGCGTGACCAGGAACGGGATCGCGGTCTCCGGGAACTTCGCCGGGTTCGCCTGGTCGCGCGCCAGGCTGCGTGACGGCAACAGAATGTGGGCCATTCCCCCCACCCGGGCGCGCGCGTCGTGCAGCATGATGGCGACGCACGAGCCGAGCCCCAGCGTGATCAACACGCCGTCGCGCAGCACGGCCCACTCGGCCACGCGGACGAACTGCTCCCGGCCGGCGTCGGTCACGCCGGCCTCCGGTAGATGCGCTCGCGGGCGTTTTCCAGTTGCAGCATCTCCCGCGCCGGCCCCAGGAGCGTTTCCACCTTGCCGAGCAGCAGCAGCCCGCCGGGCGCCAGCGCGTCCGCGAACTCGTGAAACAGGCGCTCCTGGGTGGCGCGGTCGAAGTAGATCACCACGTTGCGGCAGGTGATCAGGTCGAGCGCCTCCCCCCGCGGGCCGGCATGCGGCGGGCGCTCGCGCGTGAGGTCGTGCCGTTGCACGGCCACGCGCTCGCGCACCGCGGCCACCGGGGTGCGGCTGCCGTCGGCGGCGGGCGACTCGAGCCAGCGGCGCGCCAGGTCGGCGGGCATTTCGGTGAAGGCGCTCGGCGGATACCGCGCCTCCTGGGCGCGCGCCAGGCTCACCCGATCGATGTCGGTGGCGATCACCCGGGCGCGGGGCAGCCACTCGAGCGTATGCGTGAGCCGCGCTGTCTCCGCCAGCGCCGTCGCGACGGTATACGGCTCCTCACCCGAGGCGCAGCCGGCCGACCATGCCACGACCGCGCCCTGCCGCGCCTGCCACCGCTCGGCGAGAAACGGGGCCAGCGCCGCCCAGGTCTCCGGATTGCGGAAGAATTTGGTGACGTTGATGGTGAGCGCATCGAGCAACAGGTCGTACTCGTGGGCATCGTGCTCGAGCACGCGGCTGTAGTCGGCGAACGTGTGCACGCCCCGCGCCCGCATGCGCACGGCGATCCGTCGCTTCAGGCAGCGGTCCTTGTACGCCCCGCAGCAGATGCCGCGCGCGCGGGTGATCTGGTCGGTGAGCGCGCGGAACGCCAGCTCTTCCGGCGACTCGGTCACTGCAATGTGCTCAGAGTCTCCAGGTTGGTCTTCGCGAGCTCGTGATTCGGGTTCAGCTCGAGCGCGCGCCGCCACAGCTGCGCCGCGAGATCGCGGTCACTCCGCTTGTAGGCGATGTTGCCGAGCTTGAAGTAGACGTCGTCTCCCAGGTCGGGCGCGAGCTCCACGGCGCGGCGGTACGCCGACCAGGCCTCGTCGTAGCGCGACGCGCGGTAGGCCAGATCCCCCAGGTTCTTCGACAGCTGCGGCTGGGAGGGCTCGTCCTGGATCGCGACGCGCACCAGCTCCTCGGCGCCGCGCAGGTCGCCGCTCAGCTCGCGCAGCACCGCGAGATTGTTGCGCAGCACCGCGTTCGCGGGATACGCGGAGAGGCTCGAGGCCCCGATCCGCTCGGCCGTCTCGAAATCACCGGCCAGCCCCGCGGCCAGCGCCCGCGCCCAGAACCAGACCGCCGGCGGCGGGTGCGCCCCATAGAGCTCTTTCGCCCGGTCGAGCCGCCCCACGGCGGCGGCGTGATCGCCGCGTTTCAGCGCCACGATCCCCCAGCCGAGGTAGATGCGGGGGTCGGTTCGCGCGCGCGACGCCGCCTCGGCGCACGCCGCTTCCGCCTCGTCCAGCCGGCCGAGCTGCTCGTAGGCGAACCCCAGATTGTGCAGCACCGCCGCCCGGTTGCCGCCCTTGTCCACGGCGAGCCGCAACGACTCCATCGCCTCGCGCCAGCGCGCCTGCTTCAGCGCCACGAGCCCGAGGAAGAACAGCGCGTGGGCATCCCCCTCGCGCAGCTCGGCCACCCGCCGGAACTCGCGCGCCGCCTCGTCCAGCATGCCGGTCTTGTAGAACGCCACGCCGAGGTTGCGGTGCTCCTCCACGCGAGAGTCGCTCGCCCTGGACGACTCCGCCGTGGTGGTCCGGCCGGCGCGATGCAGGAAGCCCGCGGTGATCAGGCCGTACAGCGCCTTGCCGACCTCGAACTCGCCCATCCCCGAGTCCTCGGTGACCTGATTCACGTCGCGCGAGCCGTCGAGCAGCGGCAGGACGCGCTGCTGGGTCTCCGTGAGGGTGGCCTCGCTGATGTCCAGGCGCTCGTGATCGACGATGAAGATGATGTCGAACGACGGGACCTTCTTCTCGATCAGGCTCCACTCGTCCACGCGGCGCGCACCCTCGAGCAGCAAGGACTCGGGGTTGATCGACACCAGGAAGTCCTGCCGCTCGGGCCGGACGTCCGCTTCGAAGTTGAACGTGCCCTGCGTCCAGGTGAACAGGAAGTAGACGGCTTCCTCGATCTGCACCCGGATGTAGCGCTCGAGATCGGGCTGGGTGATCGCGCCCTGCTCCACCATGATCTCGCCCAGCTTCCGGTCGCGCTCGCGGGCCTGCCGGGCCACCGCGTTGTCGAGTTGATCCTGGGTGATCTTCTCGTGCTTGACGAGGATGTCGCCCAGGCGGTCGCGGCGGTTGACGATCGAGGCGTAGCAGATGCGGCCGCGGTCGAAGAAGATGTACCCGAAGTTGGACCGGTCGGCGATCGACAGGCACCCGGTCTTCTGACCGAGCGCCAGCAGTTGCAGCACGTCGGGGAGCGAGGCCTCCCGCAGTGAGCCCTTGATCGCCACTAGCGCAGCTCCTCGATGAGGCGGTCAACCGGCGCGGCCCAGTCCCACACGATCTTCTCGCGACTGCGAACGCCGCCGGCGCTCGAAACGACGATCCCCGACGTGCGGAATCCGACGGTCCGCCGCCGCTCGGCGGCCGTGCCGCCTTCCAGCACCTCGCGCGCGAGGCCGGCGCTCACCGGCACGTCCTGGGCGGCGGCGGCGCTCACCACCCGCTGCAGCAGCCCCATCAGGCTGCGGACCGAGTCCGCCGGCCGGTCGGCCAGGTAGTCCACCAGCGCCGGATCCTCGGGGACCTCCTGCATCCCCAGCGCCCGTTCCACCACGGTGCGCCGCAGCTCGCGGTCCGGCTCGGTCAGCTCGACCACGAGGCCGCCTTCGAGCCGCGACGCGATGCGCTGCTCGATACCCTGCAGCGTCTTGGGATGCGCCGGTGCCGTGAAGACGAGCTGCCGCTCGAGGTCCTGGAACAGGTTGAACAGGTTGAACAGCTCCTCCTGCGTCCGGTCCTTGCCGCCGATCAGATGGATGTCGTCCAGCAGCAACGCGGTGGCCCGCCGGTAGCGGGCGCGCCACCACTCCATGCGATTGCCGTCCAGCGCGGTGATCAGCTCGTCGATGAACGCCTGGGTGGACAGGCAGGCGACGACCGCGGCCGGATCCCGCGCCAGCTCGATCCCCAGCGCATTGAGCAGGTGGGACTTCCCCACGCCGCTCTTGCCGATGAGCACGAGCGGGTTGTAGCGGCGGCCCGGCTGGTCCAGCACTTCCTTCACCACGTTGACGGCGAGCTGATTCGAGGACCCGACGGCGAAGGTGGCGAACTGCAGGGCGGCCGAGGGCCCCGGCGGAGGCGCGGCGCCGGCCCGGATGCGCGCGGCCGACTCCTCCGCCTCGGCCAGCCGCTCGGGATCGCGGAACACGCTCTGGCCCGAGGCCTGTGGATCGAACTGGGAGACCTCCGCTTCCAGCGCCCGCAACCGCTCCACGTCGCGGGCGAAGGCGCCGATCTCCTCGTCGGGAGCGATGGGCGTATCCTGCTCGAGCAGCTGCTCGAGTCGCCGCGTCCGGTACCCCTCGCCCTCCCAGCGGAGAATCGCCTCCGCGATCCGGGCCCGCCACGCCTCCACCGCCTTGCCGACGGTGACCGTCACGTCGGTGAGGAACGCCGCGAATTCATCCGGCGTGGCTGTGCGCTCGGACGGCGTGGCGCCGGCCGTGGCGGGACGCGGCTCGGCCCCGAGCAGCGCCTTGGCGCCGTCGGGGGTGAGCGGCGTGTCGTTCACGGCCTGATAGGCGACCAGCCGGTTGAGCACACCCATCAGCTCCCGCACGTTGGCGAACCCCGCCGCGGCGACCGTTTCCAGCACACCCGGCTGGAACTCCGCCCCGCGCTCCTCGGCTTTGCGCCGCAGGATGGCAACCCGGGTCTCGTAGTCGGGGGTCCCGATGTCCACCACGAGCCCGCCGGAGAACCGCGAGATCAGGCGCTCGTCCAGGGCCTCGATTTCGACCGGCGGCCGGTCGCTGGTGAGCACGATCTGGCGCCCGGCCGACTGCAGCGCCTCGGAGAGCCGCAGCAGCTCGGCCTGCATCTCGCGCCGGTTGGTGAGGAACTGGACGTCGTCGATGAGCAGCACGTC
>DATGDT010000087.1:0-12214 GCA_035310725.1 Gemmatimonadales bacterium
TCCGCCGGCGCGGGATTCGTCGTGGCGCTGGCGGGCGACATCATGACCATGCCGGGGTTGAGCAAGAGTCCCGCCGCCGAGCGGATCCGGCTCCATCCCGACGGCACCATCGAGGGCCTGTTCTGATGAAGACCATCAAGACCGTCGCGACCGACCACGCGCCGAAGGCGATCGGCCCCTACAGCCAGGCCATCGTGGCCGACGGCGTCGTGTACACGGCGGGGCAGGTGGCGCTCGATCCGCAATCGGGGGGCCTCGTCGGCACCACCATCGCCGAGCAGACCGAGCAGGTGTTCAAGAACCTGGCGGCCGTGCTCGCGGCCGCGGGGTCTTCCCTGGGGCAGGTCGTGAAAACCACCGTCTACCTCGCCGACATGGCGGATTTCGCCGCCATGAACGAGGTCTACGCCAGGCACTTCGGCGGTCACCGTCCGGCGCGCTCCACGACGCAGGCCGGGGGATTGCCCAAGGGCGCCCGCGTGGAGATCGACGTAATCGCGATTCAGTAGCGCTCAGGGCGCGGCTTTGATCTCCACTCCCAACGCCCCCGCGTTTCGACTGGACCAGCTCGCGGTGACTGCCGGCAGATTCACCGCCCATTCCGCGAAGAGATCGCCCACTGTGCCCTCGCCGGAGGGCTGCTGGTCGATGGTGGTGAAGCCGCTGCCGGCCACGATGACCGACGTCGCGCTGGCGGCGCCGAACGCACCGTAGGCCACGTTGACGGGGCTCGCGAACGCGGCGAGCGCGGCTGTCAGACTGGTCACGGCAGAGCCGGTCGCCGACGCGGTCTGTGCGATTGCACCGGACCCGTTCGTGCCGCTCTGATCCACCCCATTCCACTGTGACACGATCCACTGGCAGTTGGAGACGGTCACGCTCGACGTAATCGTGATCGGCCCGCTGCCCGGCGACGCGCTCATCGCCCGGAAGATCGTCAGGCGGTCGAGCGGGGTGGCGCCGTTGTAGGCGACGCTCGCGACGACGGTCCAGGCCGACATCCCGCCTCCCGTGAGCGTGGGGCTCGGCGCGGCCGCGCTCGCCTGGTGGGTCAGCACCGCGACCGTCACCAGCGCGTTCGGTGCCGGCGCGATCGACGCGGTCGTGAACAGCGACGCGTTGGTCGGATCGTGACCGGACGTCAACAGGGTCTGCGTGATCCCGGGCGGCGGCTGATTGGTCACGGTCACGGACGCCGTTTGGGTGATAGCCACGCCGGTCGCGGAGGCCGAGATCGTCTTTCCTTCCGCCACACTGGAGCTGAAGGTCGCCGTCGCCACGCCGTTCGAGCCGGTCGGGCCCGAAGGGCCGGTGATGGTGTTACCGCTCCCCGTCGCGCCGACGACGACGGTCGACCCACTCACCGGATTACCGTACTGGTCGCGTGCGGTCACCGTGATTGTCGAGGTGCCGCTCCCCGCCGTGATGCTCGTAGGGCTGGCGGCCACCGTCGACGTGCCGGCGTTCGGGCTGCCGGCGCTCACGGTCAGCGTGGGCTTCTGATTGAGCGTGATCCCGCTGGCTGTCGCGGTGATGGTCCGCGAACCGGCGCTGGTGGCGCCGACACTGCCCGACGCCACGCCGCTGCCGTCCGTCGTCGCGGCCGGCTGGGTGACGGCGTCGCCCACCACCGACGAAGACAGGGTGACGGTGACGCCGCTCAGCGGGTTGCCGAGGCCGTCCACGACCGTGACGGTGATGGCCGAGCTGCCGCCCGCCGTGAAGCTCGGGGTCCCGGCGACCACCGTCGAGAGCGCGGCCGAGGGGGCGGGCGCGGTGATGTTGAACGCGGCCGAGGTGGCGTTGGTGAGGCCTGTCGAGCTCGCGACCAGCGTGTACCCCGTGCCGGTGTTGTTGATCGCCAGGTCGGAGAACGTCGCGACCCCGTTGCTTGCCGCTTTGCTCGTCGTGCCCCCTAGCGTGCCGGATCCGGGATTCGTCCCGATCGCCATCGCGACGGTGGCCGAGGAATTGACGTGGTTGCCGAACGCATCCCGGATCTCCACCGCGACGGCCGGCGTGATCGGCGCGTTCGCCTGCGTGTTGCTCGGTTGCGTGGTGTACGCGAGCGCCGCAGCCGCGGCCGGGTTGACGGTGACGGTCGCCTGCTGGGTGATTGCCGTGCCGTTGATGGTGGCCGAGACGGTCTTGGCCTCGGCGACCGTCGACGCGAGGGTCCCGGTCGCCACGCCACTCGCGTTGGTGGTGCTCGCCGGCTGCGTGAGCGTGTTACCGCTGCCGGTGGCCGCCAGCACGACGGTCGCGCCGCTGATCGGATTGCCGCTGCCGTCTTTCGCGGTCACCGTGATCGTCGACCCGCTGCCCCCCGCCGTGATGGACGTGGGAGATGCCGCGACCGTGGAGTTCGAGGCTGACACAGAGGGTCCGCTGCTGCCGGCGATGAGCTCGATCGCCACCAGGCCGGCGGCCGTGGAGCTGCTCAACGTGGCCGAGACGGTGTTGAGATTGGCGCCCCATTCGCTCTCGATCAGGGTGCTTTCACCGGACGTCGCTTCGGTGATCTCGGTGAAGCCGCTGCCCGGCGTCACGGCGGGCGGGGCGAGCTTCGCGGCCACGACGCCCAGGGCGACGTTGCTGGGACTGGCGAAGGCCGCCAGCGCCTTGGAGAGGGACGTCGTCGCATCGCCGGCTGCGGAGCCGATCTGGCCGATGGCCCCCGAGCCGTTCGTGCCGCTCTGATCGACGCCGGTCCACTGCGACACGCTCCAGTCCGCGTTGGAAATGCTCCCGGAGAAGGTGATGTTGATCGGCCCGCTGCCGGGGCTGGTACTCATCGCCCGGAACACGCTGAGTCGTGAATCCGGCGTGGCGATCGTCCCGTAATCGAGCGTCGTCACCAGGGTCCAGCTCGTCATGCCACCGCCGGAGATCGCGGGCGTGAGGGGGCCGGTGCTGCGGCGCATGCGGACGGCGACCGTCACGAGGGCGTTGGCCGCCGGCGCGATGGACGCGGTCGCATAGACGCTCTGGTTGGCGCCGTTGCCCCCTGCGGTGAGGAGGCTGTGGGCGATCGTGCCGTTGCCGCCACCGCCGCCTCCACCGCCCGAGGGATTCACCGTCACCGAAGCGGTCTGATTGATCGCCGTGCCATTGATGTTGGCGGAAATGGTCTTCGTTTCCGCCACGGACGACGTAAACGTGCTGGTGAAAACGCCGCTGCCGTTGGTGGTGCCCGAAGCCGGGGTGAGCGTGTTCCCGCTCCCCGAGGCGGTCACGGTGACGCTGGCGCCGCTGATCGTCGCGCCGTTGCCGTCCTTGGCGGTGACGGTGATCGTCGAGGATCCGGACCCCGCCGTGAAGGACGTCGGCGACGCCGTGACCGTCGAGTTGGTCGCCGAGACTCCGGTACCTCCACCGCCACCACCGCCGCCGGAGATATGGCAGGCGGTGCTCCCGGTGTCGGTGTAAGTCTTGCCGGCGATCGGGATGAACCGCCAGGCGAAGCTGTCGTCGTAGAGATAGAGCTTCAACACGCCCCGTGTATCGCCGTTGCCCGTGATGTGGGTCGGGAACAGGTTCGTTTCGGTCCCGCCGCCGATGCCCCCGCTGCCGGCGATGATCTCGGTGATGCCGTTCGTCGGATCGTAGCTCCCGTCCGGCTTCATCGGCTTGAGACGCTCGTAGAAGTGGCGGTGCCCGTTCAGGACGAGGTCGGCATGGGCCGCGTACAGGCGGTCCCAAAACGGCTTCATGGACGAGATGCTCACGCCGCCCGAGCCGGTCCCGCCGGTCGAGGAGTAGAGCGGGTGATGCCAGTAGGCGAGGGTGCACTGGCCCGGATGTGCGTCCAGATCGCTCTTCAGCCACGTGTCCTGGGCCGAGCCGACCGAGCGCGAGATGTTGCTGTTGAGGACGATGATGTGCCAGAGCCCGAGATCGTAACTGTAGTAGCCCTTGCTCGGATCACCGGCGGCGGCGCCGAAATAGGCGTAGTAACCCGTTGCGCCCGAAGTGTTGTACTCGTGGTTGCCGGCTGAGGGCTTCGTGCGGCTCTTGAACCGGCCCCACGTGGGGTTGTAGCAGTTGTTGAACTCGCTGGTCGTGCCGTTGTCGTACGCGTCGTCGCCGAGGTTGTAGACCGTGCCCGGGATCGTGTCGATGATCTGCGCCGTCATCTCGTCGCCGTTGTTGCTGCAGCTCGAGATGTCACCCGCGCCGATGAAGATCTGCGGCGGATTCGCGGTCACGAGGCCGGTCGGCGTCGTGTATAGTCCCTGGACCGAGGGCCGGGTGAGATTGTCGGTGTCGCTGCACGCGACGACGGTGATGGCGAGGGTCAAGAAGGCCGCCTGGCGGAGCAGGCGGTGGTGAACCGGGCGCATCGGCAGTTTTCTCCTGAGGGTGCGCCTGGCTAACCGCAATAATCGGGCCAACTTGTGCTAGAAGTGTGACACTTGGGACGATTTGCCGGTATTGTTGCGCACATGCCACAGGTATCGTGGGTCACTGCGGCGCTAGCGTGACAGCACCTTCGACCGGAGCTCCAGCGCCACGACCCCACCGCTCTTACCGGTCCAACTGGCGGCGACGGCGGGCTGATTCACCGCCCACTCGGCAAACAGGTCTCCGGTAGTGCCCTCACCACTCGGCTGCTGGTCGATCGTCGTGAACCCGGCGCCGGGGCCGACGACCGCCGTCGCGCTCGCCACGCCGAACGCTCCGTAGCCGACGTTGTTGGCGTCGCCGAACGGGGCCAGCTGCGCCGTCAGCCCATTGACCGCACTGCCCGAGGTCTGGCTGGCCTGCGCGATCGCGCCAGCGCCGTTGACTCCGCCATCGTCCACGCCGCCCCACTGCGACACGATCCACTGGCAGTTGGAGACAGTGACGCTCGAGGTGATGGTGATCGGCCCGCTGCCCGGGGCGGCGCTCATCGCCCGATAAACCGTGAGGCGATCCAGCGGCGTGGCCCCGTTGAACGCCACGCTGGCGACGATGTCCCAGCTCGTCATACCACCACCGGTGAGCGTCGGGCTGGGCGCGGCCGCGGACGCCTGGTGGGTCAGCACGGCCACGAGGACGAGCGTGTTCGCGGCCGGTGCGATGGCCCCCGTGGTGTAGACGCGCACGTTGTTCGGATCGTGCCCGGCGGTGAGCAGCGCCTGCGTGATCGTGCCGCTCCCTCCGGAACCCTCAGGCGTCACGGTCACCGTGGCGGTCTGGGTGAAATCGACGCCGCCGGTCGTGGCTGAGATGACCTTGGTCTCCGCAACGGTCGAGCTGAGTGAACCGGTGATCACGCCATTCCCGTTCGTCGCTCCGCCGCCCGTGAGCGTGTTGCCGCTTCCCGTGGCGTGGAGTCCGACCGTCGTGCCGCTCACCGGATTGCCGTACGCATCCCGTACGGTGACCGTGATCGTCGAGCTGCCGCTACCCTGGACGATCGTCGTCGGCAGGGCGGTCACCGTGGAGCGGACCGCGTCAGCCGGGCCAGGGTTCACCGTCACCACCGGTTGCTCAGCGAGCGTGATCCCACCCGCCATGGCCGTGACGGTGTGGGCTCCGGCTCCGGTGGAGCTGAACGATCCCGTGGCGAGCCCGTTCACGTCTGTCGTCGCAGGCTGGGTGATCGTGTTGCCGCTCCCGCTGACGGCAAGCGTGACGGCGACGCCGTTCAGCGGGCTGCTATTGCCGTCCCGCACGGTGACGGCGACCGTGGAGCTGCCCCCGGCCGTGAACGAGATGGGCGAGGCCACGACCGAAGACAACGACGCGGAGACCGAGGATGCCGCGGGGTTCACGGTTACCGCGGCGTGCTGCGTGATCGCGATGCCGTTGATCCTGGCGGAGACGTCCTTGACCTCAGCGACGGTCGAGCTCAAGCTGCCCGTCGTCACGCCGTCGCCACCGGTGGCGGCCGAGGGCTGTGTGAGCATGTTGCCGCTGCCGCTGGCGGTGAGAACCACCGTGGCTCCGCTGATCGGGTCCCCACCGGCGTCCCTGGCCGTGACGGTGATCGTCGAGGCTGTGCCTCCGGCCGTGATCGGCGAGACCGCGCTCACGGTGGAGAGCGCCGCGGACACGGCCTGGCCGCCGCCGGCGCCGGCCCTGAGCTCGACGGCCAGGAGCCCGGCGTTCACGGACTTGCTGAGGGATGCCGTGACGGTGTGGAGATTCACGCCCCACTCCGCCTCGAGCAGGGTGTTTTCGCCCGACGACGGCTCGGCGATTTCCGTGAACCCCGCGCCCGGGCTCGCGGCGGGTCCATTGGTGGCCGCACCGAGCAGGCCGAGGGCGACGTTCCCGGCGGCGCCGAACGGGGCGAGGTCACTGGTCAGTGCGGCAACGGCATTGCCGCGGGCGGAGCCCGTCTGCCCGATGGCGCCCGAGCCGTTGGCGCCGCTCAGATCGACGCCGGTCCACTGCGACACGACCCAGTCGGCATTGGAGACGCTGTTGGAGTAGGTGATGGTGATCGGTCCACTTCCGGGCGCGGCGCTCATGGCGCGGAACACGACCAGACGGGCGAGCGGCGCCGTCACGACGTCGTAGTCCACGCTCGCGACCTGGGTCCAGGTCGTCATCCCGCCGCCCGTAACGGTCGGCGTGAGGGCGCCGCCGCTGCGGCGGCTGCGCACGGCGACCGTGAGGAGCGCGTTCGGGGCGGGGGAGATGGACGCGGTCGTGTACACTCGCTGGTTCGCGCGGTTGGTGCCCGACGTCAGGAGCGTTTGCGTGATGGTGCTGCTGCCCCCCCCGCCGCCGCCGGACGGTGTCACCGTCATCGATGCCGCTTGATCGATCGGCGTGCCGTCGATCGTCGCCGACACGACCTTGCCTTCCGCGACGGTGGACGTGAAGATGCTGGTGAAGGCCCCGCTGCCGTCGGTCGTTCCGGAGGTCGGCGTGAGGGTATTGCCGCTCCCCGACGCCGCCAGGATCACACTGGCGCCGGCGACCGGATTCCCGTTGGCGTCCTTCGCGGTGACGGTGATCGTCGCGGAGCCGCTGCCCGCGATGAACGACGCCGGCGCGGCCAGGACCGTGGAGGTCGTGGCGGAGACCCCGCCACCGCCGCCACCGCCGCCGGAGAAGTGGCACGCGGCGGATCCGGAATCGGTGAACGTCTTGCCGGCGATGGGAACGAATCTCCAGGCGTAACTGTCGTCGTACAGGTACAGCTTGAAAACGCCGCGCGTGTCGCCGTTGCGGACCTCGCTCAGCGGAAAAATGTTCGTGAGAGTGCCGCCGCCGTCGCCGCCCGTGCCGACGATGAATTCACGGATGCCGAGCACGGGGTCCGCGGTCCCGTCCGGCTTCATCGGTGCGATCCGCTCGTAGACGTGCCGGTGCCCGTTCATGACCAGATCGGCGTGGGCGGCATACAGGTCACCGAAGAGGGTCCGCATGGCGGACAGGGTCGCCCCTCCCGTTCCGTCGCCGCTTGCCGAGGAGTAGAGCGGGTGGTGATAGTAGGCGAGCGTGCACTGGTTCGGGTGAGCCGCGAGGTCGGCCTTGAGCCACGTGTCCTGGGCCGATCCGGCCGTGGTGGAGATGTTGCTGTTCAGCACGACGATGTGCCAGGCGCCCAGGCCGTAGCTGTAGTACCCTTTGCCGGGCTCGCCCGCGGCGGCGCCGAAGTAGGCGAAGTATCCGGCGGCGCCCGAGGTGTTGTAGTCGTGATTCCCGGCCGCTGGCTTGGTGCGCGCCTTGTGGCGGCCCCAAGTCGGGTCGTAACAGTTGGCGAACTCCGAGGTGGTGCCGTTGGGCATGACGTTGTCGCCCGCCGTGAACACCGTCCCGGGGATGCCGTCGAGCAGCTGCGCCGTCGCTTCGTCGTTGTTGTTGGTGCCGCACTCCGAGATGTCGCCCGCCCCTGCGAGGATCTGCGGCGGGTTCGCCGTCAGGAGGCCGGTCGGTGTGGTGTACCGGGTCCCGCCGGGCGGTTGCGTCAACGTGCGATCATCGTTGCAGGAGGCGAGCGGCAGGATGGCCAGGGTAGCGAGGACTGGTACTAACTTCCGTGACACCGGGCCCATGGGGAGACTCCGAAGCGTTGTGTCATGGTACCAGTCCGTGTCGCAAGGCGCGTTGAAGACAAGCGGAACTATTGGTGAACGAAAGGTGAAACCGATGGGGGCGGATCGGGCCTGGTGGCCTGACTGGTCTTCAAAACCAGCTGGGGTTCGCAAGGGCCTCGGTAGGTTCGATTCCTACACGCTCCCGCCACCCCGCCGGCCCGCCGGGTACTCCCAGTGTGCGCTCCATCACGGGGCGCGACCCGGATTCCCGACATATTGGCGCCCCCCGCTCGGGCGGCCGCTGCCCGCCCCGTGGGTTTACCACTCGCCCTGGGAACCCCATTATTCGCCCGGACATGACGAACGAACGCCTGTATGCCCGTCTTCGCGAAGATGTCAACATCCGGCTGCGACGGGGGGCCTGGTACCGCGTGCTCAAAGTCGAAGGCTTGAAGGCCATCCTGCTGGTCGGTGGCCGCCATGTGTTGGTAGCCGCGGCGCTGCTCGAGATCGTGAAACGCCCCCCGCCGCGTTGGACGGTCGTCACCCAGACTCCGAGTACCGCCAGAAAGGCGCCGCGCGCACTCGCCGAGCGCTACGGCGTATGCCCCAGTTGCGGGGACCGGGCGGCGCTCGCTGGCCGGGTGCGGCGACTGCGCTGCAACTCCTGCAAGTTTGAATTCGAGGTGGCCTGGGACGAGGGCTACCTCGTCTGACGCCGGCGTCGGCTGAGCGCGGCGCGTCGGTCGCGGACCGGCCCGCGCTGGCTCATGCCTACGTCATCCTCAATCCTGCCGCCGGCCGCGGTGCGGCCCGCCGCGCCGGGGACGCGGTCGCCCGGGCGTTTCGCCACCAGGGGTGGACGATCGACATGGTGGAAACGGCCCGGCCGGGCGACGGCACCGCCCTCGCCACCGCCGCCGCGCGGGCCGGCGCCCGGTGCGTGGTCGCTGTGGGGGGTGACGGCGCCGTCCACGAAGTGGCCAACGGCCTGCTCGCCGTCCGCTCCCAGGCCGTGCTCGGCGTCGTGCCGATCGGCTCCGGCAACGACTTCGCGAAGCTGGTGGGGGTCTACCGGCACGACGTCGCCCGCGCCGTCGCCCGCCTCACGACGGCCACGGTGCGCCGCTTCGACGCCGGCCGCGCGCTGGATGAGTACTTCGTCAACACCCTCGGCTTCGGCTTCGGGGCGGCGGTGGTGAAGACCCGCAACGGCATGCCCGGCCTCAAGGGGTTTCTCTCCTACCTCATCCCGATCTTCCGGACGTTCGCTGGCTTCGATCCCCCGCTGTTCGAAGTCCGCTCCGCCGGGTACGAGGAGCGGGGCAGGATGATGATGGTGGAGGTCTGTAACGGGACGACCGCGGGCGGAAACTACCGCTTCGCGCCCGATGCCGACCCGGCCGACGGCCTGCTGGACATCTGCCTGATCCGGCGCGTCGGACTGGTTAGGTTTCTCGCGAGCCTGCCCCGCGTGATGAGCGGAACGCACGGGAGCTTGAAGGACATCGTCGCCCTGTTCCGCAGCGCATCGCTCACGATCCGCGCTCCGGAGGCTCCGCTGGTGCTCCACCTCGACGGGGAGCTGCGAGAACCGGGAGTGCACGAGTGCACGGTGACCGTGGAGCCGAAATGCCTGAACGTGCTGGTCGCGCGATGAAGCGGCGGATGGGCGGATGGACGGATGGGCGGATGGTGCTGTCCGCGCGCCGGGCTGGCACGGCCGTGGTGTCGGGATTCCTCCTTCTATCCGCCCATCCGTCGATCCGCCTATCCGCCCAGGTCCCGCCAGAATCCCTCCCGCCGGCCCCGACCGTCCGCGACACCAGCCACCAGATCGGTCCCGTCGGGGCGCTGTGGCGGTCCCTCGTCCTCCCCGGATGGGGGCAGGCGGCCACGGGGCGCAAGGTCACCGGGGCGTTGTTCACCGTCTGGGAAGGGACGACGATGTTCATGACGCTCAAGGCGAGTCAGGAGGCGCACTACCTCAGGGAGTCCGGCGCGCCCAACCTGGACTCCAAGCATCAGGAGGTGCAGGACTGGCTCGTCCTGTGGGGATTCAACCACCTGTTTTCCGGCGCCGAAGCCTTCGTCGCGGCGCATCTGCGCGATTTTCCCAGGGACCTGAAGATCCGGGCAGTCCCCGGCGGCGTCGGGCTGCGGTTCGCCCTGCCGTAGGACATGAACGCGGCTCCACTGGGCGTCTTCGACTCCGGCATCGGCGGGCTCACCGTCGCGCACGCCCTGTTCGAGTGCCTGCCGCACGAGTCGGTGATCTACTTCGGCGACACCGCGCGCGTCCCCTACGGCCCCAAATCGCCGGAGACAGTGCGTCGCTACAGCGGTGAGATCCTCGACTTCCTGGTACGGCGCGGCGTCAAGATGGTCGTGGTGGCCTGCAATACGAGCACCGCGCACGCGCTCGATTTTCTGCGCCGTCGCTCGCCGGTGCCGGTGCAAGGGGTGATCGAGCCTGGGGCGCGCGCCGCCGCGGCCGCCACGCGCGCCGGGCGCATCGGCGTGATCGGCACCGCGGGCACGATCGCGAGCGGCGCGTACGAGCGCGCCATCAAGGCCGTTCGTCCGGGGGTGGAGGTCGTGTCCCGGGCGTGCCCGCTCTTCGTGCCGCTCGTCGAGGAGGGATGGTTCGACCACGCGGCCACTGAGCTGGTCGCGCGCGAATACCTGCAGCCTCTCAAGGAGCAGGGCGTGGACGTCCTGGTGCTGGGCTGCACCCACTATCCGCTGCTCAAGCCGCTGCTGTCGCGAGTGATGGGTCCGGACGTGACGCTGATCGACAGCGCCGCGGAAACGGCCCGGACCGTCCGGCACGAGCTCGAAGGGCGCGACCTCCTGGCGCCTGCCGGGTCCCCGTCGGCGCACCACTTCGTCGTGTCCGACGATGTGGCGCTCTTCCGTCGCGTCGGCGCCCGGTTCCTCGGGGAAAAGTTGCAGGATGTGGAGCTGGCGCCGCTCTAGACGCCGAAACTCTTCAGCTCCACGGTCTCGCGCGTCACCACGGCGTACCGCCCACCATCCAGGAACGCACCCGGATTGAGATAGGCACGTCCGTCTGGAAGCCGCTCGAGCCGCGCACGGTGCGTATGGGCCATGACCACGAGCGACAGCTCCGGGCGGCGCTCGAGCAGCGCTTTCGCATAGGACGCCTGAGCAGCCTCGGCGCGGTCGAGCACCGCTCTGTCCTTCGTCGCGTCGGCCAGCGTGCCGGAGAGCTTGTCGGCGATCCAGAAGCCGATCGCGGGATGGAGGGAGCGGAACACCGCGATGGTGAGCGGCTGGCGCAGCAGCCAGTGCGTGAGCGTTCCGCCCCAATGCTGCTCGGTGAGGCCGTCGCCGTGGACGGCGAGCGCCCGCCGTCCGGCGAGGTCCAGCTCCGTCGCGCCGGCGTGGTAGGCGATCCCCAGATCCTGCCGCAGAAAATCTCCACCCCAGCGATCGTGATTCCCGCCCAGGAAGGTCACCGGGATCCCGCGCCTGACGAGGTCGCCGAGCTTCATCGCGGTCACCACGTGGCGGCGCGGAACCACCCGGCCGTACTCGAACCAGAAGTCGAAGAGGTCCCCGGCCACGAGCAGCTCGTCGCCGGACTGGGGCACCGTCTCAAGGAAGGCGTGGAATGCGGCTTCGACGTTCGCCGGTACCTGGCCCAGGTGGGCGTCGGCCAGCACGAAGCAGCGCGCGGCGGGGGGAGACACGGCCCCAAGCTAGGAACCGGGGTCCGGGGTCGCAAGCCAGTGTCCCATTTGACTTTTGCTCATAGGCCACGCATTCTCCGGCACGATGACCGTGACGCGCGGCGAGTCGCGAATCCGGCGCCCACTCTCGAGGGCGACAGGAGTGTCGGGGGGCGGGGAGCCCACCGGCCAGCCGCCGCCCTCCGGGCAGGAGCGCAACCCGGGGACGCCCCTCGACCTGGATCTGATTCGCGCCATCCGCGTGAACCGGAGTGCGGTCGAGCGCCGCGCCGCGACGCTGCCGCGCCGCCGCACCGTAAAAAAGGAATGGCAGGCCGCCTGGCTGCTCCGCGCCATCACCTGCATCGACCTCACCACCCTGCAGGGCGACGACACGCCCGGCAACGTCGTGCGGCTGTGCGCCAAGGCGCGCGCGCCGTTGCGCCTCGACCTCGTGGACGCCCTGGGAGTCGCGGACTTAGGCGTCACGGTCGGCGCGGTGTGCGTGTACCACGCGCTGGTGCCCACGGCGGTGAC
>DATGDT010000088.1:0-14428 GCA_035310725.1 Gemmatimonadales bacterium
ATTCCGGTCGTGCTCGTCTTCCCGGACTCGGTCACCTACGTCTGGCTGGCGGTGCTCTCCCTGCCCGCCAACAGCCCGCTTTCCCCGATCCTCCCGACGTTCTTCGAGCCCATCATCATCGAAGCCGCCAAGTGGAAGCCCCCCTGGGCGGTCACGCTGGTCGCAACGTGTGGCTACATGTACATGGAGTACATCAACTGGCACGTGTATGCCTGGGTGCTGAATTGGGACCGGTTGGCCGGGTTCAGGGCTCGCCGGTCGGTGCGCTGGGGCGTAGGGTTGTTCTCGCGCTCACCTTTCTGGATGGTGGTGATCTTCGCCTTCACGCCGCTGCCGTTCTGGGCCGGCCGCGCGCTGGCGATTCTGCACCGCTATCCGCTGCGGCGCTTCCTGGTGGCGACGGCGGTCGGACGCGTGCCGCGCTGGCTGTTCTACGCATGGTTCGGCGGACTGGTGCGCGTCCCGCCGTGGATGCTCGCCGCGGCGATCGTCGTGCCGGCCGCGATCGTGATCGGCGGTCGGCTGCTGCGCGGAGAGGCGTTGCTCGCGGAAACGAGCACTTCTCTGGGCGAGGGCGAGCCGCCTCCCGTTGCGTGATCAGGGGCTGGACGTAGCTTCGGGCACGGGACGGGGCAGGGAGGCGGATCGGCGGGTGTGCATCCACACGCGGGGGAGGCATGAACGTTTCGAATCAGATGGCGATGCGGATGCTCATCAAGGGGATTCACAATCGGGTTCGCAAGCTGCCGCTGTCGTTGTCGTTCGAGGTCACCCACGCGTGCACGGCCAACTGCTGGCACTGCAACTGGGGTGGTCCCATCAAGGAAACGCGCCGCAGCGCGGCGGAGTACGCCGCCATCTGCCGCGATCTGCAGCCCGTCGTCGTGAACGTCTCGGGCGGCGAGCCGATGGCGCGGGGCGACCTGGACGACATCGTGCGGGCGCTCGCCAACCCGGGCCGGCTGCCGTGGGTGGTCGTGGTGAGCAACGCGTCGCAGCTGTCGCCCGAGCGGTTCCTGCGCCTCAAGCGCGCGGGCATGCACCAGCTCTCCCTGTCGATCGATTTCCCCGACGATCGCCACAGCGAGTTCCGGCGCATTCCCGGGCTGTTCGCCCACATGGCCGACGTCGTGCCCCAGTGCGTAGCGCTGGGGGATCCGGACGATATCTCGCTGAACTGCTGTATCACCGCGTGGAACTATCGCGCGGTACCCGACATCGTCCGGCTCGCCGCCAGGTGGGGCGTGAGCGTCAACTTCTCGGCCTACACGCCGCTGCGCATGGACGACCCCAGCGGCCTCGTGCAGCACAACGGCTCCGCGGCGGAGTTGAAGGAAAAGATCGCCGAAGTGGTCGCGCTCAAGCGGGAGGGCTACCCGGTGTACACCTCCGAGCGCGTGCTCTGGAAGTTTCACGATTTCCTCGTCGGTGGCCGTGCTCCGGGGTGCCAGGCCGGCTACCGCTTTCTGGTCGTCAACCCGGACGGCCGGCTCACGCCGTGTGCGATGGTGATGGCGTATTTCGACGATCATCGTAGCATGCAACGCGAGTTCTCACGCCACAACAGCTGCGAAGCGTGCTTCATCAGCACGCGCGCCAATTGCGAGAAAACCGCGTGGGAGTCGCTGGCCGACAACGTGGACACGCTGCGCCAGCTGTTGCCCTGGCGGTGGGGCGGGCGCACCAACGGGTCGCGGCGGTCCGCCCCACTGCCCGTGCTCGAGGAGAGCCCGCAGTGAGCCGGCGGTGCCCGCAGTGCAGCCGAGAATTGTCCTCGTTTGCCGTGCGCTGCGTCTGCGGATTCGAGCTCCCCGAGGCCCGCGATTTGCGCTCCGACCCCGACCATCCTCGTTGCGCCGCCTGCGGCAACGCGATCGCCATCATGGCGGAGCGGTGCCCGTCCTGCGGTGCCGTGGGTTATCCCGCGCTGCGCGGGCGGCGGGGCAAGAAGAGTCAGGGGTCCCCCGAGAACGCTTGAAACCGGCTTGACGTGGACTGCCGAACGTGTCCCGGACCTTTTCACACGGGGGGCACGATGCAGTTCGGCCACGTCGGGATCGCCCTGGCGATCGCCTCGCTCGACCCGCGGCCGGAGACGTTCGCCGTCGTCGGCGCCGCGCAGTTCCTGCCGAATCTCGACTCGCTGCTGGTGCGTGCCGGCTGGGCACGCCCCGACTTCCACGGCACCTGGAGCCACAGCCTGCCGACCTGCCTGGCGGTCGGGGCCGTCGCCACGCTCTTGTTCGGTCCCTGGCTCGGTGCGCTCGCGTTGCTCAGCATCGTGTGCCACGTCGTGGCGGACATGCCGGCCGACACGGGGATTCCGCTGTTGCTGCCGCTCAGTCGCCGCCGGTTCTCGTTCAACCTCTGGAGCAACACCGGGTATTGGGGCACGTCGATGTACACCGGCTACTACCGCCATCCCTGGGCGTGGATCCTCGAAGGCGCGGTCTTCGTCGTGGTGCTGTGGCGCTACGGGAGACTGCTCGCCTGACCTGATGGCGTCGGCGTGCCAGACGCCGTTATATTCTTGCCACTTCCATGCCATTCTTCGTGCTCTTGCCGCTGTCCCTGCTGTGGTTGCAGGCCATCGAGACACCGGGCGATTGGGTGCGCGCCCTTCCGCCCGCGACGGTCACCGTCCAGCCCGACCGGCACGAGGTGGTGATCGAGCTATCCCCGGTCGACCTTCCCGGGGGCATGCACCACGAGGAGATGGCCGGGATGGACATGCCCGGGATGCGGATGAGCGAGCACAGCGCCCACAACCCGGTGTACCCACCGGTGATGGGCGTCGACCTGCCGCTGACCGGCTGGATGTCGGGGTTCCGCATCGAGCTCGTCGATTCGGCCGGCCGGAGCGTGCCGGCCGAGCTACTACATCATTACAACCTGATCGACCCGAGTCACCGGGAGCTGTTTCTCCCGATCTCGCGCCGCGTGCTGGCCGCGGGCAGTGAAACCGGCGCGGTGCAGATGGCGCGGTGGCTGTTCGGCGCGCCGTTCGTCCGCGGGGATCGTCTGATCGCGAGCGCCATGCTCCACAACCCGACGATGCAGAGCTACCGCGGCGTGCGCACGCGGCTCATCCTCACCTACACCGACGACGGGCACTGGTATCCGCTGCTTCGCGCGTACCCCTGGCAGTTCGACGTCGCGTTCCCGGTGGGAGACAAATCGTTCGATCTGCCCCCCGGTCGCTCGGAGAAGTTCTACGAGGGGAGTCCCAGCGTGCCCGGCAAGATCGTCGGCATTGGCGGGCACGTGCATGATCATGCGGTCGCGCTCGAGTTGCGCGACGTGACGACCGGCGACCTCATCTGGCGCGCGACGCCGATCACCGATTCGACCGGGCACGTCGTGCGGATGCCCATCAAGAAGTTCATCGGACTGACCGGCGTCGGCACGCGGATCGTGCCGGACCATCGCTACCGCGTGACCGTGTTCTACGACAATCCGACGGGCGGCACGCTCCCCGAAGGGGGCATGGGTGTGGTGGCGGGACTGTTCCGTCCGGCATCCGGCGTGACGTGGCCCGCGGCCGATACCGGTGATTCGCTGTACGTGCGGGATCTGCGCCACGCGCTGCGTCTCGGGGACGAGTCGCTCGCCACGGTGCGGTCAGGTGCTGGCGTCGAGCACACCCACCACTGATTCACCCGCGCGGGCCGGCATTTCGGCCACGCGGGCCCGCTGCATCACCGCCAGCATCACGCCGGCCACCAGCAATCCCGTCAGCGCGTCCACGCCGTAGTGGAACTGCCCGTAGACCACCGCGAGCACCAGTCCGGCGGTGGGGAGGAGCAGGGCGAACCCGAGTGGTCGCCAGTAGCGCAGCGCGAACCCGGTCGCTACCACCGACGCGGCGACGTGGGATGACGGAAACGCCGCGCCCCAGGAATCGCCGCGGTCGAGCAGCCATTGGGTGAGACGGGCGGGGCCCACGGCCGTCGCCGCGTTGTGCGGCAGATCGAACGTGTAGCGCGGGCCGGCCACGGGATAGAAGAGGAAAATGGCGTAACACAGATAGAACGTGATCATGACGCCGAGAATCGTGTGGCGTGCGGCCTCGCGCCGGCCGGAGAACCAGAGGCCGAGCGGCGGCGCGAAGAGGATCGCGTAGTAGGCCAGGTAGCAGGTGTGCAGCACCGCCGAGAGCCACGGCACCGGCATCTCGCGGATCCAGCGGTAGGAGACCTGCGAGCCGAACACCGCGGTCTCGAGCCGTTGCACCGCGAGGTCGTGCTGGAACCCGGACGCGAGGGTCAGGACCCCGATCTCGCCGTACAACCCTGCCAGCAGCAGCATCGGGTACCACTCGCCGAGAAACCGGCCCACCGGTCCGGTCTCGCGGGCGTACGGGGCGAGCAGAACGAGTCCCACCAGCATGGCGTGGGCGGCCGCCAGGTACGGCCAGCGGGGGATCGCCGCTGCCGAGCTGAAGAGTCCCAGGGCGACGGTCGCCAGCGCGACGTACGCCAGGGTCCAGCGGTCCAGTGCCGTGAACCTCGCCAATCTCACTCGCCCCTCCATCACAGCCATCCCTCCGCACGGTACCAGGCGACCGTCCGTGCCAGGCCGGTCGCCAGATCGGTCGTCGCCCGCCAACCGGCGTCGCGCGCCAGTGCATCGGCGCGGCAGGTCCAGGCGGGGGCCAGAAATTCGTTCGTCTTGTCGGCCGACAGGACCGTAGCGCGTCCGACAGCGTGCGCCAGCGAACCTACGGTCCAGAGGGCGACTCGCGCTAGCGGGCCGGGAATCGGCAGCTTCCGCGGCCTTGTTCCCACGGCCCTTCCCACTGCCTCGACGAGCCCCCAGCTGGTCGTCACGGCCGGGTGCGCCACGTAGTAGACCCGCCCGGCCGCCGCCGGGGCGAGGCCCGCGGCGATGAGCGCGGCCGCCAGGTCCGGCGCATACACGACCGACAATTCCTGCGATCCGTCACCGATCACCGTTCCCAGGCCGAAGCGCGCGAGGCGGAAGATGCGCAGCGTTTCCCGGTCCCGCTCGCCATAGACCACGGGGGGCCGGACGATGGTCCATGGCACGGCGGACGCGCGCACCAGCTCTTCGGCCTCGAGCTTGCTCCGGCCGTAGGGAGTGACCGGCGCGGGCGGCCGGCTCTCGTCGATCGGCTGGCCGGGCACGGTCGGCCCGCCCACGGCGAGGGACGATACATACACGAGTCGGCCGGGCGGCTCGCGAGCCGTTGCCTCCAGCACCCGCGCCGTGCCGTCTCTGTTGACGGCCAGGAACTCCCCCAGGTTTCGGGCGCTGATGCGTCCGGCGACATGATACACGACCTCGGCCCCGGCGCAGCCTTCCCGCAGTGCGTCCGGTGTGTCGAGGTCACCCTCGAGGACGCGGACGCCGGTCCAGCCGAGCGCGCGCGCTTTGGCGGCGTCGCGGACCAGGCAGACCACCGTGTCGCCCCGTCGCAGCAGGGCGTCGACGAGATGGGCGCCCACGAACCCCGTGGCGCCCGTGACGAAGGCGTTCACAGCGCCTTGTCGTAGACGCGATAGGTCTTGTAGGGATGGAAGCCGAGCCGGGTGAGCCCGTTGATCATCGGCGCGTTGTCCTCGAGGATCCAGCCGGCTTCCCCCTGGGCCATCCCGCGCGCCACGGACTTGGTCCAGATCCAGTGATACAGGAGCGCGTCGATGCCCTTGCCGCGGTACTCGCGCACGGTGCCGAGCAGGGGGATGCGCGCGCGGTCGATCTTGCGGGAGTACCAGAGGATCTTGAGGAGCCCCGGGAAGAGCCTGCCCGAGGGGTTGTGCTTCAGGGCGACGTTGAAATCCGGGATGGCGACGCCGAAGCCCACGACGCGGCCCCGGATCTCGGCGAAGACGATCAGCTCCGGGACGATGATCGGCTTCAGCTGCTTGGCGAGATGCTCGAGCTCCGCGTCGGTCATCGGCACGTAGCCCCAGTTCTGCTCCCAGGCTTCGTTGAACAGCGCCTTGACGAGGTCCACTTCCTGCCGGAAGCGTTTCATGTCGAGCGAGCGCAGCGTCACGCCCAGCCGCTCCGCGATGACCCGGCTCGCCCGCTCGAACCGCTCGGGGGG
This sequence comes from Gemmatimonadales bacterium, assembly GCA_035310725.1. Taxonomy (GTDB): domain Bacteria; phylum Gemmatimonadota; class Gemmatimonadetes; order Gemmatimonadales; family GWC2-71-9; genus DASTHG01. Next base: position 6,074 of record DATGDT010000088.1, read on the forward strand.
GCCCTCGCCCCCTCCCCAGAAGGCAATCAGGTCCTTCGCCTTGTGAAAGCCGTAGCGCTCGTGCAGCCGCACGTAATACGCCGGGTTGTGCGGCATCAGCACGGCCGGCGGAGTGTCGAAGCCGTCCACCAGCAGGCCGCACTCATCGTTGATGGACGGGTTCATCGGCCCGCGCATGGTGTCCAGCCCGCGCTCGCGCAGCCAGCGTGCCGCGGCGTCGAATAGAGCGATCGCGGGGGCCAGGTCGTCGATGCACTCGAAGAACCCGAAGAAGCCGACGCGATCGTGATGCAGCTGGTTGTGGGCTTCGTTGCGGATGGCGGCGATGCGGCCGACCATTCGGCCGCCGTCCCGGGCGATGAAATACTCCGCCTGGGCGTGCTGGAAGAACGGATTCTTCTTTGGGGACAGGATGGTACGAACGTCCATCCGCAACGGCGGGACCCACAGGGGGTCCCGCCGGTGCAACGTGTAAGGGAAGGCGATGAATCGTTCGAGGTCCCGTCCGGAACGGACGGGGACCACCTCGAGGCTCAAATGACCCCCAGCTCCTTGCCGAGCCGGGCGAACGTGTCGATCGCGCGGTCGATCTGCTCGAAGGTGTGGGTGGCCATGAGGCTGGTGCGCAGCCGGCACTGGGACGGCGGCACCGCGGGCGGCACGACCGGGTTGGTGAACACCCCCGCGTCGAACAGCTTGCGCCAGAAGAGGAAGGTCTTCTCGAGCGGGCCGATGAGCACCGGCACGATCGGCGTTTCGGTGGGGCCGATGTCGAATCCCAGACCGCGCAGGCCCTGCTGCAGTCGGCGGGTGTTGACCCAGAGCCGGTCACGCCGCTCGGGGTCACGCTGCAAGACGTGCAGCGCCGCCAGCACGCCCGCGGTGTTCGCCGGGGGCAGCGCCGCGGTGAAAATGAGCGGGCGGCTGTGATGCTTGAGGTAGTGGATCACGGTCTCGTCGCCGGCCGCGAACCCGCCGATGGACGCCAGCGACTTGGAGAAGGTGCCGACGATGAGGTCGACCTCCTCGGTGAGGCCGAAATGCGCGGCCGTCCCGTCGCCCTTGGGGCCCAGGACGCCCACCGAGTGCGCGTCGTCCACGGCCAGGGCCACGCCGTACTTCTGCGCGAGCTTGATCAGGTTCGGCAGATCGGCGATGTCGCCTTCCATCGAGTAAACGCCGTCCACGATGACCATCGTCCCGGTTCCTTCGGGCACGCGCTGCAGCTTGCGCTCGAGGCCGGCCAGGTCGCCGTGGTTGAAGCGCACCGTTTCGCCCTGGGACATCTTCGCGCCGTCGACGATCGACGCGTGGTCGAGCTTGTCGAGGAAGACCACGTCGCCGCGACCGACCAGCCCGGAAATGACGCCGAGGTTGGCCTGGTAGCCGGTCGAGAACACGAGGCAGGATTCCTTGCCGAAGAACTCGGCGAGCTCCGTTTCCAGCTGCTCGTGCAGGTCCAGGGTGCCGTTGAGGAACCGGCTGCCGGTGCACCCCGAGCCGTACCGCTCGAGCGCGGCCCGGGCGGCCGCAAGGACCTCCGGATGATGCGTGAGCCCCAGGTAGTTGTTGGAGCCCATCATGATCCGTTCCTTGCCCTCGATGACGACGACCGTGTCTTCGGAGCGCGAAATCGGCTTGAAATAGGGGTACAGCCCGGCAGCCTGGACTTCGCGCGCCTTGGTGAAGCCGCGACACTTGTCGAAGAGCGCGATGTGCTGCAGAGTCTCGGTCCGCACGAATCTCTCACCTTGTGGAAATCGTGCTACAGCTTAGCCGCGGCATGGGCAAACCGCAAGGAGCATCATGGGTTGCGCGTTCGCGCAGCACCGCCGCAGCACGTAAGTTAGTGGCCTCGTGGCGCACTCTCTCGCCGGCGTACACCGGCTCACCGCACTCTGTTCGACGCTCGCGTTCGGTGCCGGCGGTCTCGCGGCGCAGAACGCAACGCCGCGCTACACCGCCGGGTGGGGGGATGTCGCCGCCGTAGCCGGCGCCGGGTTGCTGACGGTTGCCGGCGCACTGGCGCATCCTCCGGCGGCCGCGTGCGCGCCATGCAACTCCGCTGACCTGATCGGGTTCGATCGCGGTGTGATCGACTGGAATTCCACCGCCGCGCGACGCGGGAGCGACATCCTGCTCCTGAGCGTGGTGGGCGGCGCGGCACTCGCGAGCGTCGGCGGGATGGAGCCGGCGCGCGCGCGCGGCGATGCGGCCGTACTGGCGAACGCGCTCCTCTGGACGACCGCCGCCACCGAGTGGATCAAGGTCGGCGTGCACCGGGCCCGGCCGGCGTTGTACCGCAGCGGCGCGGTGGAGGCCGCCGCGGTGCACGAGAATCGTGAGTCGTTCCCATCGGGGCACGCCAGCGTCGCCTTCGCCGCCGCGACGACCTACGCCACGCTCGCGGCGCGCCAGCACCTGCCCCACGCAACGCGCAACTCGATCCTGCTCTACGCCGGGGCAGTGAGCGTGAGCGTGTTACGCGTGGCCGGGGGCAAGCATTTTCCCACCGATGTGATCGGGGGGGCGGCGCTCGGCACCGGTATCGGCTGGGCGGTCGCGCGGCTGCATCCCATGACCCGATGAGCGATCCCGCACACGGCAGCGGCCAGCCGCCGCGCGTTATGGGGCTGCGCGACGTCGTGCTGTTCAACATCACGGCGATCGTCGGCCTGCGCTGGCTCACCACGTCATCGAGCCAGTTCGGCCTGGCCGCGCTGGGGCTGTGGCTGGTGGCGATGATCGTGTTCTTCATCCCCTCCGGGATCGCGGTCCGCGAGCTGGCCGATATCGATCCGGGGCAGGGAGGTCTCTATCGCTGGGTGGCGCGCGCGTACGGGGCGCGGCACGCATTCCTGGCGGGGTGGGGGTACTGGGTCAATAACCTCTTCTATTTCCCCTCGCTGCTCGTCACGACGGCGGCGATCGCGGCGTACGCGGGCGGGTCGCGCACCGCTCCGCTGGGCGACAACTCGACCTTCATTTTGATCGTGTCGCTCATCGGGCTGTGGATCGCCGTCTGGCTCAACCTGGTCGGCCTGCGCATCGGGAAATGGCTGCAGAACTTGGGGGGGTGGGGGACCTGGCTGCCCGCCCTGCTGTTCGTCGCGCTCGCGGGGTGGTCGCTGGTGCAGCGGGGCAGTGCGACGCCGTTCACGGCGCGCGGGCTGCTGCCGGCGCGGCTCGATCTGCCGTCCATCAATCTGTTCGCGACGATGACGTTCGCCTTCGCCGGGCTCGAGCTGGCGCCGTCGCTCGGGGGAGAGATCGTGGATCCGGCGGCCACGTTGCGCCGCGGCGTGCTGCTGTCGGGCGTCGCGATCGTGGCGCTGTACGGGCTCGGGACCGCGGCGATGCTGGTGGCGTTGCCGCACGAAACAGTGAGCGTCACGAACGGGATGCCGCAGGCGGTGCAGGCCCTGAGCGACCGGCTCGCGGTGCCCGGGCTGTGGATCGCGGCGCCGCTCACCGCCGTGCTCCTGGCGGTCGGGAATCTGGGTGGTGTGGGGGCGTGGCTCGCAGGATCGGCGCGGTTGCCGTTCGCGGCCGGGGTGGACCGGGCGCTGCCACCGGCCTTCGCGCGGCTGCACCCGCGCTGGCAGACCCCGTACGTGTCCCTGTTACTGATGGGGGTGCTGGCCAGCGTATTCATCCTGGCGAGCCTGGCCAACAGCACGGTGAAGTCTGCCTATCTGCTGCTGACGCAGACCACCCTGATTCTCTTCTTCATTCCTTATTTGTACATCTTCGCCGCGTACCTGCGGCTGCGCCGGAGACGCACGGCGGGTACCCTGCTGACGGGCCTGCTCGGCCTCGCCTCGGTGACGTTTTCGATCGTGCTTGGGTTCGTGGTGCCGGGTGACGAGGCGCACCCGGATGCGTATCGGTTGAAGGTGGTGGGTGGTGTGGTACTCTTCATGGGGATCGGGTTCTGGCTGGCGCGGCGCAGTGTGAGGGGGCCCACAGCCACATCCGCGTCCGCGCCGTAAGGTGCTCCACTCCGGAGGGTACCGCATGCCACTGGTTCGTCCGTACGTCCTGCTGTGCGCGGCGTCGTGCCTGGCCAGCGTCGCCGGGGCCCAGGGTCGGCGCTCCACCACGCGGCAGCAACCCGTGCCGCGGTGGGAGATCCCGGGGTTGGACATCACGCCGAACGGCGGCTGGCGCGTCCGGGCGCGCGCGGTCGCCGCCACGCGGGCCCGCCTCCTCGCCCAGCGCAACTTCGCGATGCTCAACGCGGCGCCGGCCGGCCCCGCGGCGGTCAATGCGGAAGTCGGGACGCTGCGGGTTCCGGTCGTGATGTTCCGCTACCAGGACAGCCCCTCGGGCCAATACTCGCGCGACACGACCCAGTACAATGCGGCGCTGTTCGGGACCGTGCCGCCGGCGGGCAAGCCGTACACCCTGCGCAGCTTCTACGAACAGCTGTCGAACGGGCTGTTCAGCATCCAGGGCGCGGCGGCCGGGTGGGAGGCGCTGGCCGGCAACGAGAGCGCCTACACCGGAATCGCGGGCACTTGCTCCGGCAACCCCTTCGGGACCAACAACTGCAACGGCCTGTTCAGTGCGAGCGCATTCGCGTCCATGCAGGCCGGGTTGCGCGAGGCGCTGGCGCAGGCCGATGCGGCGATCGACTTCGGCCAGTTCGACAACGATGGACCTGACGGCATTCCCAATTCGCCGGATGACGACGGGGTGGTGGACGCGGTGCTGTTCCTGCACCCCAGCATGGACGGCGCGTGCCTCTCGGCGACGAACAACCACCTCTGGTCGCATCGAGCGGCGCTCACGAACACCGGGACGGCGTACACGACGAACGACAACCGCGCGGGCGGCGGCAAGATCATCGTCAACGACTACATCCTGCAGAGCGGGCTGGGCAGCTCGTCGGCGGACGGCACCCCGTGCGGCACGGACGCGATCATGCCGATCGGCACCGCGGCGCACGAGCTGGGACACATCCTGGCGCTGCCGGACCTCTACGACGTCAGCGGATCCACGGAGGGGATCGGGGAATTCGGCCTGATGGGGAGCGGCAATTACACCACGGGCAACAGCCCGTCGCGCTACGACCCCTGGTCGCTGCAGCAGATGGGGTGGACGACGATCGTGCCGCTCACGACGACCGGAACCTACACCGTCGGTCCCGTCCCCACCGCGGACACGGTCTTCCTCGCGACCGTACAGGGCGCGAACCCGCGCGGCGAATACTTCCTGATCGAGAACCGGCAGCAGGTGCTGGCGGACAGCGCGATGCTCAATTACCACTGCGCCCGGTCCGGCAATCTGCCGGGCTGCAGCGGGGGCCTGCTCATCTGGCACATCGACGGGTTGACGGCATGCCTGGTCGACGTGTGCGGCAACGGCGTGAACGCGGGTTCCATCCACGGGGTCGCGCTCGAGGAAGCCGACGGCCTGCGCAACCTGTGGAACGGGGACAACCGCGGCGACGGCGGGGATCTCTATCCGGGCACGACCAGCAACTCCGTCCTTTCATTTCGCACGAACCCGGCGGCCACCAAGAACAAGGATACGAGCTTCGCGGGCCTCGCCGTGGACTCGATCCGGCAGCTTGTGCCCAACGGCGCGATGGCGTTCCGCCTGCGCTTCGGCGGCCTCACCGTGGTGCAGGCGAGCGACACGGCGGCCAAGGTGCAGGTGGATGGGTCGCCGTACAGCGTGTTCGAGGACCTGTTCGACGACGGATCGAGTCATACGATCGCTGTGGCGGATACGCAGCTCATCAAGAACGGGCGAACGCGGCTGACGTACCAGTCGTGGTCCGACGGCGGCGCGATCAGCCATGTGATCACCGGCGCCGTGGCCGGCGCCACCTACACGGCGACGCTCGCGCGCGAGCACCGGCTGGACGTCACCGTGGGGGCGAACGGGACTGTGGCGTACAGCCCCGCGGCGGATTCGAGCGGGACGTTCATCGCCCAGGGCACTCCGGTGACGCTCACGGCCACGCCGACCGCGCCGTTCGTGTTCGGCGGCTGGAGCGGCGACACGACCGCCAGCGGCGCGCTGCTCGTGCTCCCGATGGGACGGCCCTTTGCGGTGAGCGCCCACTTCGATCCGCAGCTCATCATCACGAGCACGAGCCCGCGGCCCAACGGGACGATGGGGGCGGGATACGCGGACACGCTGCGCGCCAGCGGGGGCGGGGCGACGCAGAGCTGGCAGATCGTGCTGGGCAGTCTGCCGCCCGGTCTCGCGCTCTCGGTGGCGGGCCGGATCACGGGATTCCCGTCCCAAGTCGGGCAGTTCCCGTTCACCGTGCGGGTGGTTTCCGGCGCGCAGAGTCAGCAGCAGAGCTACTCCATCAGCGTCACCGCCCCCACGCTCGCGGCCGCGACCGTGCTGGCGCAGCTGCTCAATGGGACGGGCGCCCTCACCATCGACGAGTTGCGCTACCTCGATATGCTCGGCAATGGGAACTGCGGGATCGCCCCGACGCCCCCCTGCTTCGATGTGGGAGATTTCGCCGCCTGGGTGAAGACGACGGGCGCCAAACCCGCCCTGCTGCTCACCGCCGCACGGAAAGGAGGCCGCCCTTGATCGCGCTGCGCCGTCCGCTCGCCGCCGCCTGCGTGGCGCTCCTGGCTGCCTGTGGCGGCGACGGCACCGGACCCGTCGCGGGTTCGCTGAAGGTGAACTTCACCACGCCCAACAACGGACACGATGCCGCCGTTCTGCTCCTCCTCACGGCACCGGCGCCGCCCGTCGGAGCCACCGCGGCCGCGGGACTGTCGGTGTGGGGGACTCCGTTTACGTCAACCACGACGAAGCTGGTGGTGACGGGGACGCTGTCCACCGGGACCATCCTGTCGATTCAGGTGGACGACGTGAACAAGGTGGGGCAGTACAGCGTCTCGGTGCAGGTGGTCTCGGCCGACTCGACTGTGATTCCCAGGTACGCGCTGCGCCCGATGTCGGGCTATTCGGCCTCGATCACGAAGTGATGCACGCGCCGGGCGACGGCACGAAGGCCGGAGTCCCGTCGGCCAGATGGATGTCGAGCACCTGTCGCCGCCAGGTGTCGAGCGCCCAGGTGAAGAACGGCCGCGCCGCGGGATTGGCCGTCGGCAGGCGGACGAGGGTGATCGAGTAGCGGTTGTAGAGGGCGGTGTCGTCGCCGAACAGCGGCTCGAGGGTGAGGTCGCGCAGCGTGGTGAGGGTGGGAAGATCGGCCAGCGCGTACGCGCGACGCTCGTCGGCCAGCCGCAGCGTCGTCGTCTGATCGGCCCCCGATTCGACGTACCAGCGCCGGTGGCGCGTTCCCTCCCACGGGGCGAGTGCCGCGGCGCGCCACAGCGCGAGCTCCCGCTCGTGCGTGCCCGAAGAATCCCCGCGCGACACGAAGGTCGCTCCGCGCGCCGCGATGCGGCGCAGCGCGTCGGCGGCGTCGCGGGCGCCGCGTACGCCGGCGGGGTCCGTGGCCGGGCCCACCACGACGAACCGGCTGGTGACGAAGGGACACCGCTCCACAGCGGTCGCGCGCCCCAGGAACTTCGCTTCGAGGGCGGGGGCGTGTGTCAGCACCACGTCCAGATCGCCCGCCTCCGCCGAGCGGAGGATCTGGCCCGATGGGCCGATGACGGTCGCGAGCGGCACGCCGTGCCACAGCGATTCCGCCACGGCGAGCATGCCGGATTGCTGCACGGTCGTCGTGGTGCCGAGGCGCAGCGGCCGGATGTCCGGCGTCCGTCCGCAGGCGACGATGGCGAGACCGGCGCACAGGGTGAAGCTGCGGCGCGGCGTGATTGTGACCGGCATCACACGACCTCCTGACTGCGTCGTGACTTGTTGGCTGTGATGCGACACTCTACGTTGCATCGAGATCCCTTTTGCGAGAAGCCCCATGTTGCTGCGTCGCACGATTCCTTTCGCGCTGGCCCTCGGTGCATTCGCCTGCAAGGGCACCGAGCCGTTCGTTCCCGTCCCGATGGCGATCGACGTGCTGCCCGGTACCGTGAGTTTTGGGGCGATCGGGGGCGCGCGGACCCTCACGGCGGTGGTGCTGGACCAGCGCGGCGACACGATCCGGAATCCGAGTGTGACGTGGAGCGTCGGCAACGGCACGGTGGCGAACGTCGATGCCACGGGACACGTGAGCGCGCTCGCCGTGGGGACGACGAAGGTGTTCGCCAGCGCGCAGGGCTCCTCGACGCCGCTCAAGGACAGCGTCACCGTGTCGGTGGTCCAGGTGCCCGCGCAGCTCGTGAAGGTCGCGGGCGATCAGCAGGTGGACACGGCCTCCGGCACGCTGCCCACCGCCATCGTGATCCAGGTCAACGATTCGTTCGCGCATCCGATCGCGGGCGTCGAGGTGGCCTTCACGGTGACGCA
>DATGDT010000089.1:0-17567 GCA_035310725.1 Gemmatimonadales bacterium
GCGCCGGTGATACCCCAACCCAGGAGCTGCGCAGCCGTGTGTGCATCGTCCACGTGGATGTGCATGTCCCAGAGCCCGGGGATAAGGAAGCGTCCCGAGCCGTCCAGCGTCCGAGTCCCGGGCGGCAGGCTGATCCTCGCGGTGCTGTCCATCCGTTCGATGCGAGTGCCGCGTATCACCACGGTGCGATCGAGCAGCAAGGAGCCGTGCTCGACGTCCACGACGGTGATGTGCGTGATGGCGAGGGCCGGAGGTACCGACCGGCTGCACGCGGTGAGGAGCAAGAGGAAGCGCAAGCCTGTGCGCACGGGAACCTCGCGACCGCGTCGGCTCAACACCCCGTCGTCCCCGAGCCCGTGGCCGATACCGCCCCGACCGGGACCATGCGATCGAACGGTACCGCTGCGACGCCGGCCGGGAACCGCTGGTTGGCGTCGTGCGCCGCCGCCTGTAACAGGCGCACCGTGTCCGCCGGAAGGACGAGCGGGGCGCCGTTGGCGAACGCCACGGGCTCGAGTGTCCGCACGTCGCGGCCGGTGAGCCGCTCGTAGATCTCGAGCGCGGCGAGGAACGTCCCGGCCGGTGACGGATGGAAGTCGTCGGGACCGTACAGCGGCAGGGTGGGGGCCACTGCCCACGCCGAGCGCCATGCTTCACCCGCCGGGAGAAAGACGCCGTGCACGGCGCGCGCGGCGTGCTGATAAGCGGTGCGGACGTTGTCGAAGTAGGCGAAGCGGCTGCGGTCGGGCCAGACCATGAACAGCGCGGTGGTGGCGCCCACGGCCCGGATCCGGGCGTCGAACAGGTCCGTCCAGAGTACCAGCGAATCCTCGCACACCCCCCCGGTGGATGTGGGCCCCTGCTGCAGCACGACGTAGTCCCAGCCGCCTTCACCGATCGCGGCGAGCGCCTGCGTCGCGCCGTTGTAGTGATCGATGAGGGCGAGCCCCGGTCCGACGACCGCTGCGACGCGCAATGTGTCCCCGGCCGCCGTGGCGATGGCGCTCAGAGTGGCGGGCAGGTCGTTCACGGCGGTGAGGCTGTTGCCGATGAAGAGCACGCGATGGGCGGCCAGCACCGGGGTCGCGAGCGGGTGCGCTGCCGAGCAGGCGCCGGCGAGAAGGAGCGCCGCCGTGATCCGGACGCGCCTCACTTCGTGATCCACGCCCGTCCCGTGGCGAGCAGCACCAGCAGGGCGAGCCCGAACACGATGCGGTACCAGGCGAACACGTCGAAGGTGCGATGGGAGACGAAGCGCACGAGCCATTTCACCACCACCAGCGCGCTGGCGAACGCCATGACGAAGCCGAGCGCGAAGACCGCTGCATCGGATCCCGACAGGAGGTCGCGGTTCTCCCACAGCTCGAGTCCGGTAGCCGCGAACATCACCGGAATGGCGAGCAGAAAGGAGAACTCGGCGGCGGCCGGCCGCGCGACGCCCACCAGCAACGCACCCATGATCGTCGCCCCCGAGCGCGACACGCCGGGGATGAGCGAGCACAGTTGGGCGATCCCGATCCAGAGCGCCGTGGCGTATCCGATCTGCATCACCGACTCGAAGCGCGGGGAGGGGCGCCAGCGCTCGATGGCGAGGATGGCGACGCCGCCCGCGATCAACGCCGCGATAACCACCGCGGGCGTGAACAGATGCGCGGTGATCCAGTGATGGGTGAGCAGGCCCACGATGGCCGCAGGCAGGAACGCGACGACCAGCGCCAGCACCAGGCGGCGCGATTCCCCGGCGGCCAGGCCGCCGCGCACCACCCGCCACAGCAGATCGCGATACAGCCAGACGACGGCCAGGATGGCGCCGAGCTGGATGACGATCTCGAACGCGTCGGCGCGCGGGCCGACGAAGCCGAGGGCGTGGCCCGCGAGGATCAGATGCCCTGTGGAAGAGACGGGGAGAAACTCGGTCGCGCCCTCGACGAGGCCGAGGATGATCGCGGCGATGATGTCGTGCAGGGTTCCTCCTCGGTGGCGGAGGAAACCTGCACCGGGACGCGTGGCCTGTCTACGGGCTCGGCATGCTGAACCTGCCCCATAGACTCTCTGAAGTTGTCTTGCAGGATCGTGCGACGACCGGCGGCGCGCCCGATGTGCTTGACAGTCTCTTGACTCGGCCCCCGCATCGTCACAGTGAACTCTGGGCGGAGTGCAAATGGAGCAGGCTGGCAGAAGGGAGCGCTTCCGGTTTTCCCCGTCGGCTGCCAGGGGAAGTCTCCGGCATTCGGGCAGGACGTCCGCCGTCCACGCGCCGCCGGAGTACCAGTGGATCACCGTGTCCGCCGGGCAACACCGGTTCCTCGCTCCGGTACTGGCGTCGTTCGGTTTCGAGCGCCTGCAGGTGTGGATCGACGCCGGCGTTTCCCCGGAGGGGTTCTCGCGGTCGGTCTGTGATGGCCTGGTGACCGCCGTGGGCCGCGCCGGGGGGCGCACCGTGGCGCTCGCCTGGAGCGATTTCCGCGTGAACGGCGCCGCGTTCGGGCGGGCGAACTCGCTGCGCTTCGCGGCCTTCCTCCGCGAGCTCGATGCGTCCCCCGGAGAGCCGGTGCCCCTCGTTTATGTCGTGAACTCGGCCGGCGTCAGCCTGATGGAGGGTCGGCAGGTCTTTTCGCCTGCCTTCGGCCTCTGGCCGGCGTTGCTCGACTACGCAGAGCGGCACCCGGTGCTGACGGCGGCCGTGGGGAAGTGTCTCGGCCTGGCGCCCCTGCTGTATGGATTGGGGCACTACCGCGTCGCGGTCGGCGGCCACACCCAGATCAATCTCACCGGTCCCGAGGTCATCGCGCTCTTCTTCGGGCAGGGGATCGACTTCGCCCGGGACACCGCCGCCGAACGGTTTCATGAACGGACCGACCTGGTGCACGAGGTCGTGCCTTCGATCGAGGCGGCGTTCGCGCGCTTCCGCAGCCTGCTGTTTCCGGTCACGCCGCCCCACGCGCCGGACGCGCTGGGGCCGCGCAGCGCGGCGCTGCTGGCGTCGTTGCTCGATGCGCCGCCGGTCGAGCTGATCCCCGGCTGGTGCCGGCGCGTGCGGGTGTTTCTCGGCACGCGGGGCGGCCGCGCGCTGGGCCTGTTCCTCAACCCGCCGGAGCGCTCCGACAACATGATCACGGTGCGCACCCTCGAGAAGTACGCCGCCGGTCTCGATCTCTTCCGCGCGCTCCGGGTGCCGATCGTGAGTCTCGTCGACTCACCGGGCATGGATCCCCGGCTCGACCAGAGCGACGCGAACAATTTCCGGAAGATGCTCTGGGTGGGTGAGAAGGTCATTCGCTACCCCTACGGGGCGATGGGTGTCGTCCTGGGTCGCTGCTTTGGGGGAGCCACGACGCTCCTGTTTCCCAAGGTGTTCGGCGGCATCACGGTGATCGCGCTGCCCGGGAGCCGGATCGGCGCGATGCATGAGAGCATCGTCGAGCGCGTGCTGCAGCACAGCCCGCGGTTGCTGGAGCAGTGGCACCAGGTCGCTGCACGGCAGGACGCCCATCTCGCGGATCTGGTGCGCGAAGGCTCTCTCGACGCGGTCGTCGAGCCAGCGGCGCTTCCCGGCGAGATCGATCGGTTCCTGACCTACTGTGCCCTGTCCCGCAGCGGCGCCGGCACCCGCCTGCGGCACCGGGCTTGAGAGGGTCGCATGCGAGCCCGCATCGCCGGCGCCGGCCACTACCTCCCGGGACCTCCGGTCACCAACGAGGAGCTCATCGCGCGCCACGGGCTGCGGGTGAAGTCGTACTTCATCCGGCGCAGCGTCGGGGCCGAGACGCGTCACTTCGCCGCCGACGCGCAGGCCACCTCGGACCTCGCCGTCGAGGCGGCGGTGCGGGCGATCGAGGCCAGCGGGATTCCCCGGGGCGAGCTGCGGCGGATCATCCTCGCCACCGTCACCGGTGATTACCCGACGCCGGCCACCGCCTGCATCGTGCAGCGGAAGCTGGGCCTCAAGGGACTGGCATCGATCGACGTTGTGGGGGCGTGCGCCGGCTTCCTGCAAGCGTTCGATCTGGGCGCACGCTGCGTGGTGACCGGCGAGGGGCCGGTCCTCGTGATCGGGGCGGACATCCGCTCGCGCCAGCTCAACTACGATGATCTCCGCACCGTCTTCCTTTATGGAGATGGAGCGGGGGCGGTGGTGCTGACGGCGAGCGAAGGGGACGAGGGCCTGCATCACTCGATCCTCACGGCGGATGGCGCTGGGGCGGAGGCGGTGTACGTGCCGGCCGGTGGCTCGCGCGAGCCGGTGACGGAGGACGCACTGCGTTGCCGCCGCAACACGATCACGATGCATAACGGACGGTTGGTGGCCGAGGCGGCCCGGGAGGGGTTCCGCCATCTCGCGAGCCGTCTCGTCGCCGAGACGCACGTCCCGCTCGCCGACATCGACTTCTTCTGTCTGCATCAGCCGAACCGCTTTCTCGTGGGGCAGATCCTGGAGGATCTGCGCGTTCCGGAAGCGAAGACGTGGATCAACTTCCCCCGCTACGCGAACACGACGTCGGCGACGGTACCGATCGCGCTCTCCGAGGCCATCGCCGCCCGGCGAATTCCGCCCGGCGGATGGCTCTGTCTCGGTGCGGTCGGCGCGGGATTCTCCGGCGCGATTCAGTTGATCCGCTGGGGCCGGTCATGATCCTCGTCACCGGAGCGAGCGAAGGACTGGGCTGGGCGTGCGCCAGGGCACTGCTCGGCCGGACGGAGTCCGAGGTCCTGATCACGGGGCGCAGCGCCGCGAAGCTGCAGGCGGCGCGCGAGGCGTTGGCGCCGTCCGAGCGGGAGCGTCTCCGCACCCTGGCGAGCGACCAGAGCAGCCGCACCGACGTGGACGCGCTCGTCGCCTTCCTCGCGAATCCCAGTACCGAAGTCGAGGGCGCCATCCTGGGAGTCGGCGTGAATCCCATGTATGGCGAGGGGCCGAGGCGGCTCGACCGCCTCAGCGCCGCCACCGCGGAAGAGACGATTCGGACGAACTGCACCCATGCGCTCCTGCTCACGACGGTGCTGCTGCGGCGGCTGCGGGAGCGTGGCGGCGGCGCGCTGGTCTGGGTCGGCTCACAGGGCGCCGCGGCGGGGCTGCCGGGGGCCGGTGTGTACTGCGCGACGAAGGGGTTTCTGTCGGGTCTCGCGCGCGCGGCGCACAACGAATACGCCGGTCGCGGCGTCCGCGTTCACCTCGCGCACCCGGGGCTGATGCGTACGCCCCGGACCGCCGCGGTCGCGGATCGCTTCGCCGCGGCGCACGCCATCGCGGTCGGCGACGTCGAGGACATCGCCGGGCGGCTCGTCACGCTCTTCCTCTCGGCGGACGCCGCGTGCGTGGAGGTGAACCTGTGATCGTCCTCGACCTGTTGTGGTGGCTGGGGTGGGCGTGGCTCGCCGCCTGGGCCGCGCTGCCGCTGCTGCTCCTGCCGTGGTTGGGTCCCGTCGGCGGGATCGTGGCCTGGGCCGTGCTCGCGCCGTGGAGCGCGCTGGTCGGCATGGCCGGCATGCACCGCCTCCTTCCCCGCAGCGAGCCGGGACGCTTCCGGCTCTTCGCGGACCCCGGGGCCGTCCGTTGGGCGCTCAAAGGGTGGGCCCCGTCGGCGTACCTCGCCGTCTTCCAGCCCGTCTTCTTCATGAGTGAGGGGTTCCAGCGCCTCGTGCTGCGTGCCTTCGGGGCGCGGCTCGGGGCAGGTGCGCTGGTCACGTCGCGCACGGTGATCCGCGAGCCGCATCACGTGCAGATCGGGGCGGCGAGTCTCCTGGGCGAATTCGTGCATCTGGCGCCCGCCTACCAGCCGCGGCCGAAGCTCCTGGTGGTCGGGGACATCGTCATCGGCGATGAAGTGCTGATCGGCGCGCACAGCGTGCTCGCCCCCGGCGCCTGGGTAGGGCACCGCAGCATCCTGGAGCACGCCGTGTCGATCGGCGCCCACGTCGTGATCGGCAATGACGTTCACATCGGCGGCGGGAGCACGCTCTATACCGGGGTGCGTGTCGGTGACAGGGCCGTGATCGGGAAAGCGTGCGTCATTCCCGCGGGGACGGTGATCCCCGCCGGGGCGGTGATCCCGGATGGCTCCGTGCTGCCGGCGCCCCGCGCCGGGCGGCATGAGCGGAGCAGCGCATGATCGCGAGCCTGTTGTTCGCCCTGAGCTACCGGCGCTTTCTCGCCGCGTGCCGCGATCCCTTCGGGGCACAGGCGCGCGTGCTGCGCCGGATCCTGCGGCAGGCGGCGCACACGCGCTTCGGGGAGGCGCACGAGTTCTCGCGTATCGCCCGGTTGCGGGACGACCGGGAGGTGATCAGGACGTTCCAGGCGGCGGTCCCAATCCGCTCGCACGTGGCCATGCGCGAAGACCTGGAGGCGGTGTACGCGGGCGATTGGCGGCGTCTGTGCCCCAGCCGGCCGCTCTTCTTCGCGATGACCGCGGGCTCCACCGGTCGCTACAAGTACATCCCGTTCACCCGCGAATTCCGCCGCGAGCTCGGCGTGGGGTCGCGGATCTTCTATGGAGCGCTGGAAGCGGGATCCCCCGGTCTCCGCGGTCGCAAGGCGCAGTTTCTCGTCGGATCGGCGGAAGGCGGCATGACGCCGGACGGCATCCCGCAGGGGTTCGCGTCGGGGTTCAATTATCGGAACTTCCCCCGTCTGGTGCGCGACCGGTTCATCCTGCCGTACTGGATCTTCACGCTGGAGGACGTCGAGGACCGGTGCTACGCCGCGGGGCGGCTCCTCGCCGGGAACCGCGACCTCGGCGCGCTGTGCGCCATCTCGCCCGTGAACCTGATCAATGTGCGCCAGGCGCTCGAGCGAAACGCAGAGCGGCTCTTCCGCGACCTGGAAGACGGGACGCTCACGCTGCGCGGCGCGCCGGTGGTGCCGGGGGAGTATCACGGGCAGCCCGACCCGGATCTTGCCGAGGCGCTCCGGGACGCCTGGCTGCGGGACGGGATCCTGCCGAACCGGCTGCTCTTTCCTTCGCTCGAGCTGCTGGTCTGCTGGCAGGGCGGCAACATGAGCTACTACCTGGACGAGCTCGACCGGCACTTCGGCCTGAGCCGTCACTTCGAGTTCCCGATTTCGGCGAGCGAGGGGATCTTCGCGATTCCGCACCGCCGCGACCGTGCCGGCGGCATCCTCGCCGTCACCTCGCATTTTCTCGAATTCCTTCCCGAGGACGCGGCGGGCGACGCGCCCGAACCGGTCACCGCGGACCTGCTCCGGCCGGGGGCCGAGTACCGGCTGGTCGTGACCAACTCGGGCGGTCTCTATCGCTACGACATGGAAGACATCGTGCGCGTGACCGCGCAGCACCGTGCCACGCCGGTGATCGAGTTCGTTTCGAAGAAGGACCGGCAGGTGTCGGTGTCGAACGAGCGGATCACCGAGCTCGACGTGACGGTTGCGATGCAGGCCGCCTGTCAGGCGACGGGCCGATGGTTCCCGGAATTCCTGTTCGTGCCGTGCACGGACCGGCGCTATCGCGTCGTGATCGACGGCGCCGCGGCAGGAACGGAGCAGGACGGCTTCGCCGCGCAGCTCGAGGGCCAGCTGCGTCGAACCGCGCGCGGCTACGACTTCGAGCGCGAGGACGGCCTGCTCGAGCCGCTGGAAATCATCGTGACCGCTCCGGGGGAGCTGCGCGACTGGCTCGAGCGGCGCCGGGGCGGGCCCCGGCTCGCCAACGCGCAGATCAAGCCGCAGCACCTCACGAATCAGTTCGACGCGCACACCTCCTTTCACGCGGTGGCGACCCGTGCAGCTTAGCGTGCCGAACGTCCGCATCCGGGACGTCGAGTCCTCTGACTTCGGGCTCGTCCCGCGGTACGACACGGCGACGTTGCTGCGCGCGGCGCTTCCGGACCGCGCGGACGACTATCTCGCGTCGGCCGTATCGCAGAAGCTCCTGGCGGAGCTGGGCGTCGAGCAGCGGTACCTGACGCAGCTGCCCGGGTCTCCGCCCGATCCCGCGCGGCTCACCGCGCTCGACCTCGCGTGCTCCGCCGTGGCGCGGCTGCGGGCCCGGCGCGCCCGGGAGCTCGAGCACCTGGACGCGCTGATCTTCGTGAGCACGTCGAATCCCAATCCGGTGAACAGCCAGGCGGCGCTGCTCGCGGGAGCACTCGGCCTCCGGGCCTCCTGTCTGGATCTCAAGGCGGGGTGCAGCGGCGGCGTGCTGGGCCTCATGCACGCGGCGACGCTGATTCACACGGGCTGCGAGCGGGTCCTCGTCGTGATGGCGGAGAACCTGTCGCAGCTCACCCCGCCCGACGATCTGCGCATGCTGCTCACGGTCGGGGATGGAGCGGCGTGCGTGCTGCTCGAGCGGTACCCGGGGCCGGGCTTCCTGAGCATGATCCACGGGTCGGCGCCCGAGTGGGCGGGGACGATGGCGATTCGCGAGCCGTTCCCGCCGCTGGCGCCCGATGTCCGCTACCAGTTTGAATTCCGTGAGGCGCCGCGCGCGGGCGAATTCCTGCGCACGCGCTGGCGCGCGCTGTTTCACGACAGCCTCGCGGCGGCTCGTCGCTCCGCCGACGACCTGGCGCACTGCTTCTTCCATCAGACCCATGCGGCACAGGTCGAAGGACTGCGGGCCGATCTCGGCCTCTCGCCGGAGCGCCTCACGGACGTGGTCCGCTGCCATGGGAACATGGGGTCGCCGACGTTCGCCGTGGCGATGTCGCGCAGGTTCAGCCGGCTCCGGCCGGGCGAGACCTACCTGGTGCAGGCGGTGGGCGGCGGCATCAGCTGGTGCGCGATCGTCGCCGAGCATCGGTGAGGCGGCTGTGAACCTGGCGCGCATGATCGTCCGCCGGCGCGGGTGGATCGCGCTGGCCTGGGTCGTGGCCGCCGGGGCGCTGCTCCCGGCTGCGCGGCACGCGGCGAGCGTACTCGACGTGAGCGCGCGGGTGGAGGGAAGCGAATCGGCGGCGGTGGAGCGGCTGCTCGGCGGCCCGCTGGCGTCGGCCTACGCCCGTTACGTGGTGCTCGTGATCGGGGGCGTGCCGTCTCCCGCGACGCCCGCGGGAGCAGGGGTTTTGCGGGAAATCACCGACTCGTTGCGCCACGCGCGACAGGTCGCCGCCGGGGGGATCTTTACCTACCTCGATCAACCGGACACCCTGTTCCTCGCGCCGCGCGGGCGCGGCACATTCGTGCTCGTCGGTCTCGCCGCGGACAGCGTTGCGCCGGACCGGCTGATCCCGCCGTTGCGCGGGCTGACAGAATCGCTCGCACCGCGGCTGCGGGAGCGGTTTCCCGATCTGACGCTCCGCTGGACCGGCGAAACGGCGCTCAACGTGGACCTGCGACGCACGAGCAGCGTCGACGTCGGGGCGGCCGAGCGCCGGGCACTGCCGCTCACCGCGGTGTTTCTCCTGGTCGCCTTCGGTGCGGTGGCGGCGAGCGCGGTTCCCGTCGTCGCCGGCGCGCTGGCGATCGCCCTGGCGCTCGGCGCCGCGGCGCTCCTCGCCCGCGTGTCGCCACTCTCGATTCTGCTGCAGAGCGTAGTGACCATGCTCGGCCTCGGGCTCGGCATCGACTACGCGCTCCTCACAGTGAGCCGCTTCCGTGAAGGGCGTGACGCTGGCGAGAGCGCCGAGCTGGCCGCGGAGCAGGCCGCACGACACGCCGGGCATACGATCCTGCTCTCCGCCACGGCCGTCGCCATCGGTTTCGTCGTGCTGATCACCGTCCGGTTGAACGAGATCCGGGCCATCGCCGTCGGAGGCCTCGTCGTCGTGGTGACGTCCGCCCTGCTCGCCGCGACCCTGCTGCCGGGCGTGCTCGTGTGGGCGGGCCGGAAGATCGAGTGGGGGCGGCTGCGCCGGCGCGTTCCGGCAGGAGCGTCCGGTGGGCGCTGGCGCCGCCTCGGCCGGCTCGTCACGGCACATCCGTGGAAGGCGCTGGGACTGGGTGCGCTGCCGCTGGTTCTGCTGGCGACGCAGGCCACGCGCCTGCGTACCGGTCTCCCGCGCGGCGACTGGCTCCCGCCCGCGATGGAGTCGGCGCGCGCGCTGGAGGATCTGCGGGTGATGGGGCGGAGCAACGTCGTCCAGACGATCCGCGTGGTCCTGGTGTTGCCCGAGGGCAGCTCGGTGCGCCGCCCCGAGGGCTGGAACGCCCTCGCGCGGATGGCCGATTCGCTCGGGGCGGACCCGCGGGTCGAACGGATCCGCTCGGTCGTGGGAATCGCCCGCTCGGCGGGACTGGGGCGCGCCCTCACTTTCCTTCCGGCTCGCGTGAAGCAGGGACTGGTCAGCGCCGACGGTCGCTTCGCACTGCTCGAGTTGCTGCCGAAGGAATCGGTCGGCGCGGAAGCCCTGGTGGCGTACGTCCGCGAGCTACGGCGCCGCGGGGCCACCGCCTCGGGTGTCGCGGGCGCCAGGCTGCTCGTCGGCGGGCTCCCGGCGTTCAATACCGACTACAGCGACGCCGCGGCGGGCCACCTCCCGACGGTCGTGGCGCTCGTAGTCGCTGGGACCCTGCTCGCGCTCTTCGCCGGCTCCCGGTCGATACTGATTCCGGTGAAGGCCGTGCTCCTCAATCTCCTCTCGGTCGCGTCCGCGTTCGGCGCCTTGACGCTGGTCTTCCAGGAGGGGCACGGCCTGCGGCTGTTCGGGATCAACCAACCGCTGGGTGCGGTCTTCTCGTCGTTGCCGGTCATCGTGTTCTGCATCGTCTTCGGACTGAGTATGGACTACGAGGTATTCCTGGTGACGCGCGTGATGGAGGCGCGGCGCGCGGGGATGAGCGACGCCGACGCGATCGTCGAGGCGCTCGGCACCACGGGACAGGTGATCACGAGCGCGGCCGCCATCATGCTGGTCGTGTTCGGGGCGTTCACGCTGGGGTCGTTCCAGTTCACCAAGATGCTCGGGTTCACGCTCGCGGTGGCGGTGCTGCTCGATGCCACGCTCGTGCGGATGGTGGTCGGTCCGGCCTTGCTCCGGCTGGCGGGGCGTTGGAACTGGTGGCCGGGCCGCGTCGTGGCGGTACCAGGCGAGATACGGGTGTCAGCCGGGCCGGGGCGTCACCCGCGTTCGCCGCGCGACGTGTCGTGACCTTTCGAGCGAGCCGGCTCTCCCGGGGCCGGCGTGCGCGCGCCCCGCAAGTACGCCACCCAGTACACCCCCGCGACGAGCAACGTCCCGCCAGCGATGTTGCCCACGGTGACCGCGACCAGGTTCCGGGCGACCCCGGCGACCGGAACGGCGTGCTGGTGATCGAGCGCCAGCCCGAAGGGCAGGAAAAACCAGTTGGCGATCGAGTGCTCGAAGCCGATCGCCACGAAGGCGGTGATGGGGAACAGAACCGCCACGATTTTATCGGCGACGCTGCGCCCGCCCATCGCGAGCCACACCGCGAGACACACGAGCGCATTGCACAGCACCCCGCGGGCGAACGCCTCGCCGAATGAAAGGGCCGCCTTGGCGCCGGCGACGCGGATCGCCGTTTCGCCGACCGCGCCCGCGTCGAGCCCGGCGATACCGCCCCACCACACCAGCACCACCGTGCCCAGACAGCCGAGCACGTTGCCGACGTAGGCCAGCAGCCAGTTGCGCAGCACGTCCCGGCTGCCGATCAAGCCGCTCGCCCACGCCATGGCGAGGAGGTTGTTGCCGGTGAAGAGCTCGGCGCCGGCGACCAGTACCAGCACGAGGCCGAGGCAGAAGGCCAGACCGCCGAGCAGCCGGGTCACGCCGAAGCCCAGGCCGGAGTCGGTGACCACGATGATGAAGAACAGGGCGCCGAGGGCGATGAAGGCGCCGGCGAGGACGGCGAGCACGAGCACGGTCAGGGCGCCCATCCGTGCTTTCGCGACGCCGAGGGTCTCGACGTTCGCGGCGATCTCGCGTGGCGGATGAGCGTCGGGCATGGGGCTAAGCCGACGGGCCTTTCGGCTGGTCCCTGGTTCGGGTCCGGCTCACCCCGGTCAGGATCCCGATGCCGAGCAGGATAATGGACGTGATGACCACATAGAGGGTGGGCACCCCGGCGGTGATGAGAGCCCACGCGACGCCACCGATGACGACCACCGACCCGATCAGAAAGAGCGCGAAGGAGGACATGGAGCCATCTCCCGGCTAAGGGTGCGAGGTGAGGTGGCTCAATAGTACCACGACCTGGGTCCGGACCGCATGGCCGGTCAGCCCGCGTAACGGAGCACGGCGATGAAGTGACACGCAGAACCGGCAAGCACAAAGCAGTGCCACACGAAGTGGCTATAGCGCAGTCGCCGGGCCCGGAGAAACAGCACGCCCGCCGTGTAGGCGACGCCACCCGCGAGCAGCCAGAGCACGCCGGTGAGGGGCACGCCGAGCCACAGCGGCTTGATGGCGATGAGCATCAGCCATCCCATTCCGAGATAGACGCCGGTGGAGAGCCTGGGGTAGCGAAATCCGGAGAGCGCCGTCAGCACGATCCCGAACGCGGCGAGACTCCAGACCAGGCCCAGGAGCGTCCAACCCCACGGCCCCCGCAGCGCCCCGAGCGTAAACGGCGTGTACGTCCCGGCGATCAGCAGAAACACGGCGCTGTGATCGAGGACCCGGAACACGCGCTTGGCCCGGCTGTCCGGCAGAGCGTGGTAGAGGGTAGAGGCCGAATACAGGAGTACGAGGGTCGCCGCGAACACCATCGCGCCGACGCTGGCGAGTAGTGCGCCCCGTCGGGATGCACTGGCGAGCAACGAAGGAATCGCCGCGAGACTCGCGAGCAAGCCGACGCCGTGACTGACGCTGTTGGCGATTTCTTCGCCGAGCGACTGGTTGCGTTCGCTCACGATGCTGGGGAAGTGGTTCGAGGCAATCTTAGCGCCGGCTTGGCTGTTTGACGACCGAGCCGCCGCACGCTACTTGATCCTGGCGTCCCCACCGGAGGAGTTGGCATGAAGGCCGTGCTGGTTCTCGTCGTCCTCGTCGCCGCGGCGCTGGGTTTGTCCACGCTGTACTACCACGAGCGTGGCACGACCGCGCGGGTCCGTGCCGACTCGCTCGCCGGAGTCCTGGACTCCCTCACCTTCCAGGACAGCACCCTGCGGGTGCGGAACACCGCACTCTCGGCCGCGCTGGACACCCAGATGATCGCGGCGTCCCGCCAAAAAGAGGCGGAGATCGGCCAGCTCCGGAACACCTACGACCAACTGGTGCAGGACATGCAGGCGGAGATCGCCCAGGGCCAGATCCAGATCACCCGTCTGGCGGACCGTCTCAGCGTGAGCATGGTGGACCGGATCCTCTTTCCCTCGGGCGAGGCGGATATCACTCCGGCCGGCATCCGGATCCTCCAGCGCGTCGGCAATGTGCTGAAGACGACGGAGGGCAAGATCATCCGGGTCGAGGGACACACCGACAACGTGGCGATCAGCGAGCGTTTGAAGGGTACGTTCCCCACCAACTGGGAGCTCTCCACCACACGGGCGTCCAACGTCGTGCGGTTCCTCCAGGACACCGTCGGCATCGACCCTGCGCGCCTTCAGGCGGTGGGGCTCTCGGAATACCATCCGGTCGCGAGCAACGCGACGGTCAAGGGCCGGAGCCAGAACCGGCGCATCGAGATTGCGCTGCTGCCCCTGGTGGAGGGCCGCGAGCCGTAAGAGACGCATCGCCGACTCATTTCCGCTCGACGAAGCGATAGCTCGCGTGGGAGTCGTAGTCGATCCCGTGTTTCCGCTTCAACTCCTGGATGTGCCGGAGCGTGCTCTTGGTGTGCGGGCCGACGCCCTCGTTGGTGTGCAGCAACATCTCCTCGAGACAGCTCGACACGCTCATGCGCTTGTGGCGGGCGAGGTCGTTCAGCAGCGCGGCGAGTCGCTTCTCGAGCCGCACCGGGACATCCACCCGCTCGATCTCGATCGAGGGCCCGGCGTTGAAGAGGTGATGCCCGAACCCGAGCAGGTAGCCGTGCAGGTCCCGCACCTGGTAGTCGCGCAGTCCGTAAGGCTGATCCACGGGTGGGTGGACGATCGTGACGCCGTTGGCCTGCTGGAACGCATACAGCTCGTCGGCATTGTCGACGACGAAGTACACGGAGCCCCCGTCGGGTCTGGGCGTGCCCCGTTCGAGGAACATCTGCACGTGGCCCAGGTTCACCCCGGCCATCTCGGGCGGATCGCCATGGGTGAACGCCAGCATGAAGCCGAGCTTCTTCGTGTAGAAGTCGGCGGCGGCGAGCACGTCGCTGACCGGCAGGGACGGGTGGATCTGCTCGCAGTCCACGGCCGGGGGAGTGGGGGTGGTCATGGTCCTAAGGTGCGTTCGGCGAGGGGGTCCTTCAAGACGGTACGCGCCGGCCTATCGGATGGTCATTCCCGCGGGGAGGCGACGTAGCCCACCAACAGCAGCGTACCGGTTCGCTCGTCCCGCAGGGCGAACAGGAATGGGTGGTCCACGATGAACTCGATCGGGATTGGACGCCCCCTCAAATCGATCTCGAAAGCGAGGGTCGTAACGGCGGCCGCGACCGTCCCGGCCTCGTTCACGTCCAGGTACACTCGCTGAGCTGCGTCGGAGATGCGGTAGCGCAGGCAGGCCAGGAGATGCACCCCGCTGGAGAGCGGTGGACAGAACGGCGGCTGATCCGGCCGGCGCAGGACCAACCCACCGAAATCGGCCCGACTGGAATCGAACAGGATCCCCATATCGAGATCAGTCAGAGCCGGTCGCAGGTCCGTGCCTCGTTCGACGTGCAATCGAGGGAGCTGCACATGGACCGTTCGTGTCTCGGTTCGGGGAATCGGCAGTGGCCAGCCGGTCCGCTCCAGATCTTCGAGCACGGTGGATGCGCGAACACCAGAGTCGGGGAGCACGATGTACATCGCCGTCAGCCCGGAGGCGTAGGGGATCCGCAGCGTCCGATACCCTGGTCCTTGCCGAAAGGCGAAGGTCGCAGTCCGGTTCATGGTGGGCGTCGTGATAAGGGCCCCTGCGGCCGTGGTGAACAGCCTGTCCTGCGTGAGCGACGAGTCGAAAGGCTCCAGCCAGTCACCCTTGAAGTAGATCGCATTGGCCAGCACGACTTTCACGGAGTCCCTGAACGGCTTGTCGCGGATTCGCCGG
The DNA here is from genome assembly GCA_035310725.1 of Gemmatimonadales bacterium. Taxonomy (GTDB): domain Bacteria; phylum Gemmatimonadota; class Gemmatimonadetes; order Gemmatimonadales; family GWC2-71-9; genus DASTHG01. The sequence continues at coordinate 15,046 of DATGDT010000089.1, forward strand.
ATTGCACCGTCCGTTGTGCTGTCTGCCCAGCGGTTTAGGATTGCGACGAACTGCGCCGAGCGCAGCGGCAGCGTCTGCACGGCGGCGCCGTAGCGGTCACGCGCCCAGCGGGCGAAGGCCGGCCGGAGCATCGCGCTGGTGTCGACCCAGAAACCGTTGGCGACTCTGAGCACGATGTCGCGACGGGTGCGCACCATCTCGTTGAACCAGTGATTGCGGACAGCGAGCCCGTCCGCGCTCAGGCTGCCGATATCCAGGCCGAGCGCGATCGCCAGGGCGGTGGAGTCCTTGGCGGCGCCGAATGCGAGGGCCAAAGCCTGACCGGCGCTGAGCGGCGACAGGACTCGGCTTGAGTCGGGGCTCGAGTGCCGGACCGCCGCGCGCAGCAGCCGGATGCCGAATCGCTCGTAGGTGAACGCCACGGCCGTATCGGTGGACACGAGGCCCAGGGCCGCGCTGTCGAGAGCCTGCCCGGCGAGGGCGGTGGTCAGAAAGAGGCAGTGCAGGGGAATCACCAGACGTGTCTCATTGTCGCCGGTCGGGTAAACCACCGGTAGCAGCCAGATCTGGAGAGGTTGGCTGACGGACAGGCCGCACTCGCCCCTCTCGACCCACACATTGCTGCGACGCCATGGCGCGTACCCGCGGGCGGCCACCTCGACGGTGAAGCGGCCATCGCCGAACCCGGCGCTCAGCTGGAGCGCGCGCGCGGGGCTGTCGGCCTACGCTTGATCCCAGTAGACCAGAGAATCCTGACTGACCCGGAGGGCCACGGGCGCGGTCGGCGGGCGACCGGTCAGCACATCCCAGACGTACACGGCGATGCTGTGGCATTCCCCGGCGCACACGATCAGTCCGCAATTGACGATCATGCTGGGAGCCAGACTGAATCGCACGGCCCAGCCGCTTTCCTCGCCCATTTCCACGGTGACTCGCGTACTGAGTAGGCGATCCTGCGCGCAGCGAGAGCATGCGATCCTACCGGGACGTCGCGGAGCACGAACCTTCCGGAAGAGTCTGTCACGGCTCCACGCGGGGGCTGCCCGACAAACACCTGCGCATCGCTCAACGGTTTGCCCGTGGCGGCGTCGAGCACGATACCACGGATTTCCCTGGATGGAACCATGAGCGAGCGCACACCCTGGGCTTCTGCTGCAGTCGTATCGCCCCGTTGCGAGCCCTGAGCGGCGAGCGGCTCGACGAGCAGGGCCGTCGTCAACACGAGCACGCGGGACGTGTGGGGCGTGGTCATTGGCGCGGGGAGGCGACGTAGCCCACGAACAGCAACGTGCCGGTTCGCTCGTCCCGCAGGGCGAACAGGAAAGGGCGATCCACGATGAACTGGATCGGCGGTGGAGGAACCGAGGCAAGGGCGACCTCAAAACCCATCGAGGTGACCGCCGCAGCTACCGTACCGCGCTCGTCGAGGTCCAGGAACACGTTTTGCGCCGCTTCGGAGATTCTGTAGCGCGTGCAAGGGAAGGAGGACTTCCCGCTTGCAAGAGGAGGGCAGAACGGTGGCTGATCGGGTCGCCGTACCACCAGTCCGCTGAAGTCGGCGCGCGCCGAGTCGAACAGGATGCCCATCCCGAGTGCGGTGAACGGCGGCCGCAGGTCCGTCGCCTGTACAAGGTGCAACCGCGGGAGTTGTACGTGGACGCTCCTGGATTCTCTGGACGTGTTGGGAATCGGCCAGCCGGAGCGCTCCAGAGTGTCGAGCACGCGTTCCGCCCGAACGCCCGAATCGGGCAGCACGACGTACATGGCCGTGAGGCCGCCGGCATACGGGATTCGCAGAGTTCGATAGCCCGGTCCCTGCCGGAAGCCGAAGTTCGCCGTGCGTTCCATGGTGGGCGTGGTGAGGCGCTCGCCATTGATCGTTGTGAACGGGCGGTCTTCGGTGAGTGAGGAATCGAACGGCTCGAGCCAGCGCCCCTTGAAGTACACCGCGTTGGCGAGCACGACTTTCACGGAGTCGCCGTACGGTTTGTCACGGAGCTTGGGAATCGCGCCGTTCGTCTCCCGCTCCGACCACCGGTTGAGATCGGACACGAACTGCTGCGTGTGCAACGCCTGCGTCCGGACGGTGGCGTCGAAGCGGTCCGCAGCCCAGCGCGCGAAGACCGGCTGGAGTGTGGCGCTCGTGTCCACCCAGAACGCATTGGCGATCTTGAGCGTGATGTCCCGTCGCGCCCCCAGCGCCCGGTTGAACCGGCGGCTGCGGGCGGCCAGGCCTTCCGATCCCAGATCGCCGATCTCGAGCCCCTGCTCGATCGCCAGGGCGGAGGAGTCCCGCGCCGCGCCGAGGGCGAGCGCCATCGCCTGCCCCGCGCTGAGTGGCGAAAGGACGCGGCTCGTATCGAAGCCTGAATGGTGCACGGCCGCGCGCAGCAGCCGGATTCCGAATCGTTCGTAGGTGTATCCGGCGGTGGTGTCGACGTGCACGAGGCCCTGGAGCATGCTGTCCACTCGGCCCGCGGCCGCGAGCGCAGAATCCTGTTCGGCCCGAGCATCCCACTCCG
>DATGDT010000090.1:0-6506 GCA_035310725.1 Gemmatimonadales bacterium
GCGCTGCACCATCTCGCGCAGGGCGCCGGTCCCCTTGCCATGGATGATCCGCAGGTACGGCAGGTCGGCCAGGATCGCGGCGTCCAGCGCGCGGGTCAGCTCGGCTTCGGCCTCGTCCGCACGCAGGCCGAGCAGCTTGATCTCGGAGCCAACATCGGCGGATGGACGGATGGGCGGATGGGCGGATGGATGAGGCTTCGCGTCAGTCCCCGGGGCCTGCTCGAGGACGGCAGCGATGGCCTCTGCGCGCGTGACGACTCTCAGGACGCCGGACTCCAAGACAACTTCCCCATCGTCGCGCAGCTCCCGCACCACCCCGACCATGCCCTCCGCGGTCCGAACCCGATCCCCGACCTGCACGACCTTCGATCCGTCTATCCGCCTATCCGATAATCCGCCGTCTTTCGTTTCTGCAATCGCCTTCTCCAGCATCCTTCGCGCCTCGCGCGCCGTCGCCTCGTCCACGGCCGCGCGTGCCTGCCCCAGCGCTGCTTCGACCGTCTTGCGGGCCTCGAGGAGATAGCGGCGCGCCTGATCGCGCGCGCGGGCGTCTGCGGTGCGCTCGCGTTGCGCGACGTCTCGCTCCGCCTGGGTGAGGCCGGCCGCCCGGCCGTCGAGCCGGGCGCGATCCTCCACCGCCGCGCTCTCCGCCTGCGCGAGTGCCGCCTCGCGCTCGGCCAGCGCGTGGGCGCGGGTCTCGACATCGGCCAGCAGCGCGTCGAGGTGCCGCTCGGCATCCGGCACCGCGCGCTCCGCATCGCCCAGCACGTCGGCCGACACGCCGAGGCGGCGGGCGATCGCGAGTCCGTAGGAGCGACCCGGAATGCCCTTCAGCAGGCGGAAGGTCGGCGTCAGGGTATCGGCATCGAACTGCAGCGAGGCGTTGACGACGCCGACCGACTCGGCCGCGAGCCGCTTGAGGGCGCCGAGGTGGGTGGTGGCGAGGGTGACGGCATGGCGGCGCGTGAGGCTGCGCAGCGCCGCGGCCGCGAGCGCCGCGCCTTCTGCCGGATCCGTGCCGCTGCCCACCTCGTCGAGCAGGACCAGGGCGGCGTCGTCCGAATGCTCGAGGATGTCGCGCAGCGCGGCGACGTGCGCCGAGAACGTGGACAGGCTCGCGGCGATCGACTGGCGGTCGCCGATGTCGGCGAACACGCGCACGAACACCGGCAGCCGCGAATGCGGGCCGAGCGGCGGGATGATGCCGCTCTGGACGAGCAGGCAGAGCAGGCCCACCGCCTTGATGAGGACCGTCTTCCCCCCGGTGTTGGGACCGGAGATGAGCACGGTGTATTCGTCCGGGGCGAGCTCGAGGTCGAAGGGAACCACGACGATCTCGCCGCCCACGAGCAGCGGGTGACGCCCGGCGCGGATCTTCAGGGGCCCGCCCCCGATCTCGGGAGCGAAGCCGTTCACGTCCGTCGCGTAGCGCGCCCGCGCGCAGAGGTCATCGAACGCGATGCACATCTCCCACGCCCGGGCGATGGTCTCGACGTGGGGGCGCGCGGCGTCGGTCAGCTCGCGCAGCACCCGCAGCACTTCACGCTGCTCCTCAGATTCGCGGTCGCGCAGCTCGTTGCCCAGCTCGATGACCTCGGGGGGCTCGACGAACACCGTGGCGCGCGTCGCCGAGGCATCGTGCACGATGCCGCCGACGCGGCTGCGCGCGGTGCTGCGCACCGGGATCACGTAGCGGCCCGAGCGCACCGTCACCGACGCATCGGGGGCGCGATCCTGGGGGTCGAGGCCATTGAGGAGATGCTCCAGGCGCGTGACCAGCTTGGCACGCGTCTCGCGCACCGCCCGCCGTGCGCGCGCCAGCTCGCGCGAGGCGCCGTCGAGCACGCTGCCTTCGGGATCGAGCGACTCGCGCAGCCGCGTCTCGAGCTGCCGCGGCGGCAGCGGGACGCGCAACGACGCCGTCCGCGGGGCGTCACGCTCCAGCCGTCCCAGCAACGCCCCGACGGTCTGCATCGCCGCGAGCGCCACGGCCAGGCCGGCGAGCGGAGGCCCGTCCAGCGCGCTCCCCGGCACGCGCAGCAGCGAGAGCGTGCCGCCGAGGTCGGGCACGGGCTCGGCACGCAGCGAGTCGTCGGTGATGACCAGTGCGGCCAGCTCGGCGACCTGCGCCAGGTTGGCGCGGATGGTCTCCGCGTCGGCGGCGGGGGTCCGCTCCCGTACGCGGGCGGCGCCGAGGGGGCCGGTGGCGAAGTCCGCCACCCGTTCCAGCGCGGCCGGGAATTCGAGGGTCTCCAACACGGCGGGGGGGATCCCGCCTCCCGCAGTCATACGCTCGGCGACAGCTCCTCGCGCGCGATCTGGTTGATCAGCTTGCCGTCCGCGCGCCCTTTGAAACGTGGCATCACCACTCCCATGACCTTGCCCAGGTCCTTCGCGCCACCGGCGATCGCCTCGCGCACCGCGGCGCGGATTTCCTCCGGCGGCGCCATGGCCGGCAGGAACGCCTCCAGCGCCTTGACCTCGGCCAGCTCGACGGCCGCGCGGTCCGGCCGTCCGCCCGCGGCGAACTGCTCCGCTGCCTCGTGCCGTCTCTTGACGCCGCGACGCACCACCTCCACCGCTTCCTCGTCGGTCAGCGGGTGGCGCAGCTCGAATTCGCGGTTCTTGAGATCTGCCAGGATGGTGGAGAGGAGCAGCGTGCGCGCCTGATCTCGGGCCTTGCGCGCCTCGTTGAGCGCGGCCGCCAGCCGCTCGCCGAGGCCCTGCATCTAGAAGGAACGCGGCCGCCGGCTTTTCCGCCGCGCGGCGTTCATCTTGCGCTTGCGGCGCTCGCTCGGCTTCTCGTAGTGTCGGTGCTTCCGCAAGTCGGAGAGGATCCCCGCCTTCTCGCACTTCTTCTTGAAGCGCTTGAGGGCACGCTCGAAGCTCTCGTCGTCGTGGATGATGACTTCGGGCATTGTCGTTAACTGTGGTAGACGTGCCAAGTTAGCGGCCCGGGCGGAGACACCGCAAGGCCTAGCCGGGGGGCCACCGCATGGTCCGCCCGCCCAGCAGGTGCGCATGGAGATGAAAGACCGTCTGGCCGCCATCGGCGTTGGTATTCAGCACCACGCGGTAGCCCCGCTCGGCGAGTCCCGCCTCCCGGGCGACGTCCCGCGCGAAGAGCAGCAGCTCACCCAGCAGTGCCCCGTCGCGAGCCTCGTCGAGCGAGCCCACGTGCTCCGTGGGAATCACGAGCAGATGCGTCGGCGCCTGCGGGTTGATGTCGCGGAAGGCCAGCAGTCCCCCGGCGCGCTTCACCACACCCGCGGGGATCTCCCCCCGCGCGACCTTGCAGAAGAGGCAATCCGCGTCCGCCGTCATGCGCCGCTCCCTCCGCTGCTCCCCCCGAACGCCTCGCGCAGCTTGTTCCAGAATCCACGGCCGAGACTCTCGGCCGAGGGCGGCTCGCCCTCCACCTGGGCGAGCTCGTGGAAGGCACGCTCCTGCTCGGGCGTGAGTCGCGACGGAGTCCAGACCTGGATGCGCACGTGCAGGTCGCCGTGGCCTCCCGTTCCGAGGCGCGGCAGACCCTTGCCGCGCAGCCGGTAGATCGTGCCGGTCTGCGTTCCGGGTTGCACTTTGAGGGGCGCCGTGCCGTAGGGCGTGGGAATTTCCGCTTCGGTGCCGAGGGCCGCCTGGCTGAACGAGACCGGGAGATCGTAGACCAGGTCGTCGCCATGCCGCTCGAAGCGTGGATCCTCGACGATCTCCAAGACCGCGATGAGATCGCCCGGCGGACCGTTGCGGGGGCCCGGCACGCCCTGCCCGCGAACCGTCAGGTAGTGGTGATCGGCGACACCGGCCGGCACGTCGAGCTGCACCGTCTTCTCCGCCTTGACGCGTCCGTCGCCGCGGCAGCTGGGACACGGCTCCCGAATGACGGTGCCTTCCCCGGCGCACGCGGGACAGGGAGACACCGACACGAATTGGCCGAACATGGATTGCGCCGCACGGCGCACTTCCCCGCTGCCGCCGCAGGTGCCGCACGTCGTCGCCTTGGTCCCCTCCTTGGCCCCGGTCCCGTGACACGTCTGGCAGACGTCCAGCGTACGCAGCTTCAGCGACTTCGTAGCGCCGGTGGCGACGTCGGAGAGGGTGAGCCGGATCGAGACCTTGAGATCGGGCCCGCGTCGGCGGTCCCGTCGGCTCCGCTCCCCGCCGCCGAACAGGGCGTCGAATCCGCCCAACCCGCCGAAGTCGCGCATGAAGATGTTGAGCGCCTCGGAGAGATCGAAGTGCGCGAAGCCGCCGAACGGACCGCCCGCTCCACCGCCGCGCAGGCCCGCCTCACCGAAGCGGTCGTACGTGGCGCGTTGCTCGGGATCGCGCAGCACCTCGTAGGCCTCGGTGATCTGCTTGAACCGCCCCTCGGCCTCGGGCGCCGGATTGCGATCGGGATGGAACTCCATCGCCAGCTTGCGATAGGCCTTCTTGATCTCGGCCTCGGTGGCGTCGCGCTCGACCCCGAGCAGCGCGTAGTAGTCCCCCGCTCCCCGGCGGCTCATTGCAGCAGCTCCTGCACGAGGCGACTCGTGTGGTCCACCAGCGCCACGATCTTGTCGTAGGGCATGCGAGTCGGCCCGAGCACGCCGATTACGCCGGACAGCGGCCCAGAACGGTACGAGGACGTCACCAGCGTGAACGCCGCCAGCTTCGGATCGACGTGCTCGCTACCGATCGTGATCGTGAGCCCCGGCGACGTGCGCTGGGCCAGGGCCTCGCGCAGCAGATCGCGCCGCTCGGTCACCTCGAGCAGTCCCTGCAGCCGTTCGGCGGAAGCGAACTCGGGCTGGCCGGCGAGGAGCTGCGCCGACGACAGCAGCACGCCGCCCGAGAACGGGCCCGTGGTCCCGGCCCCCGGCACGTCGAACAGGTCACCGGCTTCCTGCACGAAGATGTTCAGCAGCTCGGTCGATTCCGGACTCGGCGTCGCGTCGCGCAGCCGGGCCGGCAGCGTCGCGCGGATCTCCTTCAGGGTGAGGCCGGCGAGGCGCTCGTTCAGCACCACGGCAACCTGCACCACCGCCTCCGCCGCCATGTGCGACGGCACCTCCACGAAGATCGTGCGTACCGCGCCGCTCTTGAGCGTCATCACGAGCAGCAGGCGCTCGCTCGATACCGCGAGCAGCTCCAGGCGCTCGAGCACCGCCTCGTCGAGCGAGGGACCGGCCGCCATGCCGAGCTCCTGCGTGAGCACGCTGAGCACCTGCGCCGCCCGCGCCAGGATCTGGTCCACCGCGTTACGCGGCCCGGCCAGCTCCTCGCGAATCTGGTGCGCCTCGTCCAGCGTGACGGCCGGAAGGCGCATCAGCGCATCCACGTACATGCGGTAGGCGAGGTCGGTCGGAATGCGACCGGCGGAGGTGTGGGGGTGATAGAGGAACCCCTTCTCCTCCAGGTCGCTCATCGTATTGCGGATCGTGGCGGCCGAGAGGCCGAGCCCGAACCGCTTGGCAATGGTCCGGCTGGCCGCCGGCTCGGCGGTCTGGACGTACGTCTCGATCACGGCGCCTAAGACGAGGCGCTCGCGCTCGCTCAGCTGTGCTGTAGCCAAAGTGCTTCCAACCCCTTTCGGGCAAACAAATTACGAAATCGCGGCCGACCCGGTCAAGGCATGCACGAGAGTATCAAGGCGCAGCCAGCCTTCGGGCGTGCACCGCAGACGACCGCCGTCCTGCACCATCCAGCCCCTGGCGAGCAGCAATGCGACAGGTTGTGGAGGTTGTGGAGGACGGTGGAGGACGGTGGAGGGCAAACCCTCTACCGTCCGCAACTGCAGGTACAGCGCCTCGAGTTCCCGCTGATCCTCGGTGAGCGTCTCCTCCGATTCCACCGGAGAGCCGCCGTCCGCCAGCGCGCGGCGGTACGCCTCCCATGGCGCGAGGTTCCAGCGACGCCTGCGACCGTCGAAGGAATGCGCGGCGGGCCCCAGGCCGAGATACGGCCGGCCGCTCCAGTAGGCGCTGTTGTGCCGCGAGCGGCGGCCCTCGCGCGCGGCATTGGAGACCTCGTAGAACGCGTACCCGGCTTCCGCCAGCCGTTCGTGCGCCAGCAGATACTCCTCGGCGTAGCGCTCGTCGTCGGGTGGAGCGGTGGCGCCGCGCGACAGCCAGCGCGCCAGCGGCGTGCGCGGCTCGACGGTGAGGCCGTAGAGAGAGAGGTGTTCGGGCTCGAGCGCCAGCGCTCGGTCGAGATCACCACGCCAGTCGCGCTCCAGCTCGGACGGCAGAGCGAAGATCAAATCGAGCGACACGTTGTCGATGCCGGCAGCGCGCAGCGTCTTCACGGCCGCGCCGATGCGGTCGGCGTCGTGCGAGCGGTGCATCCAGCGCAGCACGCGGTCGTCGAACGATTGCGCGCCAAGGGACACACGGTTGATGCCCGCCGACCGCCACGCACGGGCGGCATCCGGAGTGACGTCTTCGGGATTGGCCTCCAGTGTTCGTTCGACCTCGCGTGAGGACGGCGTGTGGTCGAGGACATGTCGCAGCAGCCTGGCCACT
>DATGDT010000091.1:0-2502 GCA_035310725.1 Gemmatimonadales bacterium
CATGAGCTCCGAGTACGACGTCATCGTTGTCGGTGGAGGCCATGCGGGCACCGAAGCGGCAGCCCTTGCGGCGCGGCTCAAGGCCCGCGTCCTGCTCCTGACCGCCAATCTCGACACCATCGGCCAGATGTCCTGCAACCCCGCCATCGGCGGGATCGCCAAGGGCACCGTCGTGCGCGAAGTGGACGCCCTGGGTGGCATCATGGGTCGCGCCGCCGACCGGGCCACGATCCAGTTCCGCATGCTCAACCGGTCCAAGGGCCCGGCGGTCTGGGCCCCGCGCGCGCAGTGCGACCGCACGCTCTATCGCCGCGCGGTGCGAGCACTGCTGGAGCGGCTGGAGCACCTCGAGCTGACCCAGGGCATGGTGGCCCGGATACTTGTAAAAGGCGGGTGCGCGCGCGGCGTCGAAACGACGGATGGCCGCCGCTTCCTGGCCCGCGCGATCGTGATCACCGCCGGCACCTTCCTCCGGGGCCGGATCCACCTCGGGACCGACACGCAGATCCCGGCGGGGCGCGCGGGCGATCAGCCCTCGGTCGAGATGGCGCAAGATATTGAATTACTTGGACTTACGGTATCGCGCTTCAAGACCGGCACGCCGCCGCGCGTGGACGGCCGGTCGGTCGACTGGACGAAGGTCGAGCGGCAGGACGGCGAGGGGGAGGGTTTCCGGTTCTCCTTCTACGAGCGGGCGGATCTCCCCCGACAGGTACCCTGCTGGATCACCTGGGCGGGTGAAAAGGTGAAGCAGATCATTCACGCCCACCTGAGCGAGTCGGCTCTGTACGGCGGCGCGATCAGCGGGCGCGGACCCCGCTACTGCCCATCCATCGAAGACAAGATCGTCAAGTTCCCGGGCGCGTCGCGCCACCAGATTTTCCTGGAGCCCGAGGGGTTGGACACCGAGGAGCTGTACGTGAACGGGCTCTCCACTTCCCTGCCCGTGGCCGTGCAGCTCGAGTTCCTGCGCGCGGTGCCTGGGCTCGAGCGCGCCCGCATGACGCGCCCCGGCTATGCCATCGAATACGACTACTTCCCGCCCGATCAGCTGACGCCCTGGCTCGAGACCAAGCCGGTCGAACGACTGTTCTTCGCCGGGCAGATCAACGGGACGACCGGGTACGAGGAAGCTGCCGGCCAGGGGGTCGTGGCCGGGATCAACGCGGTGCGCCGGTTGCGCGATCTCGAGCCAGTCGTCGTCGGTCGTGGCGACGCGTACATCGGCGTGCTGGTGGACGATCTGGTCACGCGCGGTGTGGACGAGCCGTATCGGCTGTTCACCTCCCGGGCGGAATTCCGGTTGCTGCTGCGTCAGGACAATGCGCTCCGGAGACTGTATCCGCTCGCGGAGCGACTTGGCCTGCTCGACGACGCCGAGCGGCGGACGGCGGAGTCTCGGCTCGAGGAGGAAGAGCGCGTCCTGGAGCTCGCGCGGAGCACTTCGATCACGCCGCCGCAGGCGGCCGGGGCACTCGCTGCTGCGGGCGGTACGATCGCGACATCGGAGCGGATCGCGACGCTCGCCCGGCGACCGCACGTGTCGCTGGCGCTGCTACTGCGGGGGGCGGACGTGAGTGCTGGGTTCAGCGAAGCGGCGGTGCTCGCCGCCGAGATCGAACTGAAGTACGACGGCTATCTCGCGCGGGAGCGCGAAGCGGCCGAGCGGTTGGCGGAGCTCGCGTCGTTCACGCTGCCTGCCGATCTGCGCTACCTCGAGCTGTCGAGCCTGTCGACCGAGTCGCGGCAGAAGCTCGATCGGATTCGCCCGGCGTCGCTCTCGCAGGCGTCGCGCATTCCCGGGGTGTCGCCCAGTGACCTCCATAACCTGGTCATGGAGGCGTTGCGCTGGCGACGGCAAGTCGCCTGAGCCGAGTGTTTCACGTGAAACGACGCGCGACGATCCGTTTCACGTGAAACGAAGGTCCCTTCTTTCCCCTCCGGCAGCAACGTAGTAGATTAGGCGGCAACACGTTACGCGTATAGCCAGTTAACTACTTATCAAATAACGAGTTACTGTGCCATCTCGCGTCATCGCCGTCGCGAACCAAAAGGGTGGGGTGGGCAAGACGACCACCGCCGTAAACCTGGCGGCCTCGCTCGCCACCGCCGAGCGCAAGACGCTGCTGATCGACGCCGATCCCCAGGGCAATGCGACGAGCGGCGTCGGCATCGATCGCCTGACGCTGAAGCGCTCGCTCTACGACGCCCTGCTCGAGGGCGTGCCGCTGGCCGACGCGCGCGTGCGCGCCGTGCACTTCCCCTATCTCGACGTCGTTCCCGCGACGCAGGATTTGGTCGGCGCCGAGCTGGAGCTCGTGAACCGCTCCGGCCGTGAGACGGCGCTGCGCAAGGCGCTGCGCGACCTGCGCGACGAATACCAGTTCGTCATCGTCGATTGTCCACCGTCGCTCGGACTGCTGACCCTCAACGTCCTCACCGCCGCCGACGGCGTGCTGATTCCGATTCAGTGTGAGTACTACGCGCTGGAGGGACTCTCCC
>DATGDT010000092.1:0-12370 GCA_035310725.1 Gemmatimonadales bacterium
AGGTCGCGCAGAAGTGTCGCACGGCGGCGTGGGGGTGTCTCGACTGCAAGCGGGTGCTGGCCGACCACATGATAGCCGAGCTCACACCGATCCGCGAGCGTGCCGCCGCGCTGCAGGCGGATCCGGGCGGCGTACGGGAGCTGCTGCGGCGGGGAGCCGAGCGCGCCCGGGCGATGGCCCGCGCGACGATGGCGGAGGTGCGCCGCCGCATGGGATTCCTCGATACGGCGGGCGGGGCGGATTGATGCAGGACGCGATCGCGCGGGTCGTGGATGCGCTGCAGCTGGGCCTGCTGCTTCAGCTAGGCCTGGCGGTGCTGTGCGGCGGCGCGATCGGCATCGAGCGGGAGCTGTCGGGGAAGCCGGCCGGGCTGCGCACCAACATCCTGATCTGCGTCGGCGCGACGCTCTTCACGGTCCTGTCGTTGAAGCTCGCCGGCGTTCGGGGCGACCCCGCGCGCATCGCCGCGCAGATTCTGCCCGGCGTCGGGTTCATCGGTGCGGGCACGATCCTGCACGCCCGCGGTGCGGTCACGGGGCTCACGAGCGCGGCCACGATCTGGGTGGTGGCGGCGATCGGCATGGCGCTGGGGGACGGCGCCTACACGGAAGCGCTGGGGACCACGTTGCTGGTCATGATGGTTCTCGCCGGGCTCGGCTTTCTGGAAACACACGTGGCCCGGCGCGCGACGCACTCGCGCCTCCAGATCCACGCGAAGCCCGAGACGGGCGCCCTGGAGGAGATCGAGACCATCGTGCGGCGCACCGGCCTCGCTCTGACGCGGGTGGACTCCCGCCGCGAGAACGTGGATCTCGTGATCGAGCTCGAGGTGCGCGGACCCAAGCGGCTGCACGACCAGGTGATGATCGCGATTCTGCATCACCCGAGTGTGCGGTCGGTCTCGACCGGAGAGTGACCCGGCGACTCGTCGTGGACATGCGGGCCCAGCGGCCCGTGTGGCGCGTCACCCCGGAAGTGGTGGGGCGCATCCGCGAGGCGCTCGCTCCCGGTTGGGAGCTGGTCGAGGTCCAGGCCCCCGCCTCATCCGACGGCGACGGCGGTTCCGGTTCTCCGGAAGCGGCGTCGGCCGTGCGCGGCGCCGAGATCTACCTCGGCTTCGGCGTCCCGCCGGGCGTGCTCGCGGCCGGGGCCGGGACGCTGCGCTGGGTGCACAGCTGCACCGCCGGCGTGAGTGCAGGCCTCGCCGCCGCGTTGCGCGACAGCGGCGGTGGGATCCGGTTCACCAACTCGGCCGGGGTGCACGCCGAGCCGATCGCGGACTGGGTGCTGGCCGCGATCGCCTATTTCGCGCGGGGGCTCGATCACACGGTCCGGGCGCAGGCAGAGCGGCGCTGGCTCCAGGACTCCTTCGGCGACCGCACCATTCGCGTGCGGGAGCTCGCTCTGCTGCGCGTGGGGATCCTGGGACTGGGCGGCATCGGGACCGCGGTCGCCCGGCGGACGCTCGCCCTGGGGATGCGGGTGGTGGGGATCCGGCGCCGGCCCGGGCGCGGTGGGCCGGCGGGGATGGCCTGGGTGGGTGGCTGGGGAGACCTCGGCCGCCTCGCCGCGGAGAGCGATGTCCTCGTGATCGCCGCGCCGCGCACTCCGGAGACCGACAGCGCGGTGGGCCGGACGGTGCTCGAGCGGCTCCCCGACGCCGCCGTCGTGGTCAACGTGTCGCGCGGGGCGCTGCTCGATGAGGCGGCGCTGCTCGAGCGACTCGACGCCGGCGCCCTGCGCGGGGCGGCGCTCGATGTGTTCGCCACCGAGCCGCTGCCCCCCGATCACCCGCTGTGGCGGCACCCGCGGGTCCTGGTGAGCCCGCACGTGAGCCCGGTGAGCGACCGGTTCTGGGAGCGCGAAGCGGCCCTGATTCTGGCCAACCTGGGGCGCTATCTTGCGGGGGCGCCGCTCGCCAACCTCGTCGACCTGGACGCCGGATACTGAATGGAAAAGATCATCAAGGCCGCCGTGGATCGCGGCGCCTCCGATCTGCACATCAAGGCGGGCGATGTGTTCCGGGCGCGCATCAACGGCCGCCTGGTCCCGCTCACGAAACAGCGTCTCACTCCCGAGCAGACGAAGGTCATCGCGCAGCGGCTCATCCCGACCGAGGAGGACCGCGCCCGCATCGACCGCATCCGGGACTACGATTGCTCGTGGGGGATGCCCGGCATCGGGCGCTTCCGGGTGAACATCCTGCGGCAGCGCTCGTCGTTCATGATCGTGATGCGGGTGATCCCGTTCGATGTGCCTACCTTCGAGACGCTCGGATTGCCGGGGGTGCTGACGCAGGTGGCGGCGGCGGAGCGGGGCATGATCCTGGTCACCGGGGTCACCGGATCGGGCAAGACGTCCACCATGGCCGCGATGGTGCACCACATCAACCAGACGCAGCACAAGCACATCCTGACCCTCGAAAACCCGATCGAGTTCCTGCACCGTGACCTGAATTGTTCCGTGACGCAGCGGGAGATCGGCACCGACACCGACGATTTCCGCATGGGTCTGCGCGCCGCGCTGCGTCAGGATCCCGACGTGGTCCTGATCGGGGAATTGCGGGACTCCGAAACGATCGACACGGCCCTCAAAGCGGCGGAGACCGGCCATCTGCTGATCTCGACGCTGCACACCCCCGACGCCGTGAGCACGGTGAGCCGGGTGATCTCGATGTTCCCGCCGGAGGAGCAGGGCATCGCCCGGCTGCGTCTGGCCGAGGCCCTGCAGGCCGTCGTGTCTCAGCGGCTGCTGCCGCGCGCCGACGGGCAGGGCCGCGTCGCAGCCATCGAGGTGCTCCTCGGCACGGGCGCCGCCCGCGACATGATCCGCGACCCCATGCGCACGCCGGAGTTGACCGAGTACATGCGAGAATCCCGCGACCAGTACGGCATGCAGACCTTCGACCAACACCTCATGGATCTGGTGAGCGACGGCCTCGTGAGCTACGAAACCGCGCTGACGGCGTCCACCAACCCCGCCGACTTCGAGCTGCAGATGCGGACGCTGCGACGGAGCACCGGGACGCAGCGCGCACCCGTCGTCGAGCTGGAGGAGCGGGAAGCTCCGGACCGGCCCGCCGGGTTCACCGACGATCTGTCCGACATGCTGCCCCCCGGCGAGCCATGACCGCTGCGACGCGCCGGGTGGCCGGCATTCTCGCGCCCGTCACCACGCCCTTCGAGCCGGCCACGGGGGAGCTCGCTCTCGAAGCGGCGGTGGAGAATGTCCGCCGTCTCCTGGCCGAGGGCCTGGACGGGATAGTCGCCGCCGGGTCCACCGGGGAAGCGCCCTTGCTCGACGCGGACGAGCACCGGCGGCTCGTCGCGGCGTTGCGCGCCGTCGTGCCGAGCGGCCGCTGTCTGCTGGCGGGAACGGGCGCGGAATCGACCCGGACCGCGATCGCCCTGTCGCGTGCCGCGGCCGCCGAAGGGGCCGACGCCGTGCTGGTGCGGCCGCCCGGGTATTACGGGACGGCCCACTCCGCCAACAGTCTCGTGGCGCACTACCGCTCGATCGCCGACGCGAGTCCGGTGCCCGTACTCGTCTACAACATCCCCAAGTACACACACACGGCGATCGCCCCGGACCTGCTGGGGCGGCTCGCCGGACACGCGAACATCATCGGGGTCAAGGATTCCTCCGGCGATCCCAAGAACCTGGTCGCCTACCGGCAGATGGTCCCCGCGTGGTCGGTCCTGGTGGGCTCGGGCTCCCTGCTGCTCACGGGATTCGAATCGGGGTGCGAGGGCGGCATCGTCGGGGTCTCCTGCTTCGCCGCGCGGCTCGCGGTCGAGCTGCAGACGGCGTTCCGCGCGGGGGATCGGCCCCGGGCGGCCGAGCTGCAGGCCCGCCTCGCCACGCTCGACAAGGAGATCGTGGGCCGTCTCGGGCCGGCGGGCATCAAAGCGGCGATGGACGCCGCCGGGATGTACGGCGGGCCGGTGCGTGAACCGCTCGCGCCGCTCTCGGCCGCCGATCGGGAGCGCATCGGGCAGCTGCTGGCCGCGTGACCGGGTCCGCCGCCCTGCTGGGCGAGCTCGCCGTCGCACGCCTGGTCGGGTCCACCGGACACGGCCGCGTGCGGGAGGTGCTGCGGCGCGAGCTCGAGGCGCGCGGCTTCGTGGTGCTGGACCACCGTTTCGCGGCGGCTGCGCGGTTTCCGTTGCGTGGCCCGGCAGGGGCCGAAGGCGTCACCCTGATCGCCGTGCGCCCCCGCGCCCGCGTCACCACCTGGCTCGCGGCCCACTACGACTCCAAGGGCCAGCCGCTGTCCATGGCGCTGCGCCTGGTCTGGGTCGCGGGGACGGCGCTGGCGATGGTGGGGACGGTGGGCGCCCTCCTGTTCGGCGGGCCCTTCCTTTCGTGGTCCCTCGCGGCGCTCGCGTTTCTCGCGGGGTTCCTCGTCCTGAACCGGGCGACCGACGGCTCGCCGGGAGCCGTGGACAACGCGACCGGTCTCCTCACCGTGCTCGCGATCCTCGATGCGCTGCCGGCCGACGCAAGCGTCGGCGCGCTGCTGCTCGACGCCGAGGAACTGGGGCTCGTGGGCGCCCGCGCGCTGGTGCGCGAACGGGCCCACCTGCTGCGCGGGACGACCGTGATCAACTTCGACGGCATCGACGATCGCGGGTCGCCGATCGCGTTCGTGCACCGACCGGGTCCATCGGTCGCGGCCCTGGCCGCGGCCCTCGGCGCCCGGTCCTGGCGCCGGCTGCCGGTGGTGGTGGACGGGATCGCGCTGGCCGAGGGGGCATCCCAATGCGTGACCATCATGAAAGGGAACTGGGGCACGACGCGCGTGGTGCACACGTCGCGTGACACCCCCGACCGCCTCACGCTGGACGGGGTACGGGCCGTGTCTCAGGCGACGGCGTCCGTCCTGGCGTCTCCTTCCTGAGAACCGCTGAGCGCCTGCGCGTCTGAGCATCTCTCTGGCCAACTGTCCACTGTCCGCGTAGTTTCTGTCAGAGGATACTCGCCCCGCTCGTCGGGGCTTTTTTTCTGAGGGGAGACCGCGTGTTCGGACCGAAGGTGCAGTGCGTGGTGGTGGTCGGGGCCCAGTGGGGCGACGAGGGGAAGGGGAAGCTCGTCGACGTGCTCGCCGAGCGCGCCGACCTCGTGGTCCGCTACCAGGGCGGGGCGAACGCGGGACACACGGTGCATATCGCCGCGGGCGAATTCGTGCTGCACCAGATCCCCTCCGGCATCCTGCAGGGCGCCGTCTGCCTGATCGGCAACGGCGTGGTGCTCGATCCCGAGACGCTGTTCACGGAGATGGACGCGCTGACCTCGCGTGGGGTGAAGCTGGAGCACAAGCTGTTCGTGTCGGACCGGGCGCATCTCACGCTTCCCTATCACAAGCTGCTGGACCGGGCGCGCGAGCGCCGCGAGCAGATCGGCACTACGGGGCGGGGCATCGGCCCGACCTATGAAGACAAGTACGGCCGCCGCGGGGTGCGCGTGGGTGACCTGCGCAGTCTGGCGCGGGCGCAGGAGCATGTGGCGGCGCGGGTCGCGGCGGCCAACGAGATGCTGGGACTGCTGGGCGGCAGCGAGCGCGCGGATGCGGACGCCCACCGGGCCCTGCTCGAGCAGCTGGCGCCGCGGCTCCTGCCGCTGGCCGTGGATGCCGGACGCGTCGTGCACGACACGCTGCAGCGCGGCGAGGCAGTGCTGCTCGAGGGCGCCCAGGGCGCGCTGCTCGACGTCGATCACGGGACGTACCCGTACGTCACCTCGTCGAACACGACCGCCGGAGGCGCCGCCGTGGGCTCCGGGATCGGCCCGACGGCGATCGACGCCGTGCTGGGGGTGGTGAAGGCGTACACGACGCGGGTCGGGAACGGCCCGCTCCCCACCGAGGCCGAGCCGTCACAGGCGGAGCGCATCCGGCAGCTGGGCGACGAGTTCGGCGCGACCACCGGGCGGCCACGACGCTGCGGCTGGTTCGACGCCGTGGTCGTCCGCTACGCCGTGCGGGTGAACGGGCTGACCGGCCTCGCGGTCACGAAGCTCGACGTACTCGATACCTTCGCCGAGATCCCGGTGGCCACGGCCTACCGGCTGGACGGGGAAACGGTGGACGGCATGCCCGCCGATCTCGAGCGGATGGACCGGGTGCAGCCCGTGTACGAGACGCTCACCGGCTGGCAGAAGCCGATCAGCGGCGTGCGCCGCCTCGCCGACCTGCCCGCGGCGGCGCGCGCCTACCTCGACCGGCTCCAGGATCTGTCCCACGCTCCGATCCGGTACGTGAGCGTCGGCTCGCACCGCGATCAGATCATCGAGGTCTCGTGAAGCGATTCGCCGCCCGGCTCGCCATCGGCCTGGTGGTGCTGGTCGCGCTGGTGCCGGTCGGGTTCCGCATCTGGATCCGTGCCGCGGCGCCGCCGCTCGACGGCCGGGAGGCCGTGCCCGGGCTGGGTGACTCCGTCGTGGTCCTGTGGGACTCGCTCGCGGTGCCGCACATCGTGGCCCGCAGCGACTCCGATGCCTTCGCCGCCCTGGGCTACCTGCACGCCCGCGACCGGATGTGGGAAATGGACCTGCTGCGCCATGCGGCCGAAGGGCGGCTGTCCGAGCTGTTCGGGGCGCGCACCCTTCGCCCCGACCGGGCCATCCGGGCGCGGGAGCTGTCGCGGCTCGCCCGGGAGCGGTGGGCGTATGCCGGCGACACGGCGCGCCGCATCGCCGCCGCCTACGCACGCGGCGTCAATGCCTGGCTCGCCACCGGCCGCCGGCCACCCGAGCTGCGCCTCCTCGGCCATGTGCCCGAGGCGTGGAGCCCGGTGAATTCCATCCAAATCGGCCTGGTCGAGGCGTGGGACCTGCATACCGACAACGGTGAGATCGCCCATGCGCGCGCGCTCGCCACCGTTGGGGCTGCCCGGGCCGCGGAGCTGTTTGTGGGGTACCCGGATTCCGCGCCGGTCATCGTCGAGACCACGGCAGGAAACGGCCCCGCCGCTACGGCGCGGCGCTGGTCCTCCGGGGAGCCGCGGGCCACGGCATCGAATTCGTGGGCCATCGGTGCCGGGCACACGCGCTCGGGCAAGCCGATTCTCGAGAACGACCCTCATTTGCCGCTCAGCGCGCCTTCCATCTGGTATCTGGCCGGCATGCACGCGCCGGGCTACGAGGTCGTGGGGGTCACGATTCCCGGGCTCCCAGCGGTGGTGCTGGGGCACACCGCGCATCACGGCTGGGGCTTCACCAACGGCATGATCGACGACGTCGACTACGTCGAGGAACGGATCACACCGGATACGGCCCGGTACCTCACCCCGTCCGGCTGGGCGGACGTCGAGGTGGTGGTGGAAACGCTGCGTGTGAAAGGCGAGGCCCCGGTCGTGTATCGCCGCAGGCGGACGGCCGACGGCCCGCTCGTGGACGTGGGCTGGCAGCCCGATTCCGCGACGGCATTCGCCCTGCGCTGGACCGCCCAGACTCCGTCCGACGAGCTGACGGCCCTGATCGGGATGGCGCGGGCGCGCAGCGTCGCCGAGTTCGAGGCGGCGCTGGTGCATTTCCGCGTGCCCGAGCAGAACGTAGTGTATGCCGATGGCGACGGGACCATCGCCTACTTTCTCGCCGGCCTCGTGCCCGTCCGCGACTCCGGGGACGGCGCCCTGCCGGCTCCCGGGTGGACCGGGGCAGGGAAATGGACCCGTTTCCTCTCGGCCGCCGAGCTGCCGCGCGCGGTGAACCCGCCGAGCGGGTTCGTGGTGACCGCCAACAACCGGATCGTGGGGGATGACTTCCCGATCCCGGTCCGCGGCGACTATGACCTCCCGGAGCGTGCGGAGCGGATCTGGGAGATGGTGCGGCGCGACAGCGGCGCGACCGCGGCGGCGGTGGCGCGCGAAGAAGTGGATGTGGTCAACGTGTTTCTGCGCCGCGTCACACCGATCGCGGCCGACGCGGTGGCGGCCGCCTGCACGCCGCCCGTTCGTGATCCGCTGCTCCGTGCGTGCGGGGAGGCGGGAACGCGTGGGCGCGAGCTTGCCGAGCGCGTGCGCCGCTGGGACGGCGCCATGGCGGCCGACCGCATCGAGCCGACGCTCGTCTGGTCGTGGTACCGCGAGCTGCAGGCGCTCACCTACGACGACGAGTCGCCCGGATACCGTCCCCAGGCGGCGCTGCACCGCTGGCTGCTCGCCGGGTCGAGCCCCTGGTTCGACGACGTGCGCACGCCCGAGCGCGAGGATCTGGCGGCACTCGCGCGACGCGCGATGATCGGCGTGCTGTCACGAGGTGACCCGCGGCCCTGGGGCGAGGTCCACACCCACACCGAGGAGCATCCCCTGGGCGCGGTGCCGCTGATCGGCCGGCTCGCCGGGTTCAATGTGGGGCCGCTGCATCTGGGCGGCGGGAACAACACCGTCGCCGTCTGCCCGTCCTCCGAGTACAAGCCGCCGTTCACATGCACGGAGGGCCCGTCGATGCGTCACGTGGTCGATTTCGGAGACGTGGACGGCGCCGGGGGTTTCATCCTACCCACGGGCCAATCGGGAAACCCGCGCTCGCCGCATTACCGCGACCAGACCGGGCGCTGGCTGCGGGGCGAGTTGTGGATCGTGCCGGTGGATGTGGGGAGGGTGCGCGCGACGGATACGCTGCGGCTGGTTCCCTGAAGGCTGTCGGCTAGCCAAAAAACAACGCCCCCCGGAGTTACCCCCGGGGGGCCCGCCGATCGCCCGATCGGGCGCCCGTGTCCGACGCGAACGCACCGGCTTGGCCTAGACACTTCGCAAGGCCAGTGCCACTCGCCGGTTAATCGTAACATATTGTTCTATAAGGAGTTGTGAAAACGGCCTCGACTGCGCGAGTGCCGCGTTTTCCGCCCCGCGCCGCAGGTTGCGACCCGTGTAGCGCCGTCACTCCGTCACGCCTACCGTTGTGCCCACCATGACCCAGACGATTCTCATCGCGCCCGCGGGCTTCAAGGGGACGCTGCGTCCTCGCGAGGTCTCCGAGGCATTGGCGCAGGGAGCTCGTCAGGTGCTGCCCCACGCCGTCGTCCTCTCCTGCCCGGTCGCGGACGGCGGCGATGGGTTGCTCGACGCGGTGCTTGCGCCCGCGTCGTTGCGCGAGCACGTCCCGGTGACCGGGCCGCTCGGGACACCGGTGGTGGCCGAGCTGGGGTGGATCGACGCCGAGACCGCCATCTTCGAAAGCGCCAGCGCGTGTGGCCTCGCGTTGCTGTCGCCCGACCGGTACAACGCCACGGAATCCACCAGCCGGGGCGTGGGCGAGCTGATCGTGGAAGCGTCGGACCGGGGGGCGAAGACCGTCGTCGTCGGGTTAGGCGGATCCGCATGTGTCGACGGGGGGGTCGGGGCGGCACGTGGGCTGGGGTGGACCTTCAGCGATGTCAACGGCGCCACGCTCGGGGAGGGTGGTGTCGCGCTCGGTTCCCTGGCCGACTGGGAGGCCGGATGGCCCCTGAAGGTGCGGGTCCTGGCGTTGGCGGACGTTTGCGTGCCGCTCGTGGGCCCGCAGGGCGCCGCCCCCGTCTTCGCCCCGCAGAAGGGAGCCTCTCCGGAAGCGGTGGCGCACCTTGCGGCCGGCCTGGAGCGGCTGGCGGGAGCGATGGCCGGCTCGGGGCGCCCGGACCTGGCCGAGCTGCCCGGAGGCGGAGCGGCGGGAGGGCTCGGGGCGGGCCTCGTGTTCTTCGCCCGGGCCGAGCTCGTCGCGGGCGCGCCCTGGGTGCTGGAGCGGGTCGGGTTCGACGCGGCGCTCGCCAGGGCCGACGTCGTGATCACGGGCGAGGGGGCGTTCGACCGCACGTCGTTGCTGGGCAAGGCCACGGGGGAAGTGCTGCAGCGCGCCCGGGCGGCGCGCAAGCCCGCGGTGGTGGTGGCGGGACGCGGTGGCGCTGCGGACGCCGACGGGGTGCACGTGGTCACCGGAAACGGCGCGACGCTCGATGCCGCGGGCCTCGCGCTGCTCGGCGCGCGCGCCACGCGGGAAGCGTTCGGGTTGCCGGTCGCCTGAGCCTTCCTCTATCTTCCCCGCTCCTATGCCCCCTACCGACAATGTGATGGACAAGCTCGTGTCGCTGGCCAAGCGGCGCGGCTTCGTGTTTCAGTCTTCCGAGATCTACGGCGGCCTCGGCTCCGTGTGGGACTACGGGCCGCTGGGGGTGGAGCTCAAGAAGAACGTCAAGGAACGGTGGTGGCGCTCGATGGTCCACGAGCGCGACGACATCGAGGGGCTCGACGCGGCCATCCTGATGCACCCGAAGGTGTGGGAAGCGTCGGGGCACGTGGCCGGATTCACGGATCCGCTGGTGGACTGCAAGCAGTGCAAGAACCGGTTCCGCGCCGACGACCCGCGCATCAAGGGGACCCCGGGCACGCCGGATGCCCAGTGTCCGGTCTGCGGGATGAAGGGCACGCTGACGGCGCCGCGGATGTTCAACCTGATGTTCAAGACGTTCATGGGGCCGGTGGAGGAGGCGGCCGCGGTGATCTACCTGCGCCCGGAGACTGCGCAGGGCATCTACGTCAATTACCTCAATGTGCTGCAGTCCTCGCGGCAGAAAGTCCCCTTCGGCATCGCGCAGATCGGCAAGGCGTTCCGCAACGAGATCACGCCCGGGAACTTCATCTTCCGGACGCGGGAATTCGAGCAGATGGAGATGCAGTTCTTCGTGAAGCCGGGGGCGGACCAGGAGTGGTTCGACTTCTGGAAGGCGCAGCGGATGCAGTGGGTGCAGGGCCTCGGCCTGCGGGCCGAGAAGCTCCGCTTCCACCAGCATACGAAGGAAGAGCTCGCCCACTACGCCAAGGACGCCTACGACATCCAGTACGAGTTCCCCTTCGGCTGGCAGGAGTTCGAGGGCATCCACAACCGTACCGACTTCGACCTGTCCCGTCACCAGCAGCACTCGGGCAAGAAGCTCGAGTACGTGGACACCGGGACCAACGAGCGGTTCGTGCCCTACATCATCGAAACCTCGGCCGGCGCCGACCGCACGGCGCTCGCCGTGCTGGCGGACGCCTATCACGAGGAAGAGGTGGCGGGGGAGAAGCGCGTGGTGATGCGTTTCCATCCCGCACTGGCGCCGATCAAGGCCGCGGTGTTCCCGTTGGTGAACAAGGACGGGATGCCGGAGCTGGCCCGCCGTATCTACGAGGCCGTGCGCCGTCACGTTAACACGTTCTACGACGACGGCGGGTCGATCGGCCGCCGCTACCGCCGGCAGGACGAGGCGGGCACGCCGTTCGGCATCACGATCGACGGCCAGTCCACCCAGGACCAGACCGTCACCGTGCGCGATCGCGACACGCTGCTGCAGGAGCGGGTGGCGGCGGATCGACTGGTCGATTACCTGCGCGCGAAGATCACTGGGTGAAACAATTGCGGATTGCGGATTGGGGATTGCGGGTTGGCAGGGTGGGGGTCGAACACATAGTCCGCAAATCGCAATCCGCAATCCGCAATGGGGCGGGGCCGAGCTGTGCGGTTCGATGACTTCCGCGCACTGGTGCGGCGGCTGGAGGCGGACATTCCGCCGGAGTTCCAGGGCGGGGTCGTGGAGATCGCGGTCAGCCCCAAGACCGTCCCGCATCCGCTGCGTGGCGACGTCTACACGCTGGGCGAGTGTATCCCGCTCGAATGGAGCGGCTCCGGCGCCGGCTTGCAGTCCCGCGTCGTTCTCTATCACGGATCGTTCCAGGCGCTCTCCCGGCTTGGCGACTTCGACTGGCGGGAGGAAGCCTGGGAGACCCTGACCCACGAGCTGCGCCATCACCTCGAGTGGCAGGCCGACGTCGCCTCGCTCGAAGCGTACGACTGGGCCGCGGAGCAGAATTTCGCCCGGCACGAGGGAGAGTCGTTCGACCCGGTGTTCTACCGCAACGGCGAGCAGCTGGGGCCCGGGGCCTTCAAGGTCGACGACGACGTGTTCATCGAGGCCGAGCAGGGAATACGGAGCAGGGAGCAGGTCGAGCTGTCCTGGCACGGGCGCAGGTATCGTATCAGGCCGCCGCCCGCGGTCGGCCGACGCATCTGGGTGTTCGTCACGCTCGAAGGGCTCGACGAGCCGCCGCCGGGGGACGCGGTGCTCATCCTCCCCGGTCGGTCTTCCATGCTCGATCTCTTCGGGCGCGCGCCGCGCCCCGAGTCGAGCGTGGCGACGGTGGAACGCGTGGGGGAGGTGGATGACGTCGAATAACGAGCATTCGCGACGCAGCATCCTTCTTTTGTTGTTCGTCGGCGTCCTGATGGGGGCGCTGGACATCGCCGTCGTCGGGCCGGCGCTGCCGGCGATCCGGGAGAGCTTCGGCATCGACGAGCGCGCCGCGGCGTGGCTGTTCACGATCTACGTGCTCACGAATCTCATCGGCACGCCGCTGATGGC
>DATGDT010000093.1:0-10213 GCA_035310725.1 Gemmatimonadales bacterium
AGGGCGAGGCCGGTGCGCCGCACGATGGTCTCGATCTCCTCCAGGGCGCCCGTCTCGGGCTTCGCGTGGATCTGGAGGCGCGAGTGCGTCGCGCGCCGGGCCACGTGTGTTTCCAGAAAGCCGAGCCCGGCGAGGACCATCATGACCAGCAGCGTGGTCCCCAGCGCTTCCGTGTAGGCGCCGTCCCCCAGCGCCATGCCGATCGCCGCCACCACCCAGATCGTGGCCGCGCTCGTGAGCCCCGTGACCGCGCCGCGGGCGTGCAGGATCGTGCCCGCCCCGATGAACCCCACGCCGGGCAGAATCTGCGCGGCGATGCGCGCGGGATCGCCCCGCGCGCCGGCGAGCTTCAACGACAGGACGGTGAAGAGCGTCGCGCCGACGCAGATCAGGATGTTGGTGCGCAGCCCGGCCGGCTTCCCCGACAGCTCCCGCTCCATGCCGATCGCACCGCCGCACAGCACCGCCAGACCCAGCTGGAGCAGCAGGCCCAGCTGCAGCGCATCCACCATCCGCGCGATCGCGTCCTGCATCAATCCCCCTCGCCCGCCGCATCGAGGAACCCCATGCGGCGGCGCACCTCCGCCATCGTCGCGCGAGCCATCGCCCGGGCGCGCTCGGCTCCGCGCCGCAGCAGCTCCCGAACGCCGCCCGGATCCGCCTGCAGCGCGGCGGCACGCTCGCGGATCGGTGTGAGCTCGGCTATCATGTGGTCGGCCAGCACCCGCTTGCAGTCGAGACACCCCCACGCCGCCGTGCGACACTTCTGCGCGACCTCGGCTTGGACCGCGGGCGGCGAGAACCCCTGGTGAATCGTGAAGATGTTGCAGATGTCCGGGTTGCCGGGATCCTTGCGCGTCTTGCGCGCCGGATCGGTGGCGGCCGGCCGCAGCTTCTCCCAGATCGCTTCGGGAGACTCGAGCAGACCGATCGTGTTGCCGAGGCTCTTCGACATCTTCGCCTGGCCGTCGAGCCCCAGCACCCGCTTCGCGGTGGTCAGCTGCGGCTGGGGCTCGGGGAAGAAGCCGGCGCCGTAGCGGTGGTTCCAGCGGCGCGCGATTTCGCGCATCAGCTCCAGATGCTGCACCTGATCCTCGCCCACCGGGACCAGGGCGGCCCGATACAGCAGGACATCGGCGGCCTGGAGCACGGGGTAAATGAGCAGTCCGGCCAGCACGCTCTCCTGGCGCTGCGCCTTGTCCTTGAACTGCGTCTGGCGCTCCAGCTCGCCCAGCGGGCTCACCGTGGTGAGGAGCCAGCTCAGCTCGGTATGTTCCACGACGTGCGATTGCACGAACAGGATCGACCGGGCCGGATCGATTCCCGCCGCGAGCAGGCCAACCGCCATGTCGTGCGTGCGCTGGGCCAGCTCGGCGGGCTCATAGGCTTGCGTGATCGCGTGCAGGTCGACGATACAGAAGATGCACTCGTGCTGATCCTGAAGCCGCACCCAGTTCTTCACGGCGCCGAGGTAGTTGCCGATGTGCAGCTCGCCGGAGGGTTGAATGCCGCTGAAGACGAGGGGGGTTGAGGCCATATGGGGTCACAACCTAAGAGGGCGGAGGGAAGGGCCGCAAGGTGCGGACGCTCAAGGACTTAGTCAACGCCGCCGAGCGCGCCGCCGAACGGGCGGCGAACTACGTGCGCGGCGCGCGCGCGCCGGAGGCCGGGGCGTGGACCGAGAAGTCGCGGCACGACTTCGTGACTCAGGTCGATCGCGAAGCCGAGGAGCTGATCGCGGAGACGCTCACGGGGCTCGTGCCGGGGACGGTGGTGGTGGGCGAGGAGCTCTCCCCTGCCGCCGAGTACCGCGGCGAGGTGGTGTGGGTCGTGGACCCGCTCGACGGCACGACCAACTACCTGCACGGCTACCCCCAGTACGCGGTGTCCATCGGCGCCCTGGTGGACGGCGTGCTGAGCGTTGGCGTGGTGCACGACGTCGCCCGCGATGTGGCGTACCGCGCCGCGCGGGGCCAGGGAGCGTGGTGTGGTGAGTCGAGGCTCGCCGTCTCCGCACTCGTCGAGCCGAGCCGCGCGCTCGTGGGCACCGGCTTCCCGTTCAAGCATCTCGAGGGAATGGACCGGTACCTGCGGCAATTCGCGGCGGTGGTGCGCGCCACGAGCGGCATCCGGCGCGCGGGATCGGCCGCGTTGGATCTCGCGGATGTGGCGGCCGGCCGGTTCGACGCGTTCTGGGAGCTGCACCTCGCTCCCTGGGACGTAGCGGCGGGCGTTGTGCTGATCCGGGAGGCGGGCGGTGTGGTGACGACACTCGAGGGCGACGACGCCGTCCTGGGCCCCGGCTCCATCGTCGCGGGCAATCCGGAGATGCATCGCTGGTTGATGGGACTGCTCACCCAGGCGTAAGGCACACCGCGTTCGAATCACCCCACGCGCGCTTTTCTGGTACCGCCCACACAACACACCAGCTACAGATTGGCGCTGGATAGCTGCGAGCAACCGGGTTGTCGACCGAGGGCCAACCGCTTCCACGTGCCGGTGTGGCGGAATTCGGTAGACGCGGCAACCTGTCACGTTGCTGAGCGGCAACGCTCGTGAGAGTTCGAGTCTCTCCGCCGGCACGGCTATCCATACATTGACAAGCTGCCAGGACAGCAAGTAGGTTGTTACCACGTGACAGGTTGCCGGGGCCGGGGCTCACAAAGCTCTGGCCCTTCTTCATTGTCCGGGGGAGACCGATGCCGTCGCCGCTCGTCGAGTGCGTTCCCAATTTCTCCGAAGGCCGCAACCCGCAGACCCTGGATGCCCTGCGCGCCGCGCTCACGGCCGTTCCGGGCGTCCGTCTCCTGGATGTGCAGGCCGACCCGTCGCACAACCGCTCGGTCTTCACCTTCGTCGCCCCGCCCGCCGCGGCCGTCGAGGCGGCGTTCCGCGCCGTCGCCGTCGCCCGTGACCGGATCGACCTGACGCAGCATTCCGGCGAGCACCCGCGCATGGGCGCGACCGACGTCGTCCCTTTCGTGCCGGTGCGCGACATCACGATGGACGAGTGCGTGGCGCTCGCTCGGGACTTGGGCGCGCGGGTGGGGCGGGAGCTGGACATCCCGGTGTTCCTCTATGCGCGCGCCGCGACGCGGGCGGAACGCGAGCGGCTGCCCGACATCCGGAAAGGCGAGTTCGAGGGACTGCGGGACCGCATCGGGTCGGATCCCGCGGCCGATCCGGACTTCGGGCCGAAGCGCATTCACCCCACCGCGGGCGCCAGCGCGATCGGGGCCCGTCCGTTTCTCGTCGCCTATAACATCTATCTCGACAGCCCGGACGTGGTACTCGCCAAGGAGATCGCGAAGCAGATCCGCACCTCGAGCGGCGGGCTCCCCGCGGTTCAAGCGAGCGGCTTCGAGGTGGGCGGCCGCGCCCAGGTGTCCATGAACCTGCTCGATATCGACGTCACGCCGCCCGCGACGGTGTTTGCGGCCGTGGAGCGCGCGGCGCGGCAGCGCGGCATGGAGATCCTGAGGAGCGAAGTGGTCGGACTGATTCCGGAGCGCGCGGTTCTGAACGCGGGAGCGGGCCTCTTGAAGCTCCCCGATGCCGCCGATCACCTGCTCGAGGCGAAGATCCGCGCGGTGGAGGGCCCGACGCTCGATGGCTGGATCGACGAGCTGGCGGGTGGCTCACCCACGCCGGGTGGCGGCAGCGCCGCGGCGCTCACCGGAGCGCTGGCCGCGGCCCTGGTCGCGATGGTGTCCCGACTGACCATCGGCCGGAAGGCCTACGCCGCCGCGGACGAGCGCGCCCGGGCCATCCTCACGGAAGCGGAGACGCTGCGGACCGAGCTGCGACGCCTGGTGGACGATGACGCGGCGGCGTACGGTGGGGTCAGCGCGGCGTACAAGATCCCCAAGGACGATCCGGGGCGCGCCGCGGCGATCGACGCCGCCCTGCTCGTCGCAGCGCGGTCGCCGCTCGAGATGGCGCGCCGCGCCGCTCGCCTCGTCGCCCTC
Organism: Gemmatimonadales bacterium; assembly: GCA_035310725.1. Classification (GTDB taxonomy): domain Bacteria; phylum Gemmatimonadota; class Gemmatimonadetes; order Gemmatimonadales; family GWC2-71-9; genus DASTHG01. The sequence continues at coordinate 3,969 of DATGDT010000093.1, forward strand.
GCCCGGGAAATCGGCGGCATCGGGAACAGGAACGCGCGCTCGGATGCGCTGGTGGGAGAAGGATTGGCCCGCGCCGCGCTCGCGGGAGCGGTGGAGAACGTGCGGGTCAACGTCGAATCGCTAGGCGACCCGGCGCCGGGGGCAGCGTTGTTGGAGGAGGCCCTGCGGTTGGAGCGTGAGGCCGGCTCGAGCTAGTTAGTGCCCGTTCCTCGACAGCTGGGTGAGGATCCGCGGCGCCGCCCCGTTGTCCCCGATCGCCACCGTATGCTCGAAGTGCGCCGACAGCGAGCCGTCCACCGTCACCACGGTCCACTTGTCCGACAGCGTCCGGATCTCCGCCCCGCCCACGTTCACCATCGGCTCGATGGCGATGGTCATCCCGGGGACGAGCCGCGGCCCCCGCTTCGGCTTGCCGAAATTCGGCACCTGCGGCTCCTCGTGGAAGCTCGACCCGATGCCGTGCCCCACCATCTCCCGCACGACCGAGTAGCCCGCCGCTTCCGCCACCTGCTGCACCGCATGCCCGATGTCGCCCACATGGTTGCCCGCCTTCGCCTGGGCGATGCCCGCCGCAAGCGCCTCCTGGGTCACCTGGAGCAGACGCCGGACATCCGGCGTCACCTCCCCCACGGGGAAGGTCGCCGCCGAATCGGCGTGCAGCCCCTCAAGCTGCACCCCCACGTCCACGCTGATCAGGTCCCCGTCCTTCAGGACGCGCTTGGCGGACGGGATGCCGTGGACCACTTCCTGATTGATCGAGGTGCAGAGCGTGGCGGGGAAATCGTACAATCCCTTGAACGACGGCAGCGCCCCGGGGTGACTGCGGATGAACTCCTCGGCCCGGCGGTCCAGCTCCTTCGTCGAGATGCCGGCTTTCACGGTGCGCCCCATCAGCGCCAGCGTCTCCGCGACGATGCGCCCGGCGGCCGCCATCGTCTCGATCTCGCGCGGTGACTTGAGCGTGATCATCGGCCCAGAATCCGCTTGATTTCCTCGGCGATCTCTTCGACGGTGCCGACACCCGGCACCCGGTGCATCACGCCGCGCTGCGCATAGTAGGCCACGAGCGGGGCGGTGTCCTTGTGGTAGGTGACCAGCCGGGTGCGGATCGCCTCGGGGGTATCGTCGGCACGGCCTTCCTGCAGCGCGCGACCGTGCAGGCGCTTGACCAGCTCCTCCTCCGGTACGTCCAGCAGCAGGACGTGCGCGAGCCGCTGGCCCCGCGACGTGAGGATCTTTTCCACCAGCTCCGCTTGCGCCGCCGTGCGGGGGAAGCCGTCGAAGATGGCTCCCTGCTCCGCCTCGGGCTTCGCCAGCTCGTTCTTGATCAGCTCGAGGATCAGCGTGTCGGGAACGAGCTTGCCGGCGTCGTAGAAGGTCTTGGCCTGCACGCCCAGGGGCGTCCCGGCCTTCATGGCTGCGCGGATGATGTCACCGGTGGCGATCTTCGGTATACCGAGGCGCTGCGCCAGAATCGCGCCTTGCGTCCCCTTGCCCGAACCGGGCGCGCCCAGCAGCAGAATGAACATCGCCGCCTCCCCCGCACCCCCCGCCTTAGCGGGTGCGGCCGCGGAACTTGATGCGGCCTTCTTTCATGAACCCGTCGTAGTGGCGCAGCAGGAGATGCTGCTGCACCTGCTGCACCGTATCGAGGGCCACGCCGACGACGATGAGCAGCGCCGTGCCGCCGAAGCCGAAGGGCATGTTGAGCACGTTGCCGATGACGATCGGCAACAGCGCCACCACGGTGAGGAACAGCGCGCCCGGCAGCGTGATGCGCGACAGCACTTCGTCGATGTAGTCGGCGGTCGCCGCGCCTGGCTTCACGCCGGGGATGAACCCGCCCTGCTTCTTGAGGTTCTCCGCCAGATCCACCGGGTTGAAGATGATGGACGTGTAGAAGTAGGCGAAGAACACGATCAGCAGGAAGAGCGACACCAGGTACACCGGCGAGGTGACCGAGAAGTAGTTCGCGAACTGCTTCAGCCACGGCACGTTGCTGAACGTCGCCAGCGTCCCCGGCACGATGATGAGCGACTGGGCGAAGATGATCGGCATCACGCCGGACGAATTGATGCGCAGCGGGATGAACGTCTTGCGTCCCTCGGCGATGCGTCCTCGACCCATCACCTTGCGGGGGATCTGAATCGGGATGCGCCGCGCCGCCACCGTCACCGCGACCGTGCCGGCAACCACCAGCACCATGATCGCGAGGATCACGAGCAGTACGCCGAAGCGCAGCGATCCCGCCTGCAGCGCTTCGAAGGTCCGGACGGTTTCGGGCCCGATGCGCTCCACGATCGAGAAGAAGATCATCAGGCTCTGCCCGTTGCCCAGTCCCCGCTCGGTGATCTGCTCGGCCAGCCACATGACGAGCAGGCCACCCGTGGTGAGCGTGAGCACCGTGGTCAGCCGGAAACCGAAGCCCGGACTCCCCACCGCCCCTGGAATCTGGCTCTCCACGAAGAGCGCGTACCCGTATGCCTGGAACAGGCACAGGATCACGGTGAGATAGCGGGTCCACTGCGTCAGCGTTTTCCGGCCCTCTTCGTCCCGCTGCATCTTCTCGATGATCGGGAACACCGGACCCGCGAGCTGGAACACGATGCTCGCGGAGATGTAGGGCATGATGCCGAGCGCGAACACGCTGGCGCGCGCCAGCGCGCCGCCCGAGAACAGGTCGTACAGCCCGAACAGCGTCCCGCGCGACTGGTTGGCGTAGTCCGCCAGCGCCGCGAGGTTCACCCCCGGCGTCGCGATGTGCGCACCGACGCGGTAGATGAGCAGGCACAGGAGCGTGAAGAGGATCTTCTCCTTCAGCTCCGGCACCTTGAACAGGTTCGGGATCCGCGGGGCGGTCACGCGCTCGGTCCCTCGATGGTGCCGCCCGCCGCCTCGATCTTCTGCCGCGCCGAGGCCGAGACGCCGACGCCCTTCACCGTGAAGCGGCGCTGCACCTCCCCCATGCCCAGCAGCTTGATCGGTGTGTCGGGCCGGCGTACCAGCCCCGCCCCGAACAGCGTTTCCGGCGTCACCTCGGCGCCCTCGGCGAGCAGCCCCAGGTGGCGCACGTTCACGACTTGCGCCGGCTCCCGGAACGGGTTGGTGAACCCCCGCTTGGGAATGCGCCGGATCAGCGGCATCTGACCGCCCTCGAACCCCGGCCGCACGGTGCCGCCAGCCCGGGCCCGCTGGCCCTTCTGGCCGCGTCCCGAGGTCTTGCCGATGCCCGAGCCCGGCCCGCGGCCTACGCGCAACCGCGCGTGGGTGGACCCGCGGGGCGGCCGCAGCGTCGACAGCGTGATCGGGCGCGGCTCCGCGCTGCCCTCTGCCGCTTTCGCCGCCGCTTTGCGCCGCGGCGCGGCCCGCGCGGCCCGCCGGGCCGGCTTCGCTTTCGTCTTCCCCTTCGCCTTGGCCATCGTCCCTATCCCTTGACGGGCGTCACCCGTACGAGGTGGCGCACCTGGTACAGCATGCCGCGCAGCGCCGGATGATCGGCGTGCACGACCACGTCCTGGTGGTGTTTCAGGCCGAGCGCCTCGAGCGTGCGCTTCACCCGCGCCGGCTTCCCCGAGCCCGATCGCGTCTGGCGGATCTCGAGCTTGCCCTTCCCGACCGGCGGCAGCACCGGATCGGTGCTGCGCTTCCGTTTGCGGTATTTCCGCGTCGGCGGCAGCCTACCCACGGGTCGCCTCCTGGCGGGCCTTGTAGTGGATCGCCTCGATTTCCACGCCGCGCTCCTTCGCCACCCGACGCGCGGTCGTGAGGTGGGTGAGGCCGTCCATCGTGGCCCGCACCATGTTGTGCGGATTGGTGGACCCGAGGCTCTTGGTCAGAATGTCGCGCACGCCGGCGCATTCGAGCACCGCGCGCACCGGGCCGCCGGCGATGACGCCGGTGCCGCTCGCCGCAGGCTTGAGCAGCACGCGTCCCGCGCCGTGTTGCCCGATGATCTCGTGCGGGATCGTGCCGCCGGTGAGCGGCACTTCCGCGGTCTTGCGCCGGGCCGCTTCCACCGCCTTGCGCACCGCCTCGCTGACCTCGTTGGCCTTGCCGGTGGCGACGCCGACGTGCCCCTGCCCGTCGCCCACCGCGACGAGGGCGTTGAAGCTGAAGCGCCGCCCGCCCTTGACCACCTTGGCCACGCGATTGATGGCGATGACGTTCTCGACCATGCCGTCGCCTTCGCGGCCTCGGTCGCCGCCCGGGCCCCGCTCACCGCCGCGGCCGCGCCCATGCCCGTGACCACCACGGCCGCCGCCGCCGCCGCGACCGCCGCGCCCGCCCCGCCGGTGATGCTCGGGTGCCGGGGCCGGCTCGACCGCGGCCGCCGCCGTCTCGGGAGCGGGAGGAGGAGGCGCCGTCTCGGGCGCCTGCGCGCCCGGCAGTTGTTCATCCATCATCTAGAGCTCCAATCCGCCTTTGCGGGCGCCCTCGGCTACCGCCTTGACGCGCCCGTGGTACTGGTACCCGCCGCGGTCGAACACGACATTGGCGATCCCCTTGTCCTTGGCCCGGGCGGCGATCAGCCTCCCCAGTGCGAAGCTCTTCGCCGTCTTGCCCTTGCCTTCCACCTGGATGCCCTCGGTCGTGTCGGCCGCGCCCACCAGGGTCACACCGCGCTCGTCGTCCACCAGCTGGGCATAGATGTGCTTGGAGGAGCGGAACACCACCAGCCGGGGCCGCGCCGCGGTGCCGTTGATGCGCTTGCGGACCCGCAGGTGCCGGCGCGCGCGCCGGTCGGCCTGCGTCTTGATCTTGCGAATGGCGCGCATGGCTACTTCGCCGCCTGGGCGGTCTTGCCCGCCTTGCGCCGCACCTGCTCGCCCACGTAGCGGATCCCCTTCCCCTTGTACGGCTCCGGCGGACGCACGCTGCGCAGCTCGGCCGCGACCTGTCCCACCAGCTCCTTGTCCACGCCCTGGACCTTCACCTGCGTGTTGTTCTCCACGGTGATCGTGATGCCCTTCGGGGCGTGATACGGCACCGGGTGCGAGTAGCCCACGACGAGCTGCACGCCGAACGGCTTGACCTCGGCCTTGTAGCCGACGCCCTGGATCTCGAGGGCGCGGCTGAAGCCGTGGGTGACGCCTTCGACCATGTTCGCCACCAGCGTGCGGGTGAGCCCGTGCAACGCCTTGTGGCGCGGCTCGTCGGAGGGGCGCCGCACCGCGACCGTGTCGTCCTCGAGCGCGAGCGTCAGGTCCGGGTGCATCGTCCGGCTGATCTCGCCCTTGGGACCCTTCACCGTGATCGTCCGTCCCGCGATCGTCGCCGTCACGCCCTTGGGGAGCGGAACCGGACGCTTGCCGATACGCGACATGGCCGCCTCCTACCAGACCACCGCGAGCAGCTCGCCGCCCACCCGGGCGGTCCGCGCGTCGCGGTCCGACATCACGCCCTGCGGCGTGCTGAGGATCGCCATCCCCAGTCCGTTCTTCACCCGCGGGATCTCGCGCGCCTTCACGTAGCGCCGCAGGCCCGGGGCCGAGACGCGCACCAGCTCGCGAATCACCGGGGCATCGTTGTGGTACTTGAGATAGAGGCGCAGCAGACCGAAGCGGCCATCGTCCAGGACCTTGAAGTCCTGGATGTAATGGTTGTCGCGCAGGATCCGGGCGATCTCCACTTTCAGCTTCGACACCGGCATGTCGACCCGGCGGTGCCCCGCCGTACAGGCGTTGCGCACCCGGGTGAGCATATCGGCGACGGGATCAGTCATACTCATTGCGCCTCCCGCCTACCAGCTGGCTTTGCGGACGCCGGGAATTTCCCCGCGCAGCGCCAGCTCACGGAAACAGATGCGACACAGCCCGAACTTGCGGAGCGTGGCCCGGCTGCGGCCGCAGCGCTGACAGCGCTGATACGCCCGCACCTTGAACTTCGGGGTGCGCTTGACTCGCTCGATCCAGCACTTTTTCGCCATGCCGTCCTCTCCTAGCCGACCGCGACCGGGGATTCGCCGCGGAACGGCATCCCCATCTCGCGCAACAGCGCCATGGCCGTGTCGTCGCGGCCGGCGTTCGTGACGAACGTGATGTCCATCCCGTGGATCTGCTCGACCATGTCGTAGTTGATCTCGGGGAAGATCATCTGCTCCTTCACGCCGAGGCTGTAATTGCCGCGGCCATCGAACGAGCGTGTATTCACTCCGCGGAAATCGCGGATTCTCGGAATTGCGATCGTGATGAAGCGATCCAGGAACTCCCACATGCGGGCGCCACGAAGCGTGACCGCCGCACCGA
>DATGDT010000094.1:0-2346 GCA_035310725.1 Gemmatimonadales bacterium
CTGCTGTACCGCGTCGGTATTCTGAGCGGCCTGGTCGCGCAGCTCCTGTTCGTGTTCGTGGTGCTGACCCTGTATCAATTGTTCAAGGACGTCAGCCGGACGCACGCCAGGCTCATGGTGGTCCTGGTGTGCACCGGCGTGTCCGTGGAGATCGTGAATCTCGTCACGCACATCGCGCCGCTGATCTTCCTGAGCGGCGCGGACTACCTGTCGGTGTTCACCAGACCGCAGCTAGAGGCGCTGGCGATGGGGTCTCTCCGGCTGGGGAGCGGCCTGGGTGATCTCACCATTGCCATCTGGGGTCTCTGGCTCTTCCCGTTCGGCATGCTGGCGATCAGGTCGGGATTCTTCCCCAGGGTCCTGGGCTGGCTGCTGATGGTGGCGGGCTTCGCCTACGTCGTCACCTGTGTCACCGCCATCGTCTTTCCCGCTCAGCTCGCGACGGTGTCCCGGGTCGTGATGCCGCTCTATGTCGGAGAGCTGCCGATCGTCCTCTGGCTGCTGGTCATGGGGGCGAAGGTGCCCCAGGCGGAGGCCGCATGACGCGCCGGACGAACGCCCGAATCGCCGGATTCACGTTCCTCTTCTATATCGCCGTCGCCTTCCCCAGCATGGTCCTGTTCAAACGGGCGACGAGCGGTGCGGGAACCGCCGCCAAGCTCGCGGGGCTGGCCCAGCACGCGGCCGACGTGCACCTCGCCGTCGTGCTCTCCCTGGCCGGCTGCTGCTCGGCCCTGGTGCTGGCCGTGACGCTCCACGCGATCACCCGCGAGCAGGATCCCGATCTCGCCATGCTGGGCCTGGTCTTTCGCGTCGCCGAAGGCGTGAGCGGCGCCGTCTCCATCCCGGCGACGCTGGGACTGCTGTGGCTCGCGACGGCCACCGGAGCCAATGCGCCGGATCCCGCGGCCGCGCAGGCGCTCGGCGCCTACCTCCTGCGGCCGTCCCCGCTCGAGGGCGCCGCCTTCTTCGCCGTGGGCAGCCTGCTCTTCTCCTGGCTGCTGCTGCGCGGCCGGATGATCCCGGTCGCCCTGGCCTGGCTCGGCGTCGTCGCGTCGATCCTGGTCGTGATCGGCCTGCCGCTGCAGCTCGCGGGAGTGCTCCACGACCCGGTCACCTCGCTCATGTGGCTGCCGATGGCCGCGTACGAGATTCCACTCGGGCTGTGGCTGCTCATCAAGGGCGTGCGATGACCTAGCCCCGCGTCTTGTCAGCGCGCGTCTCGGCCCGCAGCTTGAGGCCGATGGGGATCAACGGTGGGCTCCTCGGCCGCCTGCGCGCCGTGGCCCTGGTCGCGGCGATGGTCGGAGCCGTGGGCTCGGTCGGCCTGATGCTTCGTGCCGGTCGCAACACACCCCGGTTCCTATTGGCGCTCTTCGTCATCTGGGTGCTGTCCCCGTTCGTGGTCCTCGCGTGGGCCACCATCGTCTCGCCGCGTTGGTCGGGCCTGACCAGAGCGACGCTCTACGGCGTGACGGTCGTGCTCACGCTAGGCTCATTGGCCATCTATGGCGGCCTGGTGAAGCGACCCGCGGGATCGGCGAACGCGTTCCTGTTCGTCATCACACCCCCGGTGGCCTGGGCGCTCATCGCCATCACCGTTCCCCTCGCGGCGCTGATCTCACGCAGGCAGTCACCTCGGCGCACTGCCCCGTAACCCGATCCACAGGAGCATCGGTCGATGTACCGCGTCCGTCAGGAAGACCTGCCGTTCGTAGGCCTGTCGCACAACTTCGTGGGTGCCGACAACGGCAACGTGAACATCTCGGTGTACCTGCTCCACGCTCCGCCGGGGCGCGGCCCCGGGCCCCATCGCCACCCGTACGACGAGGTGCAATTCGTGCGGGAGGGTCGCGGCGCCTACACGGTGGACGGCGTGGAATTCGAGGCCGGCGCGGGAGACATTCTCGTCATCAAAGCCGGGGAGGTTCACAGCTTCCGCGCGATCGGTGACACGCCCCTGGTCGAGGTGGACGTCCACCTCAGTCCGCGCTTCATCCAGGAGAACCTCGGCTAATGCCCGCTCTGCGGCGCGTCATCGGCATGGGCGGCCTCGCCGCGGCCATCTTCAACATCACGGTGGGCGCGGGGATCTTCGTGCTCCCCGCCCACGCCGCGGGCCAGCTCGGCGCGGCCGCGCCGCTCGCCTACATCGTCTGCGCCGTGGCGACCGGACTCGTGGCCCTGTGCTTCGCCGAGGCCGGGAGCCGCGTCCCCAAGAGCGGCGGACCGTACGCGTACGTCGAGGCCGCTCTCGGCCCCTACATCGGGTACCTCTGTGGCGTGCTGCTCTGGCTCGGCATCACGCTCGCCATGGCGGCCGTGACCATCGTGTTCCGCGACGCG
>DATGDT010000095.1:0-9113 GCA_035310725.1 Gemmatimonadales bacterium
GAGGTCGGTTCAAAAGGCACCAGAAGGTAATGCGCATCCCCCCGCCCTTCAACCACTTGATCGCACCGGTCGGGCAGATGACCGGTGCGTGACTTTCGGTTCATAGGTTGGCGCTGCGGCCTTCAGGTTACGGCACGACACGCGCGCGCCCTCTCGCGCGCTCGAGCGGGGTGGCGGGATGCGGTCCGGTCCCCCACCCCGTTTCGCCTAGACGCTGTCGAGGCGCCGGCGCAATTCCTCGAGGCGCTCTCGACCGCCGCCGGTGTCGCCGGCCGCCCGCTCCGCCGCCGCGATCGCACGACGCCCGCTGCGCACCGCGCCCGTCTCGAGCGCCGCCTCGGCGACCGCGACCGCGTCCGCGAAGACCGACTCGTCGGGACCGACCTGGGACAGCAGCTCGACCCGGAGCACCCTGGCGTCCATGCCTTCCCGCCGGGCGAGCGCCTCCGCCGTACGGAGACGCAAGCTGCGCCGCTGGCCCGCCGTGAGGCACTCCCCCGAGACGACTTCTGCGATGAGGGGAGCGGCAAACGCGTAGCGACGCCCATCGTTCACCACGAGTCCGGCGCGCTCCAGTCGGACCAGCCCCTCCTCGACATCTTCCGGCGCGAGACCGGCCGTCCGGCTCAGCATCTCGGGATCGAGCGCCGATCCGCTCACACTCGCCGCGCGCAGCAGCAGCAGATCCGGTGCGTCGAGGACCGACACCCGCGCCACGACCGCCATCCGCACCAGATCGGGCACGCTGATGGGCAGCGGGCTGTCGATGGTGGACCCGCGGCGCGGCCACTCGAGTACGTCGCCTCGCATGGTGGACGCCCGCGCCAGCGCCTGCAGCAGCGTGACGACGAGGAACGGGCTCCCCCCGGTCTCGAACCGCACGCGACGGGCCAGGCGCTCACGCATCTCCGCGGTGGTGCACCAGGGAGCGAGCGCCGTGACGAGTCGCAGGATATCGTCCGGACCCAGCGGCTCCAGACGCACGCTGTCGCCGGGCAGCCGCCGGCCCACCTCGCCGCGCAGCCGCACGAGCGCCGCCGGCCCACGCTCCGGGTCCGGCAGACAGGAAAAGACGAACGCCAGCGGCGCCTTGCGAACAGCCGGGATCGCGGCCCCGAGCCCCTCGAGCGTCACCCGGTCGGCGAAATGCGCATCGTCCACCGCCACCACGAGGGGGCGCTCCTCCGCCACGGCCTGGAGCAATCGCGCCAAGGCGGCGGCGACCTCTCCCTGGTCGGCGGGCACGCGCTGCGCACGGTCGCCGAGCTCGGGGACGACGGCCGCGAGAACCGCGAGCGCTTCCGGCGCGGTTGCGGCAACGCCGGGCGCCGCGGCGAGCCCGGCGCGGGCCAGGGCGCGCAAGGTGCTCCAGGGTGCGTCGTGGTCCTGCTCGAGCGGCGTCGCGAGGACGGTCAGCGCGCCGTCCAGCGCGGCCCGGTTGAGGCACTCCTGGATGAGTCGGGTCTTGCCGAGTCCCTGTCCCGCGATGACGGCCAGCGTGCGCGGCACACCCAGCATGGCCTCACCGATCACACGGAAGGCGCGGGCCTGCAGCACCACATCGCCGACCAGCGGCACGGGCACGTCCGCCGGCGGCGCCGCTGCACGGTGCCAGGAGCGGGTGCGGATGCGCTCCGCCAGCCCCTCGAGCTCCTGGCCGGGCCGCTCGCCCACTTCCGCCATGAGCCGCTCGGTGAACTGGTGGTACCAGGCCAGGGCGCCCGCCGCATCACCCCGCAGTGCCATCGCCCGGAGCCGCAACCGAGCCGCCGGCTCGCTGTGCGGCTCGAGGGTGAGCGCCTGCAACGACGCCTCGACGGCTTCGTCCAGCCGTCCGGCGGACAATGCGGCCTTGCCGTGCGTGACGAGCACGTCCTCGCCGCGGGCACGCCACCGCATCCGCTCCTGTGCGGTCCAATCCTCGAACGCCGGGGCGTCTTCCACCACGAACCCCTCGAGGAAATCGCCGCGCAACAACGCGACGGCCTCCGCCGGACGCTCCCCGGCCAGGGCGCCGAAGCGCAGCACGTCGACCTGAAGGTCGGTGGGGTCCAGCGTGATGGTGTCGCCGCGCGTCCGCAGGCGGTCGGCGCCCAGTCCGACGCGCAGCCGGCGCACCGCCTCGTTCAGGGAATGCCGCGCCTGCGGCTCCGCTTTCTCGGGCCAGAGCATGCCCAGCAGATGTTCGCGCGATCTCGTGTGGTCAGGGGAGAGCGCGAGGTAGATGAGCAGCCCGAGGTGCTTGCGCCACAGCACGTCGGCCGGCGGCTCACGCCCGGCGAGCCGGGCGGTCGGCGGGCCCAGGCAGATCAACTCGAGCGGAGGAAGATCGGGTCCTGCCATTGGCGCGTGCGTCAGAAAACAATACGGGTGCGACGCTGCTTCGGCTAGCGCAACGTGTATCTTAGGACCGCGTCGGACCCCGAGGAGCGGCTCCGACGCGACCCACCCTTCCGGAGTCCGGGATCATGCGAACCCCTCTCGCGCTCGCGCTGCTCGCCACCGTCCTCCCCGCGCCGGCGAGACCGCCGGCCGTCGAGCCGCCCACCGCATCGCACGGCTACTACCGCTCGCCCGCGATCCGCGGCGAGACCATCGTGTTCACGGCGGAGGGGGATCTCTGGACGGTTTCGATCCAGGGCGGCGAGGCGCGCCGGCTCACCACCCATGCGGCCGAAGAGTCACATGCGGCGATCTCACCCGAGGGCACGACGCTGGCGTTCTCCGCCAGCTACGAGGGACCCACCGAGGTGTACACCATGCCGCTCGGAGGCGGACTGCCGCGGCGGCGCACGTGGGAAGGAGCCCCCGCGACCGTCGTCGGATGGACGTCCGAGGGCCGCATCCTCTACGCCACGGCCGGGTCCTCCACGCTGCCGTCCTCACAGCTCGCCACGCTGGACCCGCGTACCGGCCGGCGCGAGCTCGTGCCGCTGGCAGAGGCGAGCGACGGGAGCTACGACGCCTCCGGCCGCGTGTTGTACTTCACCCGGTACGCCTTCCAGGGCAGTCACACCAAGCGTTACCAGGGCGGCACGGCTCAGAACATCTGGCGATACACGGCGGGATCGGAGGCCGTACCGCTGACGGCCGACTACGCCGGCACGAGCAAGACCCCGATGTGGTGGAACGGGCGGATCTACTTCGCCACCGACCGCGACGGCACGATGAACCTGTGGTCCATGGATCCCGAGGGTCACGACCTGCGCCAGTTGACCCGCCATCGCGGCTGGGACGTCCGGTCGCCCGCGCTGGGCGACGGACGGATCGTGTACCAGCTCGGCGCCGACCTCCACCTGTTCGACATCGCCCGCGGCAGCGACACGACCCTCGACATCCGTCTCGGCTCCGACTTCGACCAGGAGCGGGTACGCTGGGTGTCCAATCCGATGACGTACCTCACCACTGCGCACCTCGCCCCCGACGGCGGGCGCGTCGTGCTCACCGCGCGGGGCCAGGTGTTCGTCGCGCCCGTCGGGCGGGCCGGGGGCCGATTCGTCGAGGTGACGCGCGCCCCCGGCGCGCGGTATCGCCAGGCGCGGTTCGCGCCGGATGGGAAGTCCGTGCTCGCGCTGTCCGATCAGACGGGGGAGACCGAGTGGTGGCGGCTCCCCGCCAACGGCGTGGGCGCGCCGGAGCAGCTCACGAGCGACGCCCGGGTGCTGCGCTGGGACGGCGTCCCTTCGCCCGACGGCAAGTGGCTCGCCTTCTACGACAAGAACCAGACCCTGTGGTTGTACGGCTTCGACCGCCGGCAGGCGACCGTGATCGACTCGACCCCCGACGGGGATTTCGGGGACCTCGTCTGGTCCCCCGACTCGAAGTGGCTCGCCTACGTCCGTCCCGCCGCGACCTTCGGCCGGATCTGGCTCTACTCCGTCACCCAGGGCCAGCACACCGCGCTGACCAGCGATCGCTCCGACAGCTACAGTCCGGCGTTCACGCCGGACGGCAAGTGGCTCTATTTCCTGTCGGACCGCACGTTCCAGTCTCTCGTCGGGGCCCCGTGGGGCCCGCGGGCGCCGGAGCCCTTTTTCGACCGGCAGACGAAGATCTATGCGCTGGCGCTCGTGCCGGGACTGCGTTCCCCCTTCCTGCCGGCGACCGAGCTGGCGCCGCCCACCCCCGCCGACACGGGCGCCAAGGCGCGCCCTGCCGCGACCCCGGCCGTCGCCGTAGACCTGGCCGACATACAACAGCGCCTCACGGAGCTGCCGCTCCCGCCCGCCAACTACGAGGCGCTGTCCGTGAACGCGAGTCGGCTGTTCTGGCTGAGCCGCCAGACGAACCTGGAACACACGGCCGCGCTCCAGTCGCTCGAAATCGGGAACAGCGACGTCACGCCCAAGACGCTGGTGGAGGACGTCCGCAGCTACGAGCTGGCGGCAGACGGCAAGAAACTCCTGCTGCGCAAGGGCGAGGCGCTGTACGTGATCGACGCATCGAGCGGCGCCGCCGCGAGTCTGGACAAGGCCCAGGTGAACCTCGCCGAATGGAGCTTCCCGCTCGATCCGCGCGAAGAGTGGCGCCAGATGTTCGACGAAGCCTGGCGGCTGGAGCGTGACTACTTCTACGACCCGCACATGCACGGGCTCGACTGGCCCGCGATGAAGGCCAAGTACCGCCCGCTGGTGGACCGGGTCACCGATCGCGCCGAGCTGTCGGATCTACTGGCGCAGCTGGTGAGCGAGTTGTCGGCGCTGCACATCTTCGTGTACGGCGGCGACCTGCGCGACGGCACGGACCAGGCGGCTCCCGGCTCGCTCGGCGCGGAGCTGGTCCGCGACTCCGCGGCGGGCGGCTGGCGGGTGACGCACGTCTACGGCGCGGATCCCGATTACCCCATGGCGCTCTCCCCGCTCGCCCAGCAGGGGGTGGACGTCCACGCCGGGGAGGTCATCCAGCTGATCAACGGCGTGTCGACGCTTTCAGTGGAGCACCCGGGCGAGCTGCTCCGGCGCCAGGCCGGGAAGCAGGTGCTGTTGCGGGTCGCGCCCGCGCGCGGCGGTCCCACGCGCGACGTCATCGTTACGCCCCTGACTCCGGGGCAGGCGTCCAACCTGCGCTACGATGAATGGGAGCTGACGCGACGCACGCTGGTGGACTCCGGCAGCGACGGCCGCATCGGCTACGTACACCTGCGCGCCATGGGCCCGGCCGACATCGCGCGCTGGGAGCGGGACTTCTATCCGGTCTTCAACCGGGCCGGCCTGATCATCGACGTGCGCCACAACCGCGGCGGCAACATCGACAGCTGGCTGCTCGAGCGGCTGCTGCGCCGCGCCTGGTTCTACTGGCAGCCGCGCACCGGGAGCCCCTACTGGAACATGCAGTGGGCGTTCCGGGGCCACCTGGTGGTGCTGTGCGACGCGTGGACGGCGTCGGACGGGGAGGCCTTTACCGAGGGGTTCCGGCGGCTCGGATTGGGCCGCGTGATCGGCACGCGCACCTGGGGCGGCGAGATCTGGCTCAGCTCGAGCAACGTGCTGGTGGACCGCGGCATCGCCACGGCGGCGGAGTTCGGCGTGTACGGCCCGGAGGGCCAGTGGCTGATCGAGGGCCACGGGGTGGACCCCGACAGCGTCGTGGACAACCTGCCGCGCGCGACGTTCGGCGGAGAGGACGCGCAGCTCGCGGCGGCGATCGCGTATCTCCAGCGCCAGATCCGCGAGCATCCCGTGCCGGTCCCGCCGCCGCCGGCGTACCCGCGGAAGGGCGGGCCCTAGAACTCGAGGCCGCGCAGGTACTGGTAGCTGGTCCGAATGCTGCCCAGCGGATCGGCCGGCTGGTCGTGCTCCACGAAGTAGTGCTCGATCCCGGCGTCCCGCGCGCGGGCGAAGATGCGCTTCCAGTCGATGCTGCCCTGCCCCACCTCCGTCATCACCCGCTCCGGTGCGACATCGGGGGCAGGCTTGGGCTGCATGTCCTTCACGTGCACCAGCGGGAATCGCCCGGGATACCGCGTGAAGTAGGCCAGCGGGTCGCCGCCGCCGAAGGTGATCCAGAACAGGTCGAGCTCCAGCCGGACGAGTGCGGGGTCGGTCTCCGCGAGCAGCAGGTCGTAGGGAAGCCGGCCGTCCGGCAGCGGGACGAATTCGTAACTATGATTGTGGAAGGCCAGCTGCAGACCGGCCTCGCGACACGCCGCGCCGGCCCGGTTGAACCGCTGCGCGACGCGCTTCCAGTCGTCCGCGGTGCGCCGTTGCTCCTCCGGGATCCAGGCGCAGACGACGAAGCGATGCCCGATGAGCCGGGCGGTGTGGAGCACGGCATCCCAGCCGTCATCCGTGGCCTCGAACCCCACGTGGGCCGCCGGCGCATCGAGTCCGTTCCGGTCCAGCGCGGCGCGCACCTGCTGCGGCGTGTGGTCGAAGTACCCCGCGAACTCGACCTCCTTGAACCCGATCTTCGCGACGCTCGCCAGGGTGCCGTCGAAGTCCTGTTTCAGCAGATCGCGGACGGTGTAGAGCTGCACGCCAATCCGGCCCAGGCGCGATGACGAGGGACGGGGGACGAGGGAAGAGGGACGGGTCCCCAACCCCGCCGCACCCGCTGCCAGCAGCTCGACAAATTGCCGTCGCGGCATCACCCGTCCCTCGTCCCCCGTCCCTCGTCCCGCTTTCATAACTCTCTCTTCTTGATGAGGTCCACCGCGTACGCGCACGCCCGCGCCGTCAGCGCCATGTAGGTGATGGATGGGTTCTGGTTCGCCGAGGAGGTCATGCAGGCGCCGTCGGTCACGAAGAGGTTGGGGATGTCGTGGGCCTGGTTGTGGGCGTTCAGCACCGAGGTCTTCGGATCGCGGCCCATGCGGGCGGTCCCCATCTCGTGAATCGCTTTGCCGGGCGGATTGTGCTCCACGAATGGCGAGATGTCCCGCGCGCCCGCAGCGGCCAGCATCTCCGCGGCGGCGATCGAGGCGTCCTGCATCAGGGCCCACTCGTTGTCGCCGTAGGCGCAGTGGATCCGCAACGCCGGGACGCCCCAGGCGTCCTTCGTGTCCTTGTCGATCGCCACGAAGTTTTCGTGCCGCGGCAGGCATTCGCCGAACCCGTAGAAGCTGAAGTGCCACGGCCCGGGATCGCGCAGGGCGCGCTTCCAATCGGCCCCGAAGCCCGGGAGGTCAGTGCCTCGGCCCCATCCCTCGCGGTCCCCGCCGCCCTGGTAGGCGTAGCCGCGGAGGAATGGCGACTTCGGCCGTCCGGGGAGGTTCCGGAAGCGCGGCAGGTAGATGCCGTTGGGCCGCCGGCCGACCGGCATGCGGTCCGCCGGCGCTTCGATCTTGCCGCTCGCCCCGCCCCCCATGATGTGATCCATGAGGTTGTGCCCCAGCTCGCCGCTCGAGTTGGCGAGGCCATCGGGGAACTCCGGCGTCGCCGAGTTGAGCAAAATCCGGGCGGACTCGAGCGCCGACGCGCACAGGAAGACCAGGCGCGCCGAGAACTCGATCGCGTGCTTGGTCTCGCCGTCGATGACCCGCACGCCGGTCACGCGATTGCGCCGGTGGTCGTAGATCAGGCTGTGCACGACGCTGTGCGGGCGCAGCGTGAGCTTTCCGGTGAGGCGCGCGGCTGGCAGCGTCGCGTTGATCGAGCTGAAATACGACCGGGTGATGCAGCCGCGCTCGCAGTACCCGCAGTAGTGACAGGCTTTGCGGTCGTCGTGGTCTTCGGTCAGAATGGCGCAGCGGCCGATCGTGAGCACGCGCTCTCCCGGCCAGTGCCGGGCGACGGCGTCGCGCACCACGGTTTCCCCGCAGTTCAGCTCCATCGGGGGGAGAAACTGGCCGTCGGGCAGCTGGGGAAGGCCCAGCTTCTCGCCGCTCACCCCGACGAACCGCTCCACGTGGTCGTACCAGGGGGCGATGTCGGCGTAGCGGATCGGCCAGTCGACGGCGATGCCGTCCTTCAGGTTCGCCTCGAAGTCGAGATCGCTCCAGCGGTAGGTCTGGCGGCCCCACATGATGGAGCGTCCGCCGACCTGCCGCCCCCGCAGGAACAGGAACGGCTTGTCGGCCGGGGTCGTGTAGGGGTTCTCGTGGTCGTTGACGAAGAACTTGGACGACCACTCGTCGCAGGCGTAGCACTCCTGCTGGACCGGCTGTTCCGCCGCCCGCGCGCGCCGGTCGTCCAGGCCGCGGAACCGCACCTGCCAGGGGGGGACATGCTCGACGTAGTCGGCCGTCGTCACCATCCGGCCGGCCTCGAGCACCAAGGTGTTGAGCCCCGCCTCGGTGAGCTCCTTGGCCGCCCACCCGCCGGTCATTCCCGAGCCGACCACGATCGCGTCCCAGGACTTCGGCATCCTCACTCCGGGGTAATGGCGGTGTCGGCCGGAGCGCACGGGACGTAGCGGCCGGGGACAATCTGGTAGTGCTGCTCCTGCTCGGCGCCGATCTCGGACGTGTAATAGCCGAACAGGGTGAGCCACTTCATCTGGCGGTAGAACGGCTGCGGACCGCGCGTGGCTGCCGGGTTCGCGTTCCAGCGCGCCGCTTCGTCGTCCAGGGCGGTCAGGAGGTTGGTTCGGTCGGCCGGGGTACCGTCCACGAAATCCTTGCCGAAAGCCGCCCGGGCCCGCCCGTCGAGACCGGCGAGACCGGCGAGGAAGCGGTCGCGATCCGCCGCATCGTACCAGTCGGCGAGCAGCAGGTCGATGAACACGTTCACCTGCGCCGCGACGGCGCCCGGCGTGTCGGTGGCCGGGAGGATGGCGTCGCACAGGGCGACCACGGTCGCGTTCTGGTGCTCATCGAGCACCCGGAGGGGCGCGCCGAGACCCAGCCCCCGGTGCAGCCCGCGCCCCCACGCCTCGAGGTCGGTGCCGGCCGTGACGGCCGCCCCGGCGCTCAGCAGGCGCAACGCCGTGCGCCGGTCCATCAGTCCATCGTTTGCGGCGTTTCGGTGATCGACGACTTCGCGTCGGTGCCGTGGCCCGTGAGCTCCATCGCGCCGTTCTTCTTCGAGACGTAGCGGACCATCGTGAACCCGAGCTCGGGACTCAGCCAGGCTTCGTCGTCCCCGTCCCTGAAGTGCAGCGCGCGGAATGTCCCACCCGGGACGGTCACGCTCTCCCATCCGATTTCCTGGACCGCGCCCTTCTTGCACTTCTGC
>DATGDT010000096.1:0-24819 GCA_035310725.1 Gemmatimonadales bacterium
CAGAGCCCGTACCTGAACCACCACCTCGCCGACACCATGCGGCGCAAGCTGGAATTCCTGCGGGAGGCGAATCGCATCGCCACCGCACGTACATAAGGAGAAGGAGCACTCATGTTGTTCGCACTTGTCGCCGTCGCGGGGATGATGCTGAACCAGGACACCGACACGACGTTCGCGGTGCGCCAGGGACAGCGCCTCGACGTCAGCGACTTCGGCGGCACGGTCGTGATCAAGAGCTGGCGTCAGAGCTCGATTCGCGTGCGCGCCACTCACGGCAGCCGGGATTACGTGACGGTGTCCACCGAAGGAGCGACCGTGAGCATCAGCGCCTCGTCGCGCCACGGTCCCGCCATGGTGGACTATGAGATTCTCGCACCGGCCTGGATGCCGATCTCGGTGTCCGGCACGCCGTCGGCGGAGGTGACGATCGAAGGGTCCGAAGCGGAGATCGCGGTTGAAACCGTGGAGGGGGCGGTCACCGTCGTAGGGGGGCGCGGCAACATCGCGCTGAAGTCGGTCGAGGGGGATGTCTCGCTCACCGGCGCGAAGGGCCATATCGAACTCAACAGCGTGGACGGGAGCATCACCGTGAAGGACTGCAGCGGCGACATCACGGCGGAGACGGTGGACGGGGAGATCAGCCTGCAGGACATCGAGTCCGCCGACGTGGACGCCTCCACCGTGGACGGGAGTATCGAGTACGACGGGACGATCACTGACAGCGGCCGCTATCGTCTGACATCGCACGACGGGGACGTGTCCGTTTCGATGCCGGAACGGGCCAACGCCACGATCTCGGTGGCCACGTTCAGCGGCAGTTTCGATGCGTGTTTCCCGGTGACGATCCCCCCCGGCGGCAGGACGACGAAACACCGGTTCACCTTCACCCTTGGCACGGGGAGCGCCCGGGTGGAGCTCGAATCCTTCGACGGCTCGATCAAGTTGTGCCGGCCCGGACAGATTCACGAACAGAACGAGGAGTGAGCGACATGCGCGCGACAGTCTTCCAGATCCCGGCGATGTGTGCCGCCGCGCTGTTGGCGGCGGCACCGGTCGGCGCCCAGGATTTCCACTGGTCCGGCCGCCTCGCCGCCGGCAAGCGGCTCGAGATCAGGGGCGTCAACGGCAGCATCCGCACCGTGGCGGCCACGGGCGACGAGATCGACGTGAGCGCCCGCAAGACGGGCCGCCGCTCCGATCCCGACGAGGTGAAGATCGAGGTCGTTCCCTCCGACGAGGGCGTCACGATCTGCGCCGTGTACCCCACGCCACGGCGGGCGCGCCAGGAGAACGCCTGCGAGCCGGGCGACGGGTGGCACTCCTCCACCGACAACAACGACGTCACCGTCGACTTCATGATCAAGCTCCCCGCGGGCATCGTGTTCAGCGGAGAGACGGTCAACGGCGAGATCGACGCCGAAGGGCTGGGTGCCGACGCCGAGGTGAGCACGGTCAACGGCAGCATCGACGTGGAGGCGACGGGTCACGTCGAGGCCCGGACCGTGAACGGATCGATCCGCGCCACCATGGGGCGGGCCGATTGGCCGTCGCAGGCCGAGTTCACCACGGTGAATGGCGGCATCACGTTGACCCTGCCCGGCAATCTCAGTGCCGAAGTGAGCGCCGAGACCGTGAACGGCGACCTCGAGACCGACTTCCCGCTCACGGTGACCGGAAAATTCGGGCCGCGCCACATGCGCGGCACCATCGGGAGCGGGGGCCGCTCTCTCAAATTGTCTACAGTGAACGGAAGTATTCGCCTGCGCAAAGCATGACGAACTGAGCGGGAGCACGGAGCAGTCTGGGCTCTGTGCTCCCTGCTCCCCCTGCAGTTTTTCGGTCTCTCCGGCACTAATCCGGTACCTCATCGTCGACCATCAGGTCTCATCTTGGGCCCCTTCGAACCGAGGGGCCCGCGGTGCTTCGGGAGCTTCTCACCCGCACCGAGCAGATCTCCGATCTTCGCGACCTGTTTCGCGTGCTCGGCTATCAGGCGGCGTGGGAGACCGTGCCACCCGGGCCCTGGCTCGGTTCGGCTGAGGTCGAGGCTGCCCGTATCACCGGGGCCGCGCTCGTTGCACGGCACGACGCCTTTCGCGTCATCGCCCTGGCCGCGGGCGACCCGGAAGCGGCTGCCCGCGCCGGGGCCCGTCGCTTCGCCGCCGCCGCCGATCGCGGCCTGGTGTGCGCGCTGGGCGGCGTGCCGCGCCGCCTCGTCGTCGCCTCCTGGCGATCCACGGCGACACATCCCCTCGCCGTCCGCTTCACGACCGCCTTGCTCGAGCGACCGGCCGCGGTCGCGCTCGCCACCCTCGAGCGCCTCGCCACGCGCCCGGGAGAATCGGCGCTGGCCCTGTCGCTGCGGGTGGGTGAAGCCCTCGCCAGTGAGGCGGTCACCGCCCGGTTCTTCCACGCCTTCCGGTCCCTGGTCGAGCGATTCGCCGCCCGGCTGAGCACGCCGCGCAGCCTGGCGGATCGCCACACCCTCGCCCTCACCACCCTCACCCGCGTGCTGTTCCTCTATTTCGTCCAGGAGAAGGGCTGGCTCGACGGTGACCGGCGGTACCTGCCGGCGCTGCTGGAGCGCGCCATCGCGCGAGGACGACACTTCCATCGGGCCGCCCTCCATCCGCTCTGTTTCGGCGCGCTGAACCGCGCTCCGGTCGAGCGGTCTGCGACCGTCCGGAAGCTCGGCCGGATCCCGTTTCTCAACGGCGGCTTGTTCGAGCCCACCGCGCTCGAACGAACGCACGGGCCGACCGTTTGGCCAAACGCCGACTGGCGCGATGCCTTCGACGACGTGTTCGAGCGCTTTCATTTCTCGGTGCGCGAGAGCGAGGCGGACGACCGCGTCGCTCCGGACATGCTCGGGCGGGTGTTCGAGGGCGTGATGGAGCCGGCGGAGCGGCGCGCCAGCGGCAGCTACTACACGCCCGCCTCCCTGGTGCGGGAGATGGTGCGTGCCGCGCTGGCGGCCGTGCTGGTGCACCGTGCAGGCCTGTCCCGCGCGGGCGCCGAACGATGGGTGTACCGCGCGGTGCCGCCCCCGCACCCGCCCGACCTCCGCCGGCTGACGCTGCTCGACCCCGCGGCCGGGTCGGGAGCGTTCCTGCTCGGGGCGCTGGAGGAGATCGCCCGACTGCGGTCCGCAGCCGGGGAGCGCGACACCCCCGCGTTGCGGCGCGACATCATCGCGCATTCGCTCTACGGCGTGGATCTCTCTCCCACCGCCGTCCGGCTCGCCGAGTTGCGGCTGTGGCTGGCGCTCGTCGCCGGGGACGCAACGACCGACCTCTCCGCGGTGACGCCGTTGCCGAACCTGGACGGCCATCTGCGCTGCGGAGACGCGCTGCTCGACCCCTACACGATCGCCGCGTCCCTCGCGGACGCGCGCCCGCTGACCGGCGTCTCGCGCAATACCGCCCGGTTGGCCCAACGGCGCCGGGAGCTGTTCGCGCTCTCCGGGAGAGCCAAGCGGGTCGCCGCGCTCGAGCTCACACGCGCCGAACGCGCCCTGGCCGAAGGACTGTACGACCGTGCGCTCGTGGCGCTGGAGCGCGCGATCCGCGAGCTGCTGAGCCTGGCCCGGTCGCGCGACCTGTTCGGCCACCGCACCCGACTCGATGTGATCCAGCGGGCCCGATTGCGCCGTCTCCGGGCCGCACGCGCTGAGCTCCGCTCCGCCAGGAGGAAGATCGTCCGCGAAGACGGCACGCCGTTCTTCAGCGTGGAATCGCACTTCGGCGACCTGATCGCGGCAGGGGGGTTCGACGTCGTCCTCGGCAATCCGCCCTGGGTGCGGGGAGAGCGGCTGCCCGCGCGGGTCCGGGAAGTGCTTTCGCACCGCTACTCGACCTGGCGCTCGGGCGCTGGTCCGTTCGCCCATGTCCCCGATCTCTCCGTCGCGTTCTGCGAGCGCGCGCTGGAGCTCCTGGCCCCTGGCGGCGTCGTCGCGCTGCTGGCGCCTGCCAAGCTCGCCACGGCCGGGTACGCGGAGACGCTGCGCCGCCGCCTGGCGAGCGAAACACGACTCGAGCGGGTGGCTCCGCTGGACGAGTCCGCGGCCGCCTCGTTCGGCGCCGCGGTCTATCCCATGGCGCTGGTCGCCGCCCGCCGCGACCCCGAACCGGGGGCGACCTGCTGCAGAACGCTGGCACCTTGCCCCGACAACGACCGGATTCCACAACAACAGCTCCAGACAGCCGGCGCCTGGGTGCTGGTGCCGGACGCGGCCGCCGTCGCCAGACGGTTGACGCGAGACCACCGCCGGTTGGCAGATCGGTGGCCGCCGCTGCTCGGCGTGAAGACGGGAGCCGACGTGCTGTTCCTCGCCGACGAGCCGGTCGAGGGCGCCCGGCCCGCGGTGCGCGGCCGGGACATCGCCCGCTGGCGGGTGAATCCCAGACTCTTCCTGCTCTGGACCCACGATGCCCGCGGCCGGCCGCTCGAGCGGCTTCCGGCGCCCATGGCCGAGCGACTGCTGCCGCATATCGAGCGCCTGCGCCGCCGCGTGGATTATCGCGGCGGCCCGCCGTGGCAGCTGTTTCGCACGCGTCTCGCCATCGCGCCGTACCGCGTGGTGTGGGCGGACCTTGGCCGTGAGCTGGCAGCGGCGGTGGCGCCCCCGGAAATCGTGCCGCTCAACACCGTGTACGGCATCGCCGCGGCCTCCGACGAGGACGCGCATGCGCTGGCGGCGTTGCTGAACACGCGGTGGTGTACGGCGCTGGCCCGGCTCGCGGCCGATCCGGCGCGCGGCGGGTTCCGGCGCTTCAACGCGAGCGTGGTGGGGCGCCTGCCGTTGCCTGATGTGGACCCCGGCGCCTGGCGGGCGCTGGCCGAGCACGGCCGGCGGCGTGAGCCGGCCGACGCACTCGTCTCCGACCTGTATGGGCTCGATGAGGCCGATCGCAACGCCCTCGGCAACCTCGCCCCGCATCCTCGCTGAATCACTCCGGCCGCTCGAGGAGCCGCTCGCTCTGCTCGTCACGGCCGGACCGGACGTGTCGCCGCCGACGGCGTGCCGGGCTGCGGCCCTCGCGCTGCTCGACCTTCCCGTGCGTTCCAGTCTCGCGCCGGACTGGCTCCAGCCGCATCAGGTCCCCGCACACACCAGGCTGCTCGCCATACTGGCCCGCTTCGGGGGTGCCGTGCTGGCGGACGCGGTGGGACTCGGCAAGTCCTACATCGCGTTGGCCGTCGCTAAATCGCTCGGCGCTCCCCTCTGCGTCGTCGCGCCGGCGGTGCTCGCGCCGCAATGGCGCGCGCTCATGGACCGGCTCGAGGTTGCGGGGCGCTTCGTCACACACGAGAGTCTCAGCCGTCGAGCGTCGCCGGACGGCCCGACCGGCCGCCCAGGGAAGCAGACGGCGCCGCTCCTGATCGTCGACGAGGCGCACCACTTCCGGGAGCCGGGCACGCTTCGCTATCACGCGCTGGCCCGGCTCGCCCTCTGGGCTCGTGTGTTGCTCGTGACCGCCACGCCGGTCCACAACCGGCCGGCGGATCTGCTGCACCTGCTGCGCCTGTTCCTGCGTGACGACGCGCTGGTCGGGTTGGGTGTTCCCTCCCTGACGGCCGCCGCGCGGGCTGCCGCGTCCGCTCCCCTGACCCTGCCGGCCCTCGCGCGCATCGTGGTCGCGCGCTCGCGTCGCCGCGTCGTGCAGGCCTGGAAGAATTTGCCGTTCCCCAGACGGGAAGGAGCCACGCTGATCCGCGCCGCGACCGTCGAGCCACACCTGGCTTCCTCCATCGCGGAGGCGCTGCAGTCGTTGCAGCCACCCGGCGGCGCCGCGGCCCTGGTCCGGCTCACCTTGCTGCGGCAATTCGCTTCGAGCGTCCCGGCCCTGACTCACAGTCTGCGCCGCTACGAAGCGTTCTGCGATGTGAGCCTCGAGGCGGCGCGCACCCATCGGCGTCTGGGAAGCCGCGAGTTTCGCCGATTGTTTCCCCCCGGGGACGAGTCCTCTCTGCAACTCGCATTCCTCCCGTTGCTGCTCGACGAAGGCCACACGGCATCCGGCGCTGCCGGCGACCTGGAGACGCTTCGCTGGCTCCTCCAGCGTCTCGGTCCCGGCCCCGATCCCAAGGCTGATGCGCTCGAGCGGCTGGTCACCGAGCGACCCGCCAGGACGATCGTCTTCACCACTGCGGCCGCCACCGTGCATCACGTGCGTCGCCGACTGATGAGGAGGTTTCGAGTGGGAGCCGTGACGGGACGCTCCGGCTGGCTGGCCGGCGACCGCGTCTCCCGGCAGGAGGTGATCGCGGCCTTCGCACCCCGCGCCCAGCGTGCGCCGCAACCAGCGGCTGCCTGCATCGTCGATGTGCTGATCGCGACCGATCTGCTCAGCGAAGGGCTCGATCTTCAGGATGCCGCGCGGGTCGTCCATTACGATCTCCCGTGGAGCCCCGCCCGTGTGGCGCAACGCGTCGGGCGCATCGACCGGATGTCATCGCCGCACCCGGGCATTCGCACGATCGCCTTCCTGCCGCCCGGGCCGCTGGCGCGAGCGCTCGCGCTGGAGCATCGCCTGGCGCTGAAGGTGTCGGCACAGCTCGGCGCCGGAGCCGCACAGGTGGAACGGGTTTCCGGCGCCGACTGCGACGAAGCGCCACTCGACTGGTGCGATCGTCTGCAGCGCTTGGCGGCGGAGGGCGAGGTGGCCGTTCCGCCCGGAGTAGTGGCGGCGGTCGCCTCGAACGTCGCCGTTTGTGTGTTGGTGGTCCGCCTCGGGACGGATGTCGAGGCGATCGTGGTCGAGGATGGCCGAGCCACCGCGGACGCCGTGCGCGCCACCGCCTTGTTGGAGCAGGCGCAGTGCGCCGCACCCCGGCCGGTCGACCGGGGAACCTTGTCCGCCGCGGTCCGCGCGGCCCTCCCGGTGCTGCGCGAGCGGCTTGAAGCGATCGCCATGGCCCGCTGGCGCGCCGCCGACCGGGACCACATCGGTCGCCGGCTCGTGCCGCTGGCCCTCGCCGCCGCGCGGCGGGCTGCGCGCAGCGGGCGTCCCGAGCGGCTGGCCCGGCTCGACGCCCTGGTCTCCCGCCTGACCGGGGGTCAGACGGCCGGAGAGGCGCTGTCGCTCGAGGCGCTCGTCTCGCAGCGCGAACCCCTGACGGCCCAGATCCTCCTCGACTGGCACGAGGCCCTGCCGCCGCTCGACGTAGGCACCGAATCGCCGCAGCCCGAGCTCGTGGCGGCGGTCCTGCTGGGCAGCCGGGAGTGCAGCCCCTGACGATCCGCCAGCCGTTCCGGTACAATCAGGCAGGCGCTGTTCCGGGAGGTTTCGATGCGTCCAATCCTGCCCCGTGCGAGTGTGCTGACACTCTCCGCGACGCTCGCCTGTACGCCGCTTCCCACCCAGGAGTGCGTGCTCTGCGACGCTTCGGGGGTCGTGTATGGCCGCGTCACAACCTCCCATGGCGCCCCGGTCGCGAAAGCGAACGTGTACGCCTGGATCTCCAACGTCTCATGCGGCTCATTGGTCGCGGGGCAGGCAGCGGCCCACTCCGCGACCGACGTCATCGGCTACTACCATGCCGAGCCCCAGGCGGACGCAGGAACGAGGAACGCCTGTGTGACGGTACGGGTCGTTGCGCCCCCCGGCAGCGGCTTGCAGGACACGGTCCTCCGGGGCGGCTTCATGGACCTGGGAATCCCTCGGGACAGCCTGCGAGTCGACATCGCGCTGTCCGCGACACCCTGACCGGGCGCCGATTCGGACCCTTTTGGGCCCGGAGGCCATGCCGCCCTTTCACGCTTCGGCCTCCGGAGGCAATTTTAGTGTCCGATGCGACACCCCTCCCTGCCCCTCCGGGCCTATATCGACCGTCTTCGCACTCTCTACGGCCGCCCCAAGCGGCCCATTCCGAGTGGTCCCTTCGAGTGGATCATCTGGGAGCACGTCGCCGCCGTCCCTGACGATGAGCAGCGGGCCATCGTATTCCGCACGCTCCGTCAGAAGATCGGCACGACGCCCCAGGCCGTCCTGCGGACCCCGAAACCCAAGATGCTCGAGCTGCTCGCGCCGGGAGGACCCAACGCCGCGGCCCGGCTGTCGCAGCTGCGGGAGGCGGCCGAGCTGATGATCGAGATCGGGCTCGCTCGCGTCCGGACCCTGGTGCGCGAGAACCCGGCGGAGGCGAAGAAGCTGCTCAAGCGCTTCAAGGGGATCGGCGAAACGGGAGCGGAGCGGATTCTGCTGTTCTGCCGCACCCAGGCGGTGCTCGCCCCCGAGGCGAACGGCCTGCGAGTCCTGACGCGCCTCGGGTACGGCAAGGGCGCCGGGACCGCGGCCTACAAACAGGTGAGCGAAGCGATCACGCCCGAGCTGCCGCGCGACTACAACTGGCTCATCCAGGCCCACCAGTTGCTGCGGCGTCACGGCCAGGACATCTGCCGCACGACACCGCGCTGCGATGCGTGCCCGCTCGCTCCCGACTGCGCCTGGTACCAGCAACACGGGGGCGGGTGAGCGCGGGTGCCCTTCACGACATTGTTGTTCGATCTCGACGGGACGCTGATTGATTCAATCGATCTGATTCTCCGCTCCTACCGCCACACGATGCGGGTCCATCGTGGCGAGGAGCCGCCCGACGACATCTGGATGGAGGGACTGGGCACGCCCCTCTCGGTGCAGTTCCGCCGCTGGACGGACGACGAGGTCGAGATCCGCGCGATGGTGGAGACGTATCGCACCTACAACCTCGCCCATCACGACGAGCTGGTGCGCGCGTACGACGGCGTCGTCGAGCAGGTGCTCCGCCTCGACGCCGGCGGCAAGACGCTCGGCCTGGTCACCAGCAAGATGCGCGGTGGCGCTCTCAAGGGACTGCGCCTGGTCGGGATCGAGGCGGCGTTCGACGTGGTCGTCGGATCCGACGAGGTCACCCATCCCAAGCCGCATCCCGAGCCGGTGTTGCTCGCGCTCGAACGGCTCGGGCGCGCGCCATCCGATGCGGTGTTCATCGGCGATTCGCGTCACGACATCGAGTGCGGCCGCGCCGCCGGCGTGAAGACCGCCGCGGTGTTGTGGGGACCGTTCGACCGCGAGCACCTGGAAGATCTCGATCCCGACTACTGGCTGGAGCGGCCGGCGGATCTTTCCACGCTGGCCTGATTCCCGGGAGCCATCCGTGCCCTTCGTCACTTTCGAGCTCGAACGCTGGCAGAGCACCTGGGAGAACCGGGTGCGCTTCAATCTCTCCGAGTCGGGCGTGCACCCGCTCAGCGTGCGCGAGCTGCTCGAGCTGGCGGGCAGCCCGGCCGACCCGCTGCTCGACGTCCGGTTGGGCTACAGCCAGTCGAACGGCACCGACGCGCTGCGCGAGCGGATCGCCGCGCTGTATCCCGGCGCGACGCCGGACCAGGTGCTGGTCACGACCGGCAGTGCGGAAGCCAACTATCTCGCGGCGCTGCGGCTGATCGAGCCGGGCGACACCGTCGCCATGCTGCTGCCCAACTACCTGCAGCTCTGGGGACACGCGCAGAACCTGGGCGCGGTGGTGCGCGGCTTCCGCCTGCACGAGGAGGGCCACTGGGCTCCGGACCCCGCCGAGATCCGCGCCGCGATCGCCCCGGGTACGAAGCTCGTCGTCGTCACCAACCCCCACAATCCGACGGGCCACATTCTCTCCGACGCCGCGCGCCGCACCATCGTCGAGCGCGCCGCCGAGGTCGGAGCGTGGCTGCTCGCCGACGAGGTCTACATCGGCGCCGAGCGCGAGGCCGCCACGACCCCGTCCTTCTGGGGAACGGGCGGCAACGACCGCCTGATGTGCGTCGCCGGGCTTTCGAAGGCGTACGGCCTGCCCGGGTTGCGCATCGGGTGGCTGGTGGCGCCGCGCGAGCTCATCGCCGACATCTGGGCGCGGCACGACTACACCACCATCGGTCCCTCGGGCGCAAGCGATCGCCTCGCCGCCATCGCGCTCGACCCCGCCGTCCGCCCGCGACTCCTCGCGCGCACCCGCGACATCCTGCAGCGGAATTACCCGGTGCTCGAGACCTGGCTCGGGTCCTTCGGCGAAACGTTCTCCTGGGTGCCACCGCAGGCCGGGGCGATCTGCTTTGCGCGCTACCGCCCCCGGGTCAAAGGAGAAGATCTCGTCGAGCGGGTACGCGCCGGGCAGAGCGTCCTGCTCGTGCCGGGCGAGCATTTCGGCATGCCCGGCTACCTCCGGTTTGGATTCGGCAACGAGACGACCGAGCTGCGTGAGGCCCTCTCGGCCACCGCGGTGGGATTGCGGCGCGCCTTCCGGGATTAGGAGGATGCGGGCGGTTCCGCTGGAAGACTTCCGGGACCGCGTCTCGATGACGGCGGCCATCGGGGCGATGGAGCGCGCCTTTCGTGCCCTGGCACTCGGGCACGCGACGCTCCCCGAGCCGATGGCCGTGGAGCTGTCCCGCCCGTTCGCGGAAATCCACGTCAAGGGCGCATACCTCGCCGGCGCCCGGTTCATCGTCTTCAAGGTGGCGACCGGATTCCCCGCGAACCGCGACCGCGGACTCCCCGCGGGGGACGGCCTGTTCTTGCTGCTCGACGCGGCTACTGGAGCCCCGGCCGTCCTGCTCGAGGAGCACGGCTACCTCACCGATTTGCGCACCGCCGCGGCCATCGCGTTGACGCTCAAGTATCTCGCGCCGGCGGACGCGCGCCGCGCCCTCCTGGTCGGTGCGGGTGGACTCGCCCGGCTCACTGCACGCGCCATGCTGGCGCAGCGGCCGCTCGAGCGGCTGACGATCTGGAACCGCACGCCGGAACGTGCCTTCGCACTGGCCGAGGAGCTGCAGGACGCGGTGACCACCGGCGTGGCGACCGCGCTCGAGCCGGCGGTGCGCGACCACCGCCTGATCGTCTGCGTGACCGCGAGTACGCAGCCGCTCGTGAAGGGGGATTGGGTCGCCCGGGGTACTCACATCACATCGGCCGGGACGGACAGCCCCGAGAAAGTGGAGCTCGATCCCGCCCTGCTGGCCCGGGCCGACAAGCTGTTCGCCGACCGCATTACCCAGGCCGCCCAGTACGGCAACCTGCACCACGCCATCGAAGCGGGCATCATGACGCGGCGTGGGGTCACCGGGGAGCTGGGCGACCTCGCGGCCGGCCGGCTCGCAGGCCGGGAGCGGCCCGAGGAAATCACGATAGCCGATCTCACCGGCGTCGGGGTGCAGGACGCCGCGATCGCCGAAACCGTGGTGGAGGCACTGGGACTATGAAGACCGCCGAGCGCGAAACCTCCGTCATCCGCGCGCCGCACGACGGCAGTGAGGTCGGCGTGTGTACCCTGGCCGGCCCCGAGGATGTGCGCGCCGCGCTCGACGCCAACGTCGCGGCGGCCCGGACCTGCCGCGAGATGCCGGCCTACGAGCGCGCGCTCGCGCTGCGCCGGATCGGCGACGAGCTGGTGGCGCAACGCGAAGAGCTGTCGCGCACGCTGGCGCTCGAGGCCGGGAAGCCGATCTCCCAGGCGCGCGTGGAACTGGATCGCGCGATCGCCCTGTTCCGGGACGCCGCCGAGGAAGCGACGCGCATCGGCGGCGAAGTACTGCCAACCGACTGCGTGCCGGGCGGCAAGGGCCGGCTCGCCCTCACGCGCCGATTTCCGTTGTCCCCCATTTCCGGAATTGTCCCGTTCAACTTTCCGATCCTGCTGGCGGCCCACAAGATCGCGCCGGCGATGGCGTGCGGCGCGACCATCACGGTGAAGCCGCCGCCGCAGGACCCGCTCGCCGTGCTGCGGCTCATGGAAATCGTGCAGGCGTCGGGGTATCCCGACGGCGGCGTGCGCATGGTGCCGTGCCATGTGGAGGTCGCCCAGATCCTGATCGAGGACCCGCGCGTGCGCCTGATCACCTTCACCGGGAGCGCAGCGGCGGGCTGGGCGATCCGCTCCAAAGCCGGTACTAAGCGGGTGGCCCTCGAGCTGGGCGGCAACGCCGGCGTGATCATCGAGCCGGACGCCGATCTGGCGTGGGCTGCAAGCCGCTGCGCGGCGGGGGGATTCACCTACGCCGGCCAGTCCTGCATCTCCACCCAGCGCATCTACGTGCACGAGGATGTCTTCGGGACATTTCTCGACGCGCTTCTCCCGAAGGTCGCGGCGCTCAAGGTCGGCGACGTGCTGGACGAGCGGACCGATGTGGGGCCGATGATTTCCCTGGACGCGGCCCAGCGCATCGAGCGGTGGATCGAGGAGGCGAAGGCCGGCGGCGCCGAGGTCGCCACGGGCGGCACCCGTCAGGGCGCGTTCCTGATCCCGACGGTCCTGCTGCGAACCACGCCCGAGATGAAGGTGAACTGCGAGGAGGTGTTCGCGCCGCTCGTGACCGTCACGCCCTACCGGCGGCTCGACGACGCCATCGAGGCCGTGAACCGCTCACCCTTCGGGCTGCAGGCGGGGGTCTTCACGCGCGACGTGCGCACGCTGTTCCGGCTGCATGCTGAGCTCGACGTGGGCGGGGTGAACGGCAACGACATGCCGGGCTATCGCGTGGACCGGCTGCCCTATGGCGGCGCCAAGGCTTCGGGCCTGGGCCGCGAGGGCGTGCGCTATGCGATCGAGCAGATGACCGAGCTGCGGGTGCTGACGATCAAGCTGGATTGAAGGCGACGCCTCACCCACCCACGGCGTGGATGACGACGTAGGCGAGGCCGGCCATGCCGGCCGCCGCCGGAATCGTCAGGATCCAGGCCCACACGATCCGCCCGGCGATGCCCCAGCGCACCGCCGAGAACCGCTGGGCCGCTCCGACACCCGTAATGGCGCCGGTGATCGTGTGCGTAGTGCTCACCGGGATGCCGAAGTGCGAAGCGAGGGAGATGGTGAGCGCACCCGCCGTTTCGGCGCAGAAGCCTCCAAACGGCTTGAGCTTGGTCAGCCGCTGTCCCATCGTCTTCACGATGCGCCACCCACCGGCCATGGTGCCGAACGCGATCGCCGTGTAGGCCGCGAACACCACCCACGTCGGCACGTGGTCGGGCGACGTCACGTGCAGGGCCCCGACGTTCACGCGCTGCAGGCTCGCCTGTTCGGCGAACAACAGCCCCACGATGATACCCATCGTCTTCTGCGAGTCGTTACTGCCGTGGGACAGCGACATGCTGGCGGCCGACAAGAGCTGCAATAATCGAAACCCGCGATCCACCTTGCGCGGCAGCGAGCGGCGCAGCAGCCAGGAGAGCCCCACCACCAGCAGGAACGCGATGGCCATGCCGAGGACCGGCGATACGACGATGAAGATCAACGTCCGGACCCATACTCCGGGCCAGACAATCGCCCCGATGCCGACTTTCGCGATCGCCGCTCCGGCATAGCCGCCGATCAGGGCGTGCGACGACGACGACGGCAGTCCCGCCCACCACGTGATGAGGTTCCAGGCGATGGCGCCGAGCAGCCCGGCCAGCACAACGTTCGCGTCGACGATCGACGGATCGACGATCCCCTTGGAGATGCTCTTCGCTACCGCGGTCCCGAACAGGAACACGGCCACGAAGTTGAAGACCGCCGCCCATACGACCGCAGCGGTGGGACTCAGGACGCGGGTGGACACGACCGTGGCGATCGAGTTCGCGCTGTCGTGGAAGCCGTTGATGAAGTCGAACACCAAGGCGATGAGAACGATCGCCAGGATGAAAACGATGTGGCTGCTCATCAGGCGTGCTTCAGCGCGATGGATTCGACGACGTTGGCGACGTCCTCCGCCTCATCGAGGGTCCGCTCCAGGTTGTCGTAGATCTCCTTCCACTTTACGAGTTCAATCGCGTCCTTTTCCTTCTCGAACAGGTGGCCGAGCGCCTCGTGATAGAGAGCGTCCCCCTCTTCCTCGAGGCTCTTCGCCTCCACGCAGTACTTCATGACGTCGTCGCCCTTCTTCAGGCGGCTCACCGCCTGCTCGTTGACCGCGGTGATCTTGGCGATCATTTCGCTCAACAGCTTGATGCCGGCCGGAGCGACGCCGAGCCGGAAGATCTGCGCCCGCCGCGCCGTCCCGTCGATGACGTCCATGACGTCGTCCAGGTCCGAGATCAGCTGATGGATGTCCTCGCGGTCGAGCGGGGTGATGAACGTGCGGTCCAGCCGGTTGACCACCTCGTGGGTCACCTGGTCGCACTCGTGCTCCAGCCGCTTGATCGCCTCGACGATCGGCGTGCGCCGCTCCGGCGGGGCGTCGAACAGCTCGCGCAGCTTCCCGGCGGCTTCGGTGGTGCGCTTGGCGACTTGCACGAACAGGTCGAAGAATTCTTCTTCGCGAGGCATGAAGTGGATTGGCACGGTTTCCTCGGGGTGGCCGGTAGTCGGTCGGCGCGTAACATAGCGGGCTCACGGGGGGGCCACTAGGTTAGGGGCCACCCAATCCCCTGCCCGAGGACCTTCTCCGTATGGCGACGACCCAGCAGCCGCAGGCCGAGTTCGTCCGCGCGATCTCCCGGCTCGATGCCACCGCATTGGTCGTGGGCTCGATGATCGGCTCGGGGATCTTCATCGTGTCGGCCGAGATCCTCCGCGAGATGCACGCGCCGGGACTGATGCTCCTCGTGTGGGCGCTGTCCGGCGTCGTGACGCTGCTGGGGGCGATCACCTACGGCGAGCTCGCCGCGATGTTCCCGAACGCAGGCGGCCAGTACGTCTATCTGCGGGAGGCCATCTCGCCGCTGTTCGGCTACCTGTACGGCTGGACGCTGTTCATCGTCATCCAGACCGGCACGATCGCCGCCGTCGCCGTCGCCTTCGCCCGCTTCACCAGCGTATTCTGGCCCGGCCTGAGCCCCGATCTGTTTCGGGGACTGGGCGGCACCATCAATTTCCCGCAGCCCATCGGCCCGATCCTCGTGGGCCTGTCGCCGCAACGGCTGTTCGCGATCCTGTCGATCGTGGTACTGACCTGGGTCAACGTCCGCGGAGTCCGCACCGCGACCATCATCCAGACGACGCTCACCGTCACCAAGACCGCCGCCCTGGGCGCCCTGATTCTGCTCGGGCTCACCATCGGACGCCATCCCGAAGCCCTGGCCGCGAATTTCGGCGCCGGTTTCTGGGCAACGGGCGGAGCCGCCGTGCCGCTCACCGCGGTCGGCGCCGCCATGGTGGGGTCGCTGTTCTCGATGGACGCCTGGAACAACGTGGGGTTCGCCGGCAGCGAGCTGAAGAACCCGCGCAAGGACCTGCCGTTCGCGATGGCGATGGGCGTCCTGATCGTGGTCGCCCTGTACCTCCTCGCCAACGTCGCCTACCTCTCCGTGCTCCCGGGGCCGGCGATCGCCGGCGCCCCGCAGGACCGCGTCGGCACCGCCGCCCTCCAGGCGATCCTCGGCAACCCCGGGCTCTACCTGATGGCGGGGGCGATCATGATCTCGACCTTCGGTTGCAACAACGGCTTGATCCTCTCCGGCGCCCGCGTCTACTACGCCATGGCCCGCGACAACCTGTTCTTCCATTCCGCCGGACGCCTGCACCCGCGCTACAAGACGCCGGCCGTGGCGCTCGTCGTCCAGGCATTGTGGACTTGCCTCCTGTGCCTGTCAGGCACCTACAACCAGCTCCTGAACTTCGTGATCTTCGCCGCGCTGCTGTTCTACATGCTCACGACCGTGGGGTTGTTCGCGTTGCGGGTCAAGCGTCCCGCCGTGGAGCGCCCGGTGCGGGCCCCCGGCTATCCCTGGCTGCCGGCCCTCTATGTGGTGGCCACGGGGCTGATCGCGGTGTCGCTGCTGATCGAGCGCACCACCCGCACCTACAGCGGCCTGGGCCTCGCCCTGGTCCTCCTGGGAGTCCCGGTGTACTACCTGTGGCGGTCGCTGGTGCGCTCGCCGGCCGCCTAGCGGTCCAGAAACCGGTCTCGGGAGGTCCCTCATGCGTCTTGCCGCGTTCGCGCTGGCCACGCTTCCGTCCGTCGCCCTGCTGGGTGCCTGCAGCCCGATCAGCAGTCCCACCAACACCTCCCTGTTCCTGATCTCGACCATCGACACGGCCGTCGGCGCGACGGCCCAGACCTCCCTGGGCGTGGACGCCACCGGCCGGGTCCACGTCGCCTATTCCCAGGACGGGATCAGCAATCTGCGTTACGCGACATGCGCCGCGGACTGCGCCGAGAGCGCGAGCTGGTCGCATACCACCGTCGACACGACGTCCAACTCCGGCCTCTTCAATTCGTTCAGCGCCGCGGCCGGCGCGCTGCACATCGTGTATCAGGTATACAGCGGGCAGGGGAAGCTCCGTTACGCCACCTGCTCGGCCAACTGTCTTGTGACGGCGAGCTGGCAGATCGTCACGATCGACAGCGCCGGCAACACCGGACACGACGGTTCCCTCGCGGTGGGCCCGGCTGGCCAGCTGCACGTGACCTATCTCGAGTCGGTCGCGGTTCCCGGGGGACGGTGGCGCCTGAAGTACGCCACGTGCACCGCCAGCTGCACCGATCCCGCCAGCTGGTCGAGCGCCATTCTGGACAGTGCAGTGTTCGTCGACGCGTCTTCACGCGCACTCGCCCTGGACGGCAGCGGACGGCTGCATCTCGTCTACCAGAAGACCGACTCCATCGGACAGACCCCGGTGGTCTACGCGACCTGCACCGCGAGCTGCACGAACGCCGCGAACTGGGTACTCACCGGCCTGGATACCGACCCGCTCGATCATGCCGCTCCGGTGATCGCTGTGGACGCGCTCGGCGTCCCGAGTGTGGCGTACTGGGGGAAGCTCGGGGGGTTGGCGACGATCAACTACGCCCTGTGTGCCGGTGTGTGCACGACAACGATCGGATGGAACATTCTCCCGATCCAGTCCCTCGAAAACGGCACGTCCGACCTCGACCAGCACTCCCTGATCCTCGACGCCGCCTCGCGCCCCCAGATGAGCTTTCAGCACGGAGGCCTCTCCTACGCCGGCTGCGTGTCCAGCTGCACGGCGCCGGGCGCGTGGCTCGAGTTCCTGGTGGATCCGGGCGTCGGGGGCGTCGGAAGCTCCGTCGGCGGCCTCTCGGGGGGCGGCGTCGGCATCGCCTACGTCTCTCCGACGAGCGTGGGTGGCCGCCTCAAATTCGCCGTATCGAACTAGCTCGCCCGGGGCCTACGAAGCTCGTAGGCTGTGCATGTAAGACATTGAATGGAAATGGATTATGCGGCACTAGCCAACTGTGCACTGGGGGGATATGATGACGTGACACCCGAACAAACACCGAATACGGGAGCCCTCCATGACGACCATCCAACCCCGCCCCTCGCTCGCCCTGCAGCCTCAGCCTCAGTCCAGCGGCGCCGGCAACTGCCCCGAGTGCAGCACGCCGGTGGCGGCCCAATCGGGCTGCGTCACCTGTCCGAGCTGCGGCTGGTCACGCTGTGGGTGAAGCCGTCCAGGTTGGTCTGGGACTCGATGGGACCCAGCCAATCGCGCGGGCAACTCGCTTGCCGATCCTCGACGAGCGACTGCGCGGCACGAAGTTCGTCCCGCTCGAGCCCCGGTCGGTCCTCAATTCTCCGGAACAAACGGGGATGGACTTCTGGTCGCTCAACCCGTACGTCGGGTGCGAGTTCGGTTGCAGCTACTGCTACGCGCGGTTCACCCACCGCTACGTGGTCGAGCGGGCGCACGACGCCGGACGACTGAGCGACGCCGAGTTGCTCGAGTACCGCGGGGCCCACGGCTGGGAAGCGTTCGAGCAGCGCATCTTCGTCAAGCAACAAATCCTCGGCGCGCTCGAGGCCGACTTGCGTCGCTATCATCGCACCGCCCATGCGCATCGCGGCGGCGCGGCCCCGATCGTCATCGGCACGGCCACCGATTCCTATCAACCCGCCGAGCGGCGGTTTCGGATCACGCGCGCCGTGCTGGGACGGCTGGCCGCGTGCGAGGGACTATCGGTCGGTCTCATCACGAAGAGCCCGCTCGTCGTGCGCGATACCGACGTGCTGGTCCGTCTCCAGCAGCGCAACGACCTGGAGGTCCATATCTCGCTCACGACTCTGGACGTCGAGCTGATCCGCGCACTCGAGGTGAGATCCCCCATGCCCGCCGTGCGGCTCAGGGCATTGGCAAAGCTGACTGCCGCGGGAGTGAACGCCGGGCTTCTGATAGCACCGGTGCTCCCTGGCATTACGGATGACCGCCCGCGACTGGACGCGTTGTTCGCCGCCGCACGGGAGGCGGGGGCCCGCTTCGTCCATGCCAGCCCGCTGCGTCTCTACCCAGCCATTCGTGAGCGGTTTCTGCCGCTGCTCGACGCGCGATTCCCGCACCTCGCCGCCCGCTACCGCCGCGCGTATGCGGGCCGCGGGGCGGCCCCGCGAGAGTATGCTGCGGCGCTCTCGCGACGGATCCGCGCGTTGCAGCAGAAGTACGGATTTGCGGTACGGGGAATGCAGGAACGGTACGAGAAGCACATCCCGGCGCCGCAGTGGAGGCTGGCTCTGGACACCGGTAAGGCGAGGTAGTCCCTTCGAGCGTCACTTGTGCAGGGCCGTCCTCCTGTCCCGCCAATTGCGTATCGCCCGCGCATGCTTCGGGTAGTGCCCGTAGGTATCGAGCCGCAAGCGGCGGCGTACGCGCGTTTCGCTTCCCAGTTGGTCGTCGGGCAGGCGCTCGAGATAAGACAGCAGGCTGCGGTGAACGTCGTCCCGTTGTCGCAGTACTTCGGCGAGTGAAAGATCTCTCCGCTGCCCGGTCATCCTTGCGTTGAAGGCGTCGATGCCGCCGTAGGTCACGGAATAGCGCGGCGGTCGCCCACCGGCCACGATCAACGGCAGATGGGTCAGCGCTTCCTCCTCCCACCACGTGACGTGCGCGATGATGTCGCGCACCGACCAGGCGCCCGTCACCCCAGGCTCCAGCAACTGCGCCTCGGAGAGGCCGGCATAGGAATCCAGCAGGGAGTCCCACTCAGCGGCGAGCCGTTGCAGTACCCTCTCTCTTTTCACGGTCTCGTCCGAGTCAGGTCGCGTCGTGAAAGATCACGCTGACCGTGTGGCGCCGGCCGCTCCGCACGCGGCTCACCCCATGCCGCATGTTGACCCGATAGACCCCCCGCCTGCCCCGGACGGGACGGTGGTGAACCGCGAAGATCACCCCGTCACCCTGCCGTAACGGCACCACTTCCACCCGTGACTGCATCCGCGGCCGCTGCTCGACGAGCACGAACTCCCCGCCGGCGAAGTCCTGCGCCGGCTCCGAGAGAAGAAATGCCACCTGGAAGGGGAAGACGTGGTCCCCGTGCAGGTCCTGGTGCAGGCAGTTGTAGTCGCCCGCATCGTAGCGCAGCAATAAGGGGGTCGGCCGGGTCTGCCCGGCCTCGTGGCACCGCTCGAGGAAGTCGGCATGCTGCTCG
The DNA here is from genome assembly GCA_035310725.1 of Gemmatimonadales bacterium. GTDB lineage: Bacteria > Gemmatimonadota > Gemmatimonadetes > Gemmatimonadales > GWC2-71-9 > DASTHG01. Next base: position 19,319 of record DATGDT010000096.1, read on the forward strand.
GGAAAGCGCACTTCGCTTCCCAGGGAGGCGTTCCAGCGGTTCGCGTGCGGGGCGAGGCGGGCGTACAGCGCGGTCCGCAGGTCCGCGATCACGCCCGGCAGCGGATAGGCGAAGTACTTGTACTCGCCCCGCCCGAACCCATGCCGCGCCATGACTACGTGGCTGCGGAACAGACTGTCGTGGTCGTACCACCCAGCGATGTCCCGGCAAGTGTCGGGAGGCAGAATTCCCTCGAGCAGCGCCCAACCGTGCTCGTCGAGGTGGGCGAAGGTCGTCGTCCAGTCGATGGCGTTCACACGGGCAACCCTAATGGCGAGCGGCGCGCCGTGCGTCCCGGTTCTTGCGGTCAAACTCGCGCCGACGCCTGAGCGGCGCCCCGGATCGTCCCGATCTCAGGGACCCACGCTCGCCCTGATCTCCACTCCCAAGGCGCCCGCGTTCCTGCTGGGCCAGGTCGCGGTCACTCCCGGCAGGAGCACCGCCCATTCCGCGAACAGGTCTCCTACCGTGCTCTCTCCCGAAGGCTGCTGGTCGATGGTGGCGAAGCCGCTGCCCGGAGCGATCACCGCAGTGGCATTCGCCACGCCGAAGGCGCCGTAGGCTACGCTGGTGGCGCCCGCGAAGTCGCCGAGCGCGGCTGTCAGGGTCGCCACCGCCGTCCCGCTCGCGGAAGCCGTCTGAGCGATCGCACTCGATCCGTTCGTTCCCGACAGATCGACGCCGGTCCACTGCGACACGATCCACTGACAGTTGGAGACCGTGATGCTCGACATGATCGTGATCGGCCCGCTGCCCGGCGCCGCGCTCACGGCGCGGTAGATCGTCAGCCGGTCGAGCGGGGTCGCGCCGTTGTAGGCCACGGTGGCGACCACGTCCCAGCTCGCCATCCCGCCACCCGACAGGGTGGGACTCGGCGCGGCCGCGCTCGACTGATGGGTCAGCACCGCGACCGTCACGAGGGTGTTGGGAGCGGGGCTGATGGACCCCGTGATGTAGGTCCTCTGGTTGACGACGTCGTGGCCCGACGTCAGCAGTGTGTGCGTGATCGTCGCGGGCGGACCCTGCGCGGTCACCGTCACCGATGCCGTCTGGTCCAGGGTGATGGTATTGGCCTTGGCCGAAACCGTCTTCGTCTCGGGTTCGCTCGAGCTGAGGGTGCCGCTCGTCACGCCGAGCGCGTTCGTCGGGCCGGGCTGTGTGATGATGTTCCCGGTCCCGGTCGCCGCGAGCTCCACCGTCGCCCCGCCGACCGGATTATCGAACTGATCGCGGACCGTCACGGTGATCGTCGAGCCGCTGCTCCCGACCGCGATGGACGTCGGGCTCGCGCTCACCGAGGAGTGAACGGGATCCGGAGCGGCAGCGACCACCGTGACTACCGGGTGCTGGCTCAGCGCCACGCCGCCGGCCACGGCGGTGACGGTCTTGTCTCCGGCGACCGTGGACCTGAGCGTCCCCGTGGTGGCGCCGTCGACCCCGGACGGTCCGGGCTGGACGATCGAGTTGCCTGACCCCGTGGCCGACAGCGTGACTGGTACGCCGGGCATCGGGGCACCGGTGGCGTCCAGCACGGTGACGGTGATCGTCGAGACGCTGTCCCCAGCCGGCAGCGTATCCGGGGAGGCTGTGACGGTGGAGAGCGACGCGGCGCCGTTGGCGATCGTCAGCGTGATCCCGGCGGAGGTCGTCGTCTTCCCGGCAGCGTCGCGCGCTACGGCCGCGAGGACGTGCGTGCCGTTCGCCGCGGCCCTCGAGTCCCAGGACATGGTGAACTTCGTGAGGGGTGACTCGGCCGTCACCTCCGATCCGATGTCCCCTCCGTCGATCCGGAACTGGACTCCGGCCACGTCCCGGTCGTCCACCGCGGTCGCCGTGAGGGTGACGATCGCTTCGAGCGACGCGCCTTCGAGCGGCGTGACGATGGACACGATGGGGGGCCCGATGTCGGCCAGCGCTGAGGAGTGATTCGCCTTCCAGCTGGCAACGGCATTGTCCCAGTAGGCGAGGCCGGCTGCTCCGGTCAGCAGTGTGTAGCAGGCAGGCAAGGGCTCCGGGAACGGGCCGCTCCCCAGCCAGATCATCACGTTGTTCGCGCAGTCCTTCAGCTTGCCCGCAGGCGGGCCGAGCGTGTGGCCGCCGAGGCTGCTCGGGTTATCCGCCCGGTACACGTTGTTGTACAGGGAGACCATCGGCCCCGTCTCGGCCCACTTGAAAAAGCCGCCGTGACCGGGGGCCTCGTACCCCTGGTCCATGTACTGCAGCCGGAACAGCGAGTTCTTGACGACGATCAGGTTGGCGCTGCCGTCCACCGTCGTCGCATAGGGTCTCGAGCTCAGTCCGGTGGAACAGCCGTCGAACAGGGAGGAGTCGATCGTGCCGGAGTTCAACCAGTCGTTCTGGACGCAGTCGTCCCGCATGTACTTGAAGTAGACGCCCTTGATCAGCCAGTTCCGGGAGCTGTCCGAGAGCGTGATCCCATCCCCGTAGTCGAAGTCGTGCATCCCCTCGAGCGTAAAGAAGGGAATCCCCTCCACTTGAATCGCATAGGTGCCGTGCATCGTCACCCAGTCCGTGGAAGGCGGGAGTTGCCCGATCACCTCGCCGCCGCGGAGACAGCTGCGGGAGCCGCCGCCCACCCGGATGGCCTTGGACGCGCCAGTCAGAAACTGCGCCGCAGCTGCGTCGATGCGCGTATCCTCGCCCAGATGCCTGTTGTCGAAGACGGTCGTCTGGACGCCGCTCAGGGTGAGCAGCGGGCCGGTGCGCTCGAGACACGACGGCTGAGCGGTCACCGCAATCGCCGAGCTGCCGCTGCGTCCTTCACTCGTCGCGCTGACCGTCGCGGCGCCCTCACGCGCTCCTGTGACGAGACCGGATCCGTCGACGAGCGCGATGTTCGCATCGCTCGTGGTCCAGCTCACGACCCGCCCGCTCAGCGGGTTGCCGAGAGCATCTCTGGGTGTGACCGTGAGCTGCGCGGTTGCCCCGACCTGGATGGCGACGCTGGCCGGCTCTACGTCCACCGTGGCCACGGGCACCGCCGCTACCACGATCGCCGCGCTGGCGCTCTTGGCCTCGCTCGTGGCGGTGATCGTGGCAGAACCCACCCCGACGCCCGCCGCCAGGCCGGCGCTCGTGACCGAGGCAACGCCCGGGTCGCTACTCGCCCAGGTCACCGTCCTTCCCACGAGCGCGTTGCCGGCGGAGTCGAGCGGGGTGGCCGTGAACTGGACCGTCTCCCCGATTGCCGTGCTCGCCTCGGGCGGTGTGATCACGATGGAATCGACCGGAGCCCCCGGGAGCGGCAGGACGGTTATGGTCGCCGTCCCACTCTTGCCCTCACTCGTGGCCGAGATCGTCGTGGCCCCCTCGCTGACCCCCGTGACCAGACCCGTCGCATTGACAGTGGCCACCAATGACGCGCTGCTCGACCACGCGACCGCCCGGTCGGTCAGCGGGTTGCCGTCGGCATCTTGTGGCGTCCCCGAGAGCTGTACCGTCGCCCCCACGTCGACACTCGCCTCCGCTGGCGCGATCTCGACCTTCGCAACCGGAACGATCACCGTCACGATGGCCGTCCCGCTCTGCCCCTCGCTCGCAGCGGTGAGGGTCGCGCTACCGAGGGCAATCCCTGTCACCAGCCCGGCGGCATCGACCGTAGCCACCGCGTCGTCACTGCTCTTCCACGTCACCGCGCGACCCGGCAGCGGATTCCCGTCCGCGTCACGCGGCGTCGCCGTGAGTTGCACCGTCCCGCCTTGCGGCACGCTCGCCTGCGAGGGGGTGACGTCCACCGAGGCCACGGATGCCGGTGGTCCCCCCGCTTCGATCTCGACGCCGAGGGCCCCGCCGTTCAACACGCTCCAGTTGGCGGCGATCACGTTGAGGTTGGTCGCCCACTGTGCCTGGAGGTCGGCTGCCGTGTTCTCGCCGGACGGCACCTCGGTGATCTCCGCGAAGCCGCTCCCCGTAGAGATCGCCAGCGCGTTCCGGTTCACGCCGAATGCGCCGTAGGCCACGTTGCCGCTGTTGGCGAAGGCGCCGAGTACGACCGCGAGTCCGTTCACGGCATCCCCAGCGTTCGATCCGACCTGCCCGATGGCGCCCGCGCCGTTCACCCCGCCGGTCGCCACACCGTCCCACTGTGAGACGATCCACTGACAGTTCGATTGTGCCTTGGAGAACGTGACAGTGATCGGCCCGCTGCCCGGGGCGCTGCTCATCGCCCGATAGATCGTGAGGCGCTTGTGTGGAGCAGCGAGGGCGTCGAAAGTGACGGTCGCCACCGCGTCCCAGTTGGGCATTCCGCCACCGGAAAGCCTGGGGCTCGGGATGGCACTGGATGAAATGTGCGAAAGAACGGCCACCGTGACGAGGGCGTTGGCCGCGGGGGCGATAGGAGCGGTGGTGTAGACTTTCTGGTTTGCCGGGCTGCTGCCGGACGTCAGCAGCGTCTGGGCTACGGCGGCTCCGCTTGGCGACGCTACCGCTGCTGAGGGAGCACGGGGAGAAGTCGGAACTCGATCATCGACGCACGTCGCCACGACCCCAAGAAGCGCGACGCAGGGGATTCTCCACCACCCCGACCCAGAACGCTTGCGTGCCATGCCAGGACCGGCCTCGGATCCAGGGAGACGACACCGCGCTGCTCAACTCTTCCGAGCCCGAAGTTTGGCCCCGGCCGCTGTGGTTCCTCGTGAACGGCGGGCGAAAGATTCGTCACCCGGCGCTCCAGGCGTCCGCCAGCGCCCGGATCGTCCCCGGTGCGTTCCCCTCCGCCCGGTTGTTCACCACGATCAGCGCCTCGATTCGCCGCCGCACCGCTTCCGCCATCAGCCGCATCAGGTCGCGGCGCAAGTCGGGCTGCGGCTCCCGGATACGCTCGTAGGGCTCGAACAGCCGCACCGCGTCCTCGTACTTCCGCCCCGGTTTCAGCAGCGCCCGCGCCACCGTGAAGCTGGCCGGAAACGTCCACGGCAGGTCGAGCTGCGCGCCGATCGGCGGCATCTCGGTCCACGAGTTGAACACGTGCGCCACGCCGTTCCGCTTCAGCACCGCGCCATGCAGGTCGTGCAACAGCTCCGGGTTGCGCAGCTCCACGCCGTAGCGGAAGTCCTGCGGCAGTTGCTCGAGAAACCCGTTCAGCTCGTCCGCCCAGTCGGCGATGTCGGGCAGGTCCTTGCCGCGCATCGCCTGGAACTCGAACACGAAGCATCCGGCGTGATCTTTGAACGCCCTGGCATAGGGGAGGAGCACCGCATCCTTGAAGAGCTGCGCGTTCAGGAAGTCGGGGTTCCTGAGCCCCGCGAGATTGGCCCAGCGCCGGTCCTGGTTGAAGCGCCGGGCGGTGATCCGGTCCCACACCTTGCTCACGCACGGGAATCCCGGCGGCAGCGCCTTCGCATACGCCGTCAGCGTGTGTTCGGTCGGCGGGTCGTAGAATGCGCTGTCGATGCCCACCGTTCGAAACAATGGGTAGTGCGCGTACTCCTCGAGCCGGC
>DATGDT010000097.1:0-6470 GCA_035310725.1 Gemmatimonadales bacterium
CGCGAAGTCGTCCGTCGCTATCTGCTCCCCTCGGTCCTGGGACAGCCCAACCCGCAGGTGTCGATCGAAACCGACCGCGGCACCATCCCGCTGGAGCTGTTGCCGGCCCAGGCGCCGCTCACGGTCGCGCTGTTCCTGGATCTGGTGGACCGGCACTACTTCGACGGTCAGCATTGGCACCGCGTGGTGCCCAATTTCGTGGCGCAGGCCGGTGATCCGCGCGGCGACGGCTGGGGCGGACCGGGCACGATGCTGCGCGACGAGGTCAATCCGTTGCGCTATGGGACCGGCTCGGTCGGCATGGCGCTGTCCGGTCCGGACACCGGTGGCAGCCAGTTCTTCATCACCTTCTCCGCCCAGCCGCATCTGGACGGTACGTACACGATCTTCGGGCGGGTGAGCGGGGACGTGCGGGTGCTGCAGCAGGTCGCCCAGGGCGATCGCATCCGGAGCATCCACCGGTGAACCGGGGACTGGCGTGCGTCATCCTGCTGGCCGCGGCCCCGACGCTGGCGGCGGGGCAAATCGGCTACTTCGGCCAGAACAAAGTCCAGTACCACAGCTTCAGCTGGCAGGTGCTGCGCGGCGAGCACGTCGATCTCTATTTCTATCCCGAGGAGAAGGAGCTGGCCCGCGTGGCGCTCGCCTACGCGGAGGAGAGCTACGCGGTCCTCGAGCGCCGCTTCAATCACGCGGTGCTGCACCGCGTGCCGCTCATCGTGTACGCCTCGCACGCGGACTTCGAGCAGACCAACGTGCTCCCATATGCCCCGCCGGAAGGGCTTCTGGGCGTCACCGACTTCCTGAAGCGGCGCGTCACCCTCCCGTTCACCGGGAACTACGCCGATTTCCGCCACACACTGCGCCACGAGCTGGTGCACGTGTTCCAGCTCAGCCTCGCGACCGAGGCGTATCTCCGCTACCCGCGCACCACCCGCGTCGGGCTGCCGTTGTGGTTCACCGAGGGACTCGCCGAGTATTTCTCCTCCGGCGAGGACTCGCGCGACGAGATGATCCTGCGGGAGCTGACGGTGTCCGGCCGCCTGCCGGAGCTGGGACAGCTCGCCTATGCCGGCGGCGGCATCATCTACCCGATCGGCGGGAGCATCGTCCGCTACCTCGGGACCACGTATGGGGACTGGCGCATCGCCACGCTCTATCACGAGCTGTACAAGTATCCGACGCTCGAGGCGGCGGTCCGGGAGCTCTACGGCCGCACCCTGGCGCAGCTGTCGGATGAATGGCAGTTCTGGATGCGCCGCCGCTACTTCGGCGACGTGGGCACCACGCGGCCGCTCGCGCTGTCGGCCCACGAGCTCACCACGCTCGCCATCAAGCCCGTCGCCTACCGGCTGCCGGACGATACGGTGGTGCGGGTGCTCTATTTCTCTCCCGCGGACGGCTACGCCAGCATCTACAGCCGGCCGCTCGAGGGCGGCTCCGCGGATCTCGTGATCCACGGGGAGCGTACGCCCGAGTTCGAGTCGTTCCATTACTTCGAGTCGCGCATCGACGTGAATCCCGCCGGCGTCGCGGTGTTCGGCAGTCGCTTCGAGTCGCGCGATGCCCTGATCTTCTGGGATCTGCGCAAGGGCAGCCTGGTGGGCCGCTACCAGTTCCAGGATCTGGTGTCGATCCTCTCCCCCTCGTGGGCGCCCGACGGCAAGAGCGTCGTGTTCAGCGGCCTCGCCGTGTCCGGATTCTCGGATCTGTACCGCCTCTGGCTCGCCGACGGTCGTCTGGAGCGGCTGACCACGGACCGCTACCAGGACATCGATCCGTCCGTCAGCCCCGATGGGCGCACCGTGGTCTTCGCCTCCGATCGCACGGCGTTCGGTTCGACGGGCGCCCGCAATCTGTTTCTGCTCGATCTGGCGAGCGGCGCCATTCGCGACCTCACCTACGGCAACTGGCAGGACGACACGCCGCGCTGGTCGCCCGCGACCGGCCGCATCTGGTTCTCGAGCGACCGGGACGGGACCTTGCAGCTCTACTCGGTGGACTCGAGCGGCCATGGCCGGCGCGAGACCGCCGCCCTGGGCGGCGCGTTCGATCCGCAGTTTGTGGACAGCGCGTCCGGTGTCGTGTTCGGCGGATTCGGCGACCTCTCGTTCAATCTGTACCGGGCGAAGTCGCTGCCCGATTCCGCGCTCACCCAGATCGCGCTGGACAGCACGCGCACCGCGCCCGGATGGGACTGGCCGGAGCTCGCGTCCACGACCGTGGCCGGCGCGACGCCGGCGCCCTACAAGCGCCGCTACGGGCTCGATTTCGCGGCCGGCGAGGCCGCGGTGGCTCCGGGGTTGGGTTCGGAGCAGGGAGCCGTGCTGTTGTTCAGCGACCTCCTGAACGACCACCAGTTCATCGGGACGCTCTCGTCGTTTTCCTATTCCGGCAGCGGCCTCGGGAACCTGCTGGAGAATCTCAGCGGTTCGGCGTTCTATCTCGACCAGACCCATCGCATCAACTGGGGCGTCGGCGCCTATCGACAGCGCGGGCTGTTCTACGAGGGAGATTTCACCAGCCTGTTCCAGGAAACGAGCTACGGCGTGCTGGGTCAGGTGCGCTACCCGTTTTCCCGGTTCCGGCGACTCGAGGCGGAGTTCCGGTTGGAGCATTCGAACCGCTTCGATTTCGCCAATCCGATCGTCGCGGAGCCGCGTCGCGTCGCGTGGCTGGCCGCCAATTACCTCACCTACGTGAAGGACAACAGCCTGTGGCTGGCCACCGGGCCGATCGACGGGGAGCGGTACAGCTTCACCGTCGGGCTCGTGAACGACGTCAACCACGGCCGATTCGACGCCTACGTCCTCTCGGGCGACGCGCGGCACTACCTCCGCACCACCCGGCGCAGCGCGATCGCGGTGCGCGCGCTCGGCTACTGGACGGGCGGCGACCGGCCCCGCCTCATCAACATCGGCGGCTCCTGGGGGCTGCGCGGCTATCCGTATTTCGGGTACGTGTCCGGCACCCGGGCCTGGTTGCTGTCCGCCGAGTGGCGCTTTCCGATCACCGACTACCTGGCCCTGGGGTTCCCGTTCGGGGCCGCGCAGTTTCCCGGCGTGCAGGGGGCGTTCTTCACCGATGTCGGGCGTGCGTGGACGCCGACCACGCGCGGCCGCGGGACGCTCGGCAGCTGGGGGGTGGGCTTCCGCATGCCGATCGTCGACGCGCTGGTATTGCGACTCGATGTGGGCTACCGCTACCACCGTGGTGACATCACGTCGTACGGCTTGCCCTCCCGGGACCGGCGCGCGCGGTTCGCGGACTTCTTCTTCGGGTTCAACTATTGAGCGCCCGGCGCTTGCTTGACCGCCTCGGCGGCGGTTCCTACATTGCCGCATGTTTCGCGCTGGCCGCCTGTTACGGCCGCCCGGCGCCGCTCCTGCCGGAGCCCGTCCCCGTCGTGCCGCGCGACAGCATCGCGGTGTGGAGTCGGGGAAGCGGACCAACGCGTCCCACGGCGCTGCGGTTCCGGTGGCGCTATCACGACGATCGGCGCAGCGGCGGCGGCCGCGGCACGGCCCGGGTCGCACCACCGGATTCGGTGCGGGTCGATTGGGCGACCTCGCTCAACCTCAAGACCGGCGCGGCAGTCGTGCTGGGCGACTCGTTGCAGTGGGCGGACCCGAAGGAGGATTATCCTTCGTCGGTGACGCCGGCCGTCCAGCTCGTCTGGACCGCGCTCGGGGTCGTGCGTCCGCCCGGCGCCGCGGCGACGGTGTTCGGCGCCCGCGACTCCGTCCGGACGGTCTGGCGCTACGCCGAGGAGCACGACACGCTCGACTTCCGCTGGAGCCCGGGTGCGTCGCGGACGCTCGAGACGGAATGGCGCCGCGACGGAACGGTGATGGCACGTGGCCGCACGGTCCTCGGCCCCGGCGGACTTCCCGAGAGCGCACGGATCGATGTCCCGAAGAGGTCGGCACGGTTTGAGCTCACGTTCGTGGCGGTGGATTCTGGGGCGACGTTCGCTCCGGCGTTGTGGCGCAGTCGCCGCTAGCCTCGCCGGGCTCTTGCTGGGCGGTTGCCTGTACGGGTTCGCCGGTGGCGGCCTTCCGAACATCAAGACCGTCGCGATCCTGCCCTTCGACAACGACACGCCGGAGCCCGCCTTGACTACGGAGGTAGCCAACGCCGTGCACGAGGCGATCGAGGGGCGGCTCGGGTTGCGCGCCGCCGGCGAGGCGACCGCCGACGCCGTCGTGCGGGGGCGGATCGCCCGCTACGATCCCGACCTCCCGCTCGCGGTGCAAACCGGCAACCCCGGTGAAGCCAACGTCACGCGCCGGCAGGTGCAGCTGACCGTGGATATCTCGATCGTGGATCAGCGCGACGGCCGGACCCTCTGGCAGCATCAGGGACTCACCATCCTCGGGGACTACCAGCCGCCGCAGGAAGCCGAGGGCCGCAAGGTCGCGCTGCAGAAGCTGGTGACCGAGATCGTGGACGGGGCGCAATCCCAATGGTGACCACGACGTCTCCCGCGCGCCGGCGCGGAGCCAGCACGACCGGGTGCCTGCTGTCGCTGCTCGTGCTGGTGGCGGTGCTCTACTACGGCGTCAACATCGGCGAGCTCTATTTCCGTTACTACCGGCTCGAGGACGAAATGGGCTCGCAGGCGCGGGTCGCGGCGGCTCTCGACAACGGCACGATCCAGCGGCGCATCGTGGCGGCGATCCAGGACATCGGCCTCCCCGACGACGCCGCCTCGAACCTGCAGATCACCCGGGTCGCCTCACCGCGGCAGATCACGATCGAAAGCGAGTACTCCGAATCGGTCCACTTGCCGCTGTTCGATCACACCTTCCGGTTCCATCCCAAGGTCACCGAGCCGCTGTGAGGTGAGCACCGCCTCCAAGATCCGGCCGCGTGAGGATGCCGTTCGCTGGCGCGCGGCCCAGGCCGGTCCCGTAGTGTTCACCAACGGCGTCTTCGATCTGCTCCACGTGGGGCACGTGACGGTGCTGGAAGCGGCACGCGCCGAGGGCGGAGCGCTCGTGGTGGGCGTCAACTCGGACGACTCGGTGCGCCGGCTGGCCAAGGGCGACGACCGCCCGCTGGTGCCGTGGGCCGAGCGCGCGCGGGTGCTCGCGGCCCTGGCCTGCGTCGATTGCGTCGTGCCGTTCGAGGAGGCGACGCCGCTCGAGCTGATCCGGGCGCTCCAACCGGACGTGCTGGTGAAGGGCGCCGACTACGCGTTGGAGGAGATCGTCGGGGCGGCGGACGTGACCGGCTGGGGCGGGCGTGTCGTCCGGATTCCCCTCGTCGCCGGGAAGTCCACCACGGATCTGGTGCGGCGATTGCGGGAGAAGGAGCGGTGAATCCGCGATGAAGTTGCTCGTCGCCACGCGCAGCCCGGGGAAGACCCGCGAGATTCGCGAGCTGCTGGCGGTCGCGGCGTTGCAGGTCAGCTTCCCCGACGAGCTCGGGTTGGAGCGGTTGCCGGAAGAGGACGATCTAGAGCAGACCGACAGTTACATCGGCAACGCGGTAGCCAAGGCACGGTACTTCGCGCAGCGCAGCGGCCTGCCGACCGTGGCCGATGATTCGGGGCTGGAGGTCGATGCGCTCGGCGGGGCGCCGGGTGTCCATTCGGCGCGGTTCGCGCTCGAGCAGGGGAGCGTGGCGCCCGGCCAATCGCTCGACGCCGGCAACAACGCGCTGCTGCTGGCGCGCTTGTCCGGCGTCCCGGCGGAGCAGCGGACGGCCCGGTACCGGTGCGTCGTCGCCTATCTCGCGGGGCCGGGGGAAACGGCTGAGATCGTCGAGGCTACCTGCGAGGGCAGCATCCTGCCGGAGCTCCGCGGCTCGGGCGGCTTCGGGTACGACCCGTTGTTCTTCTCCGAGGATTTGCAGCGCGGCTTCGGCGAGGTGCCTGCGGACGTCAAACACCAGGTCTCGCACCGCGGGCGGGCGTTCCGGGCGTTGATCGAGGTGCTGCAGCGTCGCCTGGTCTCGTAGTTATGTTTGGTCTGGGTTGATTCTCCTCGACGTCTTTACGGCTCGGCGGCTCGGCGACCAGCATTTCGGGGCGTAGCGCAGTCTGGTAGCGCGTCTGGTTTGGGACCAGAAGGTCCCGGGTTCAAATCCCGGCGCCCCGACTTCCCTCCCGGCTTTTCCTGTATCGAAACAATCCACCGGCTCCGGAATCGAGCTAGGCGGATCGAGGGTCATCGCTCACACAACCCCCTGTAAGTCGAACAGTCCGAGAGAGTTCGCAGCACCCTCGCCGCTTGGCCTCTTGTTTGCGTTCCCAGGCACCCGGTCTTGAACCTGTCGCGCTCACCCTTGAGTATCGGGAGTCTGAAACGCATGAGGACGCATCGAATTCCACGCGCTGTCGCTGCTGTCGTACTCACGACCATTGCGGTTCTTGCCGCGTGCAGCAACAGCACGGGTCCGCTGGCGCCATTCCAGCCTCAGATCAGCAACCTGGCCGACAATTTTCAGTTCCAGGCCACTGGGGT